>CAZWVY010000067.1:0-14886 GCA_964637105.1 uncultured Sangeribacter sp. | reverse complement strand
CCGCAAAGATAATAAAAAAATCGGAGCTTCCCGCAAAAAAGCATAAAAAATACCTCATGCACACCCGCAGGATAGCCCCGGAGGGGCGGAACAGCGTTAACCGCGGGCGTCAGCCCACGGTTCTGCACTCTACAGCACCACTACCCCGGAGGGGTGGCAGATGCACCCTCAGTGCCACCCCTCCGGGGTGGTGGTGCAGGCGGGGATCTGCTCCACGGGCTTACGCCCGCGGTTAACACTGTGATGCCCCTCCGGGGCAATAATGCTGCGTGCCGGATGCCGCTTTTACTCACTTTTGGGTATTGCCGGGGGAGCGGGAAAGCTGTAATTTTGCAGTGTCAAGACGGGACAGGCGCTCAGCGCCCCCGCTTACAATCACATAGCCATAATGAATACAATATTACTTAAGCCTATCTTATTTACGGGAGGCATGCTCGGGACGAGTGTGCCTCCTGTTATTTGATGGTCTTTACGGAGGCTGGAAAGCCTCCGCTACTGCCGGGCTGTCCTACTTTTACGGAGGCTGGAAAGCCTCCGCCACTGCCGGCCCTCCGCTACATTTACGGAGGCTGGAAAGCCTCCGCCACTGCCGGCCCTCCGCTACATTTACGGAGGCTGGAAAGCCTCCGCTACTCAGGGGAGGAGGGCGGCGAGGGCTTCGGCGGTCAGGAGGGCGTAGATGCGGCGGCCGTCGGGGGTCAGGGAGGGGTCGGGCAGGGAGAAGAGTTCGCCGACAAGGTGCTCCATTTCGCCGTCGCTGAGCTTGCGGCCGCCGGTGATGGCGGCGGCACGCGCCATCAGCAGGGCGGCGCGCGAGAGCATGGTGTCGGCCGGCGCTCCGTCAGAGCCGTATCCTGCGCTGTAGTCGCACACTGAGTCCAGTATCCGCATGACGACATCTTTGGGATCGCACCCCTTCAGCATGCCGGGCACGGCTATGATACGCCACAGGTTGTCTTCGTCATACTCCAGCTGGAACCCGAGCCGCGCCAGGTCGTCTGTGACTGCCGTCAGCGCGGCCTGATGGGCCGGGTCGAGTTCGACGGTCTCGGGAAACATCACCCGCTGCGACACACCCTCCTGCCTGCCGACCTCGCGCAGGCAGCTCTCATAGAGCACTTTGACATGCGCGCGGTGCTGGTCGATTATCACGACCCCTTCGCGCGTTACGGTCACTATGTATTTCAAGCCGTATTGCAGGCACATCACGGGCAGTCCAAGGCTGCCCCCCTCCTCATCGAGCATATCATGCGCCCCGGGCGCGCCGTTAGCGCCGGTCGGAGAGTCCGCCGGGGCAAAGAGGGGCTCCGCCGGGGTACCCTGCCCTCCCCCGCGCGAATCAGCCTGGCGCATGAAGTCGTTATAGAGCGTCTCCCATCCGCGCGCCACCTTTTCGCGCCGCCGGCTCGGCTCGTACACCTGCCCCGGCATACCGCGCGGCGTCTCGAAGACGTTGGGCTGCGTGAAGGGATTGTAATCGGAGGATATGTCGAGGCTCGGGGCATCCGGATTCTCGCCGGGATGCAGCGGAGCGACCGGGACGACATCGGTGTCGAAGTCGATCGAGGGCACCGCGGCATACTTGCCCAAAGCAGCCTTTACCGAGGCGACGAGTATGGGCCATATCTGCTGCTCATACTCGAATTTGATCTCGTTCTTGGTGGGGTGTATGTTGACATCGATAGTCGAGGGGTCGACGGTGAACTTCAGAAAATAGCATGGCTGGGTGTCAGTGGCGATGAGCCCCTCGTAACATGACACCACGGCCTTGTGGAAGTAGGGATGGCGCATATTGCGCCCGTTGACGATGAGAAACTGCAGCGGGTTGCGCCGCCGGGCGAACTCCGGGCGCGAGATGAACCCCTCGATGCGTATGAGCGATGTGTCTACGTTGACCGGCACGAGCTGCATGTTGAGGTTGTTTTTCCAGATGTCATGGATGCGCTGCTTGAGGGTCGTGGCGCGCAGGTCTATCCGGCGGCTGCCGGTGTCGATGGACATACGGATATGGTTGTTGACCAGCGCGAGGCGCTCGAACTCGCGCATGAGGTTGGAGAGTTCGACACTGTCGCTCTTGAGGAATTTGCGCCTCGCCGGGACGTTGAAGAAGAGGTCGCGCACCGACATGCTCGTGCCCCGCGTCGGGGCGCAGGGCTCCTGGACCTCGACATGCGAGCCGCGTATCACCAGGCGCGTCCCCGGGATCCCTTCATCGCCGGTGCCGGTGAGCACCTCCACCTCGGATATGGCGCAGATGGATGGGAGGGCCTCTCCGCGGAAGCCCATCGTATGGAGCGAGAAGAGGTCGGTGGCTGCGGTGATCTTGGATGTGGCATGGCGCTCGAAGGCCATGCGGGCGTCGGTCTCGCTCATGCCCCGGCCGTTGTCGGTGACCTGCAGGAGGGTCCGTCCGGCATCCTTGACGAAGATGCGGATCTCGGTGGCGCCGGCGTCGACGGCATTCTCAACGAGCTCCTTGAGCACGGAGGCGGGACGCTGGATCACCTCGCCGGCGGCTATCTGGTTGGCTACTGAATCCGGGAGCAGTCTGATGATATCCATAATCTAATCGGGGTTGGATTTGTCATGATTAATCATGATGAATCATGAATTATCATGATTTATCATGAATCTCGAGCCTCTCGAGCTTCTCGACAATCTCGAGCTTCTCGACAATCTCGAGCCTCTCGAGCCTCTCGGGCTTCTCGGGCTTCTCGAGCTTCTCGAGCTATTCCGGCATTTCGGGGCGCTTGGTTCGGCCGGGGCGCTCGTCTTCGCCGACAGGCTGCGAGAAGTAGAGCTCGAGCTCGTCTGAGATCTCGCCGAAGTCGTCGCCCCACTTGAGGTTGCCCTCCTCATCCTCCTCGCGTCGCGGACGTATGGCGTCGAGCCACTTGAAGCTGCGCAGGAACTTCTGGTCAGCCTTGACCAGAAATATCGGCGTGACGGTGCCCGACACCTGCGGCCACAGTTTGATGCGCTCTATCTGACCGGCATCCATCGTGATGACCAGCGAGTCACCCTGGGCGTTGACCAGGCGGTTGTAGGTCGAATCCTCCTCCTGGGGGAGGAAGACGGTCTCAACGTTCTTGTTGACCTCCAGGCGGCGCAGGGCGCGGTCGGCCAGCCAGGCGTGCATTTCCTTGCCGGAAAGCTGGTTGAAGAAGTCCTCTTCGATATGCTCGGCCATCAGGCCTCCGTACGGGAGGTCGGCCCGGTCGGCTGTGGAGTCGTTGAGATGCACCGTAATCAGCGGGCCGCTCACCTGCCTCTCCCCGCTCCATACCACCGGGCGCCCGTGCATCCACACCATGGAGTCGCGCTCGAGATACACCATCGAGTCAACGGCCACCCCCTGGGCCTCGCTGTTGAAGAAGCGCGCCCTCGGATAGGCGCGGGCATAATGCCACTCGCGCATGACAATGCTGTCAGCCACAGCCGGAGAGGAGCCGGAGGCTAAGCTGCCCGGCGTTGGTCCAGCCGGGGAGGTGACGCTATCGGACGCTGCCGGAGAGGAAGCGATGCTGTCCGGAATGCCTGCGGGAGAGAGAGAGGGGCGGATGGTGTCAGCCATGGTGATTATGCAGGAGTAGATGGTGTCGGCGCGCAGGAAGAAGGGCTCGGGGCGGCTGTATTCGGTCAGCAGCGGATAGATGGTGGCATACGCCTCGCGTGTCGAGTCGTTATAGTATCCTTCGTAGCCTGTTATGATGACCTTGCGCGCGGTGTCGTTGATCTCCATGAGGCCCCGCCGCGCGGGGTCGGCAAATCCGAACACGCGGCTGACGCGCGTGCGGCGGTCATAGACGATGCTGTCACCCGTCAGTGTGGTTACGCGCCCGAGGCTGTCGCGGTGGAAGACCGTTGACCGCGAGGTCAGCTCGAGGCTGTCGTTGGCCGTGTTATACCATCCCGAGGAGGTCACAATTGAGTCCGTGCGCCCGAATATGCGCGTAGGGGTCTCGATGCGGGCGATGTTGGTGGCGGTGTTGTAGCGCAGGCGGTCGGAATAGAGGCGGTAGTCATCCTTGCGGTTGATCAGCTCCACGTCATGCTCGAAAAAGGCATCGTGGGTGCGCGGCGAATACTCGCCATAGATGCTGCTGAGCGTGTTGACGTCATCGCGCAGCAAGCCTCCGGTGTTGTAGCTTCCGACCTCGGTCGCCACATCATAATATAATGTGTCTGTCTCGAGTTCGCCGCGCGAGTCGCGCAGGGTCACTTTAGCGCAGGATGGACCGCGGTACAGCTGCGCGAAGCGGCGCGTGCCGTCATAGTAGAGCTTGTCGGCGCGCACTGTCAGGGTGTCGCCCTGCTGCATCCGGACGTTGCCGAAGGCATCCATCGAGTTGCGCTCGGGATAGTAATAGGCCGAATCGCAGAACATCCACATCGCCCCCTGGCGAAAACGGACGTCACCCTTGACTATCTGGCGCTCCACGGTGTCGAAGCCGTGGCGGTAGAGCGAATCGGCCTGCTCGAGAAAGACCTTGTCGGGCCTGTAGCGGTTGGCCGAGGGTATGGTAGGCTTGGAGGGGGCCGTGGGCTTGGGGCGCGTGTACTCCTGCTCGCGCTTGGCTACGCTGCGGCGCTCCTTCTGCTGCTGGGCGCGCATGGCGAGGTCAGCCCCGGCGATGACCAGAATCACCGCCAGGACCCATGCCGCAAACCCCCTCGGGGGATAGTTATTTCTTGATCCACCCGTCATACTTGAAGTCGCAGTTGTCCCACCCCTCCTCAATCTTGACGTATGTGTCCTTGATCTTCTTCTCCACCCACTCGGTGATCATCTCCTGGCGTCGGTGGTTCTCATACATCTGCTTGATGAGGTTATAGTCCTCGCTCATGGTGGCGCGGTGGCCGGGAATGCGCTCGGTGAGGCGCACGATGACGGCCACATCCTGGTTTTTCGCCTGGTCTTTCATCACGAAGGCCTCGGAGAGGTCACCAACGTTCATCAACTCGATCTTGCGGGCCACCTCGGCGGGAAGGTCCTGCATCTCGAAGCGGCTCGAGCCGGTCTTGGGATTGACCATCACGCCGCGGTTGTTGCGCGAGTCCTTGTCCTGCGAGACGTAGCGGGCGGCCTCGTCAAACGAGAACTTGCCCCCTACGATCTCCTTGCGCAGCGAGTCAAGGCGGTGGACGGCCATGTCAAGGTCTGCGGACGACACCTTGGGGCGCAGCAGTATGTGGCGCACATTCACCTGCTCTCCCCTCTTCTCGATGAGCTGGATGATATGGTAGCCGTACTCGGTCTCGACAATGCGCGACACGCGGTCGGGGTCTGAGAGGTTGAAGGCCACGTTTGAGAACTCCGGCACGAAGTCGGCCCGGCTGTGAAAGCCCAGCTCGCCCCCCTGCATGGCCGAGCCATCCTCGGAGTAGAGGATTGCGAGGGTGGAGAAATCCGATTCGCCCCGGTTGACGCGGTCGGCATAGTCGCGCAGGCGCGCCTTGACATCCTCGATCTCCTGCTTGGGCACGGTGGGATTGAGCTGGATGATCTGCGCCTCGACCTGCATTGGGACATAGGGGATGCTGTCTTCGGGGAGGGCGGAGTAGTATTTCTTGACATCATTGGGAGTGGCCTTCACTCCCTTGGTGATGTTTGACTGCACCTGCTCGGTTATGTAGTTGTTGCGCATCACCTCGAGGAGCTGCTCTCTCAGGGCCGGGAAGGATTTGCGGAAATACTGCTCGACCTTCTCCTTGCTGCCGAGGTTGGCTACGAAAAACTCCAGGCGGCGGTCAACGGAGCTCTGCACCTGCGCCTCCGGGGCCTCGATGGTGTCGAGGCGCGCCTGATGCAGGAAGAGCTTGTCGACAGCTATCTGCTCGGGGAGCGTGCAGTACGGGTCTCCGCTGAGGGGGGTGCCCTCGGAGCGCATCTGCTGGTAGAGGTCCTCGACATCCGAGCGGAATATCGGCTGGTCGCCGACAATCCAGACCACCTCGTCTATGGCGTTGCGCTTGGGGGCGCCGACAGCCACGAGGGTGGCCGCGAGGGCGCTTCCGATTATGATGTTTCTTATGGTCTTCACGTTATATCGGTTTAGTTAGTGATTTTTTCTTCCTTCCTACTCGGTTGCGTCCGCCCCTTCGCGCGGGATGAGGCGGAACGGCAGAGCCTCCTCGGCGTCGGGAAACACTTTGAGCTCGCCGTCGCGGGCGCGCCGCCGGGCCTGCTCGAAGGTCATGTCGCGGCGGTGCTGCTCAAGCGTGCGCCGGTCCAGGCGCGCCGCTATGCGGGGGGCGGCATAGTCGTAAGGGAGCGTGCTCCCTGCCGGGAGGTAGTCGCTGATGTGGAGGAGGATGGTCCATGAACCCGAGGTCAGCTCCAGGTCGGCCGGCACCGCCTCCATGGCCGCTACGGCACGGGGAGTGAGCCCCACGATGCTCTCGGCCAGGTCCATGACATCCACCCATCTGTCGGCGAAATATTCATATCCTCCGGCCTCCCCCATCAGTTCGGATTCGATGCGGTCTATGCTGCTTTCGCTATTGTCGCGCATCCAGCGGCGGGCGTTCTCAAGGCGCCCCGATGATGAGGGGAGCCTTATCACGACCCCTTTTACCAGAGGGCGCTCTGCGACCATCATCCCCTTATGGGCAGCATACCAGGCCTTCACGCTGTCCTCCGGCACCCCGCCGCCATAGGTCTCGGCGGCACGGCGGCGGTAAGTGTCCACCAACAGGCCCAGACGGTAGTCGGCCACCAGGCTGTTGATGCGGCGCAGGTCTTCACGGGGGAGATTGTCCTCTGCCAAGGATTCGAGCAGCCGGTCGGTCAGCCAGCCGTTGATGGCCGAATGGCGCGCCCTGACGCTGTCCGGGCCGGTGAGCCCGGCGGGAGTCAGGCGGCTCAGGTCGCTTTCGCGCAATGTATCAGCGCCCAGCACCACGAGCAGCCCCTCCTCCTGCGCGCCCTCTTCCGCGCGCCCTCCGCACGAGGCCAACGACACCGCCGCAATGGCGGCGCAAGCCCACGCGCCCGGGCTCCGGACCGCTCCCCGCAAAAAACGCCGCAAGGACGCGCTGCGGCGCGTCCTCGGGTAAGAGGGGGAATATCGGTGCCCGGAGGGGTTCATTTCACTTTCTTGAGCACTTTGCGGTTGACCGTGACAGGATACTTGGCCTTAAGCTCTTCGACCCATGCGTTCTCGAGTTCCGTCTGGTAGTCGCTGGTGACCATCCCTCTGACATCGCTGACCTCCTCGGGCACGGTGAGCATCCTGGGGTCATAGATGAAATAGGTGGTCATGGCGGCTGCGGCCGGTTTGACGGGAGCGCCTCCGAAGACGAGATTGTCCACCATCGCGCTCTGGCCCTCCTCTACGAGCACACGCTCGATAGTGATGCTCTTGCCAAACTCCTTGCGCATAGCCGGAACGATAGTATCGCCTCCGAGGGTGGCCAGGCGCTGGCGGGCTGCCTCAGCCACAGAGTCATTGAGCGCCTGCACGAGATACCCCTTGACGTGGGGCTTCTTCCAGGTGTAGTCATCACGGTGGGCCTTGAAGTATCTGTCCAGCCCTTCGGTATCCTTGGCAGCCTTGTCCCACACCTTGGCCACGCTCACTTCATAGAGCAGGCTGCCGTCGCGGTATTCGCGGAGCAGGTTGCGGTAGTCGGGCTCGTTGGCCTCCAGCCAGTCATACTCGGCCTCCATCAGGCCGCGATGCAGGCAGGCGTCGGCATTGCCCCGGATAATCTCATTGGCGTAGTCACCGGCAGGAAGGCTCGTCTGGCGCACGCCGTCGACCATCTGGGCGGCAGTCAGAGGGCGCTTGCCTATGCGGGCCACCTCGACTCCGGCGAGCTCGCCGCTGCGGCATGCGTCATAGAAGGCGCTGTCGAGCATCCCGGCTGCGGCCACGTATTCCTGCAGGCGCTTCACTCCGGCTTCGTTGACCGACCCTTTGTGCTTCCGGGCCAGGCGTTCCCAGTTGTGGCGCTGCACCATGCCGGAGCGCTCATCCTGGGGGTTGGACAGGCGCTGCAGTATCTCGGGCTTGAGCTCGGCCATCGTGGGAGCCCCCTTCGCATCGAGCTTGCGGATGATGTGCCATCCATACTGCGAGCGCACCGGAGCGGAAATCTCGCCGACCTCCATCGCGAAGGCTGCCGAGTCAAACGGGGCGACCATCATGCCGGCTCCGAACCAGGGGAGCTGGCCACCCTGGCGGGCGCTCCCCTTGTCGTCGCTCAGGCGGCGCGCCATGTCCTCGAAGCGAGCCGGGGCCGCTTTGGCCTCCATGTAGACGCTGTCGGCCCAGGCTTTGGCTGCGGCCTCCTCCTCGGGAGTGGCGCCGGGAGCCACCATTTTCATGATATGCTCCGCAAGCACCTGCCCGCGGGCCGGGCGGCGGCGTCCGCCCTTGATGAGGTGGAAGCCCACGGGGCTCTCAACCACTTCCGACACCTCCCCTTCGGGAGTGGCGAAGCCGGCCACCTCAAACGAATAGGGCACGCGCCCCGTGGTGAGATAGCCGAGGTTGCCCCCGTTCATGGCAACGCTGCGGTCTTGCGAGAAGGCGCGGGCCACCTCTTCGAAATCACGGCCTTCGTCGACTATGATGTGGCGTATGCTGTCCAGACGCTGGCGGATGGCCTCGTTGGCAGCGGCATCCATCCCCTTCATGAGCATGATGTGCGAAAGCTCGACCTCGTTGCGCGAGCGCTCGTAAGCCTCCTGCACGAAATTGAGCAGATAGGCCGAGTCAGCGATATAGGGGGCGGCAAGGTCGCGGCGGTACTGGTTCATCTCCTTGCGGAAGGAGGCCGTGGTGTCAATGCCCTCCGACAGGGCGTCGGCCACCTTGAGCTTGTAGACCTTGAACATCTCGGCATACTCCTCAAGGGGCTGCTGCGAGACCTGCTGCTGAGAATTTTTGTGATAGAGATACTCAAATTCCGATTTGGGAACGTCGATGCCGCCGACCGTCATAAGGACCGGGTCTTTGGCGGCCCATGCCAGTGCACACGCCGACAAGGCGGCGCCGACCATGATTTTATTCTTCATGAGTGTCTTTTGGTAGTTGTTTTATTATCTAAAAACGCGCATAAAAGAAAAAAATTATCCATTCCCCTCCCTCAGCGCGTTTTTAGACCCCATTCCCCTAAAATTGTTGTCACTCTGGCCGAAAATTGTTATCACTCCGGCCTCAGTTGCCCACTTCGGAAAGGAACTTTATGCGTACCAGGCGTATCTCATCCTCGCTGTACGCGTCGCCCCATTCGTCTATCGCCGCGTCAAGGTCGTCCTCCTCCGTCTCGCGGAAGTAGTCCATGACCTCCTCCACCTCGTCGGGTTCCATGATGTCGCGCAGGTAATAGTCTATGTTGATCTTATGGCCGGCGTCGACGATTGACTCCAGTTCGTCGAGGAGCTCGCAAAACTCCATCCCTTTCGAGTCGGCAAGCTCCTCGAGGTCGATCTTGCGGTCGATGCTCCTGACGAGGTCGAGCTTGACGGTATAGCTCGTCGAGAGGGTGCGCACGCGGAAGTCCTCGGGACGCACGATCTCGTTCTCCTCCACATGCTTGCGGATGACGTCGAGGAACTCCTTGCCATATCTCTCGGCCTTCCCCTTGCCCACTCCGGGCACGTTGCAGAGCTCCTCGACCGTGACGGGATATGTGGTGGCCATGGCCTCGAGCGAGGGGTCCTGGAATATCACGTAGGGGGGCAGGTCGAGAGTGCGGGCGAGCTGCTTGCGCATATCCTTGAGAATGCTGAATAGCACCTCGTCGGCAGCCCCGCTGCCATTGCCGCGCAGCTGCGGCTCGGAGTCGCTGTCGTTGAAGTCATTGTCCTCGCTCACCTTGAAGGATTCGGGATGGTCCAGGTATCTCCGCCCCTTGAGGGTGGCATGGAGGGTTCCGTAATTTTCAATGTCACGGCTCAGATAGCCGGCGATGACTGCCTGGCGTATTACGGAAGCCAGGAAGCGGTCGTCGCAATCGGGTGTAGACCCGAACACATCCAGGCGGTCATGGCGGTTGCCCTTGATCTCATCGGTCTTGCGCCCTACCATAATCTGGATAATGTAATCGGGACGGGAGTGTTCTTTTACCGCCAACACCGTTTCGATGAGGGCGCTAAGCTGGTCTTTTGCTTCCACTTTTGTCTTAGGATTTAAGCAATTGTCACAATTACCGCATTCCTCGCGGTCATATTCTTCGCCGAAATAGTTCAGCAGAATCCGCCGGCGGCACACCGATGACTCGGCGTAATTGGCCGCCTCGGCGAGGAGCTGCCTCGATATTTCCTGCTCCTCAGGTTTCTTGGTCTGTATGAGTTTCTCGAGCTTCACCAGGTCCTTGCGGGTGAAGAAGGTGATGCAGCGCCCCTCGCCCCCGTCGCGGCCGGCGCGCCCCGTCTCCTGGTAATACCCCTCCAGGCTCTTGGGGATGTCGTAATGGATCACGTAGCGCACATCGGGCTTGTCGATGCCCATGCCGAAGGCTATGGTCGCCACGATGACATTCACCTCCTCGTGCAGGAAGGCATCCTGGTTCTCGCTTCTGACCGGCCCCTCCATGCCCGCGTGGTACGGCAGGGCCTTGATGCCGTTGATCTTGAGCAGCTCCGCCATCTCCTCCACCTTCTTGCGCGACAGGCAGTAGACTATCCCCGATTTGCCGGGATTCTGCTTGATGAAGCGTATGATGTCGGCGTCGACATGCTTGGTCTTGGGCCTCACCTCATAATAAAGGTTGGGACGGTTGAAGCTGCTGTGAAACTGCTTGGCCTTCTTGATGCCGAGGCTCTTCATGATGTCATACTGCACCTTGGGGGTGGCCGTGGCCGTCAGGGCTATGACGGGGCGCACGCCTATCTGGCGTATGCGGGGACGTATGTGGCGGTACTCAGGCCTGAAGTCGTGGCCCCATTCCGAAATGCAGTGCGCCTCGTCAATGGCGTAGAAGCTCACCTTGACCTTCTTGAGAAAACTCACGTTCTCGCTCTTGGCCAGCGATTCGGGAGCCACGTAAAGGAGCTTGGTGCGCCCCTCGGCCACATCCTTCTTCACCTCATCGGCGGCCGCCTTGGTAAGGGAGGAATTCAAGAAATGGGCCACGGAGTTGTCGCGGCAGTGCTGCCGCAGGGCATCCACCTGGTTTTTCATCAGCGCTATCAGCGGGGAGATGACTATGGCCGTCCCCTCGGCCATGAGGGCCGGCAGCTGGTAGCAGAGCGACTTGCCGCCTCCCGTGGGCATCAGCACGAACACGTCGCGCCCGTCAAGCAGTGTCTCAATCACCGCCAGCTGGTTGCCTTTGAACTTCTCGAATCCGAAGTGTTTTCTGAGTGCGTCGTGTATCTGCTGTATGTCGGCCATAGGGTCTCATGAATATAGGTTGATGTCTCAGCGCCCTCCGGGAGCCCCGGCCGTTTCCGGCTCCGCCCCGGTGCGCTACTACAAAATTAAGCATTTTTCTTCAATCCGTCAAACAATTTTTATGCTTAAAAACAGATTTTTTCTTTTATGGCCCCTCTGATTATCTTTCCTGCATCCCCTCATTCTCCTTCCCGGGGGCGCGCAGCAAAGCCCCGCTCCTTAATATATACTCATTATTGAGTATTGCATGCCCCGGAATTTGTGACTAACTTTGCGCCCGCAAGCTTACCGGCAAATATGATGATAGACAAGACCACAGGATACCTCCCCACCCACACCATGAGGCAGCTCATACGCGACAACGCCCTGCTGCTGCCGGCCATCAGCCGCTTCGACATCGCTTTCGGCTTCGGCGACCATCCCGTCGGGACGGTGTGCGCCGACAACGGCGTGGACACGCAGACCTTCCTCAGCGTCTGCAACCTCCTGAGCGGATACCCCCTCGACCGCTCGGAAATATCGCTGGCATCCCTGATGGGCTATCTCAAGCGGGCCCACTCCTCCTTTCTTGACGTGACGCTGCCCGCCATACGCCGCTGCCTCATCGAAGCCATCAATTATTCGGAGACCAACGAGGTGTCGCTCCTTCTCATCCGCTTCTTCGATGACTACGTGGCGGAGGTAAAGCGCCACATGGACCACGAGAACGACATCATCTTCCGCTATGTGGAGCGCCTCATAGCCGGAGAGGCCGACGGGGATTTCTCCATCAGCGATTTCTCGGTCAACCACGGCCCTATGGCGGCGAAGCTCAACGAGCTCAAGGACATCTTCATCTACCATTACAAGCAGAAGGAGAACGCGCGCCTGTCGGCAGCCCTCTTCGACATCATCACATGCGAGCGCGACATGATGTCGCATTTCGAAGTCGAGGCGCGCCTCTTCATCCCGGCCGTGGAGCGCCTCGAGCGCGCCATGCGCTCTGACCGCGCCACGCGCGAGGAGCCCCCTGCGCACGAAGAGAGCGAGCCGACCGAGGCCACGCTCAGCGAGCGCGAGAAAGACATAGTGTGCGCCATAGCGCGCGGACGCGCCAACAAAGAGATAGCCGACGAGCTCTGCATCTCCGTGCACACCGTGGCCACGCACCGGCGCAACATCGCCGCCAAACTCGGCATCCACTCCTCAGCCGGCCTGGCCATCTACGCCATCATCAACCACCTCGTCGACCTCAACGACGTCACCCCCATGTGACCCTGTCACTCGAAACAATGAATCATCCACGGGTGATTTCGACCCATGATGAATCAAAACCGATGCTTGCGAGGATGGCTTCGTGGGATATCACAGGAGGCTTTCGCAAGGTGAACCGCACGGCATTGCGCGGCACCTCCTCATGAATAGTGAACTGGGAGCCATGCGGCTGCCACGTGAATTTTATCTCTCCCGTAACGATTGATTTTCCGACAAGATTGCCGTTGCGGTTAGTCTCCCAAACATACTCGTTAGAAGGATAGCGGTGGATATCTTGCTCAAAAAGACAGTAGCTCAGACAGTCCTCAGACCTCACAAGGACTGAAGTGCGGACAGGATTGTAGTTGTCAAGCGCGAGGTTTATCCTTTCATTCCATATTCCCAATACGGCTCTTCCTGTCTTCTCTATGTCCTCATGGGGATCGGATATGCCGTATGAGTAATCGGGGGAGCATCTGCCGCTTATAAGCCTCACCTTTTTGGCGGTCAATGGATTGGAAGCCCTGACTGTTTTCATGGACCATGCCATCTTTCCTTTGGTCACATCGGCGATACCCACCGGGGAGTCAAGATGCACGCCCCCGATTGCCTCGGCGAATGCGTCTCCCCAGTCCTGACCGGTGATATCCTTGCGGCCAACATACAGCAGATATGCGAAGTAGCCGGCGACTTTCACTATCAAGCTGTCCGGTATTTCATTGATGGGATAAAGCTCTGAGGTCACGAGCTTGCGACCATCCCTCAGTCTTGGATGTTTCATGAATGTGCTGTGAGTATGTCGTTTATTTTTCTTGCAATCTGCCGTATCATGGGAACGGCAACGCTGTTGCCCGTCTGACGGCGGATTTCACTGTGCGACACCGCGATCCTGTAGTTATCGGGGAAGCCCTGGAACCGCAACAGCTCCCTTGAGGAGGGACGCCGCCGACCGTTCACTAACAGGTAGTTATAAGAGGCGCCGGTGCGCAGAGCGCAGGCATAGTCAAGCACGGATATGTTGCCCGACTTGTTCTCATGCCACACAGAGGGATAAAACACCTGCTTCCCTTCAGTGCGCTTCAATCTTTTGTCAAGAATCATGTCAGAGGCAAAAAGGGATGCGTCTACCTCATCATCATCTTCAAGTACCGCTTTTAAGTCATACGGCACTTTTTCGAAGTCGAAATCAAACTCATCGGCCAGGCGGGAATCCGAAAATCCCACAATTATGACGCGCTCCCGTTTCTGAGGAACGCCGAAATCCAGGGCATTCAGAATTTTCCATTTGTATGTATATCCTAATTCATCGAGAGTGGCAAGGATGGTGCTGAACGTCCTCCCCTTGTCATGCGAGACCAGCTGCTTCACATTTTCCAGAAGGAATGCCTTGGGCCTGTGGCGCTTGAGGATAGAGGCAACCTCGAAAAAGAGCGTGCCCCGCGTGTCCTCAAACCCTCTTCTCTTGCCCATTATTGAGAATGCCTGGCAAGGGAATCCGGCCAGTAGCACATCAAAAGATTCCGGGATGAAACTCTTTGTGGAGTCCTTGCATATATCGCCAAACGGCATTTCTCCGAAATTGGCAAGATAGGTCTGCTGCGCATGCTTGTCCCATTCCGAAGAGAACACGCATCTGTATCCCAGCTCGGTGAACGGCAAGCGGATGCCCCCTATTCCTGCAAAAAGATCAATGAAAGTAAACCCGTTGCCTGACGGATTCGGAAACGGCACATTAAAAAAGTCAGAAAACAAGGTCTGCTCCGGTCCGTCCTGAACCATCCGCAGCAACTCATCCGCTTCGAAAGAAGCAATTTCAAGAGCGCTTTCGGGCTTGCTATGCAGGTAATCAAGCAGGGCGCCGAGCAACTCTGTTTTCTCCGTTCCCGATAGGGTGACAGAAGGATTATGCAAGTAATGGCTCAGCACGGCAAGCTGATTCTCCAAGCTGGTGCCGTCATACACCCTGATATTCTCCTGCTCATGCCTTTCTGAAGGGAAATCAGAGAGCGGATGCCGGGATTTCAATGCGGAATAATTGCCCATAAGATGCGGAATAATTGCCCATAAGAAATGTCATTACTAAATTCAATCAGCTTCCAAATATTGATCCATGCATTATGAAAGCCGTTTTAATAATGCAAATTTAATGAGATTTTTCGGAATGTACAAATACTAAATAATCCCCCTGCCAGTCGATTTTTTCGATTGGCAGGGGGATATTTTATATCGCAATTAGGAGAGGAAGGAGGGTCAGTCTTTGAGCTCGACGCGGCCGAAGTGGGCGTCGCGCAACTTGGATTTGACG
>CAZWVY010000066.1:0-15891 GCA_964637105.1 uncultured Sangeribacter sp. | reverse complement strand
CAGGAGATCGCCGACAAGCTCATAGCCGACGGCTACAACGCCGACTGCCTGCACGGCGACCTGTCGCAGGCGCAGCGCGACCTGGCGATGAAGAAATTCCGAGACCATGTCACGCAGCTGCTTGTGGCCACTGATGTGGCTGCACGAGGCCTGGATGTGGACGACCTCACGCATGTCATCAACTACGGGTTGCCCGATGACACGGCGGTCTACACCCACCGCTCGGGCCGCACGGGCCGTGCCAACAAGACCGGTGTCTCTATCGCCATCATCCACTCTCGCGAGCGCGGCAAGCTCCGCGAGATAGAGAAGAAGATCGGCAAGACTTTCGAGTACAAGAAGGTGCCCACTCCGGAGCACATTATCGAGAAGCAGCTCTATAACCTCGCCGACCGCCTGGAGCGCGTCCAGGTAGATGAGACGGAGATCA
This sequence comes from uncultured Sangeribacter sp., assembly GCA_964637105.1. Lineage (GTDB taxonomy): Bacteria > Bacteroidota > Bacteroidia > Bacteroidales > Muribaculaceae > Lepagella. The sequence goes on along the minus strand of CAZWVY010000066.1, from coordinate 15,461 downwards.
ACAAGTACCTGCCCGGCGTGCGCAAGAAACTCGAATGGCTCTCCGAGGAAGACCTGCTCAAACGCGTGCTCTCGCTGGAGTTCAACCGCCTGCTGCAGTATTACCAGAACATGCCGGACATCGACCTCAACGCCTCCGGCTCCGACCGCGGCGACCACGGCGAGCGCGGCAAACGCGAGCGTCCCTCCAACCGCGAGAAAGACCGTCGCACAGCCCAGGAGGGTTTTGAGCGCCTGATGGTCAATATCGGCAAGTCACGCGGTTTCTTCCCCGGCAACCTCATGGAGCTGGTCAACCGTAACGTCAACGGCCCCAAGCCGGAAATAGGACGCATTGACCTCATGCCCGACTACACCCTCTTCGATGTGCGCAAGAAGGATGCCCACAGGGTGCTCGATGCCCTCAAGCATGCCGACTTCTTCGGCGACCCGGTGCGCGCCGAGATAGCCACCGACCGCGACTATGCCCTCGAGGGGCGCGACCGCGCCAAGAAGCGCGCGGCAAAAAGCGCCAAGGCCGGCAGTGCCAAGAAGGGCGAGGCCGACCCGGCTAAGAAGCTCCGTCCCGCCTCGGCCAAGAAGGAGAAGAAGGCCACGGCCAAGAGCGGCAAAGAACCGAAATACAACGGCAATTATGACATTTTTATCAACAAGAAGAAAAAATAAAGGCTTACATATCATAGCGTTGACAGGCGTGTGGGTGGTCCTTGCGGCCCTCTGCACGCCTGCGGCGCGTGCAGAGCAGTCCGCCCGCCCGGCTCCGGAGGCGCTTACGGCGCGCGAAGTCTTCACGCGCCTCCCTATCGGAGTGCTCGACCTGCTCAACCGCTCGACACGCCTCGACATGCTCGATTATTTCGATGCCGACTCACTCTGGAACGCCCCCAACGCTATGGAGGGGGTGTCGCGGCTCAACACCGTCAAGCCCGATTATCTCAGCCTGCAGGTGACGGATGTCAGCACCCTGGCCATCCGCATCCTGCCGACGAAGAGGGAGCCTGTGGTGATGGTCCTCTACACAGTCGGCAGCGAGGAGGAAGGGCCCGATACGGAGGTGCAGTTCTTTGACGCCTCCCTCCGCCCGCTGGATACCGGCAAATACCTCTCAATGCCTAAGCCGGGAGATTTCCTTGACATCCCCAAGGGGACGGACCGCAAGGAGATAGAGGCCCTACTACCCTTCCCCACCATAGAGTGGAAAGTGTCTGAGGATGCTCCCCTGCTGCAGGGCCGCATGACCCTGGGCAGCCATCTGCCGCTGGAATCTGCAGACCGCATACGCCCCCTGCTCAAGCCCTGGCTGAGCTGGACCTGGGACGGCTCGCGATGGAAGCCCCGCAAGTGACCCGTAAGCCACGGGCCGCATCACATTGACTATATAGAAAAAAAGACATACAGCATACCTATCATGGAAAGAAAAGTCAGAGTAAGATTCGCCCCCTCTCCGACGGGGCCCCTCCACATAGGGGGTGTGCGCACCGCCCTCTTCAATTATCTCTTCGCCCGCAAGCATGGGGGCGATATGATTCTCCGCATCGAGGACACTGACTCGCGCCGTTTCGTGCCCGGAGCCGAGGACTACATCAACGAGTCGCTCCGCTGGCTCGGCATAGGCATCGACGAGGGCGTCCGCGAAGGGGGCCCCTTCGGCCCCTACAAGCAGAGCGAGCGCCGCGACATCTACCGCAAGTATGCGCGTCAGCTCCTCGACGAGGGGAAGGCCTACATAGCTTTCGACACTCCCGAGGAATTGGAGGCTGCACGCGAGAAATTCCCTAATTTCCAGTATGATGCCTCCACACGAGGCTCCATGCGCAATTCCCTCACGATGTCCCCCGAGGAGGTGGAGAAGCTCATTGCGGACGGCACACAGTACGTGGTGCGCTTCAAGATCGAGCCTGACCGTGAAGTGAAGGTCAACGACCTTATCCGCGGCGAGGTGATAATCAATTCCAACATTCTTGATGACAAGGTGCTCTACAAGAGCGCCGACGACCTCCCCACATACCACCTGGCCAATATCGTGGATGACCACCTGATGGAGGTCTCCCATGTGATACGCGGCGAAGAGTGGCTTCCATCGGCTCCGCTGCACGTGCTCCTCTACGAGGCTTTCGGCTGGACCGACACCATGCCGCAGTTCGTGCATCTCCCCCTGCTGCTCAAGCCTGTGGGCAACGGCAAGCTCTCCAAGCGCGACGGCGATAAGTTGGGCTTCCCCGTCTTCCCCCTCGAATGGCACGACCCCAAGTCGGGCGAGGTGTCATCGGGCTACCGCGAGAAGGGCTATCTGCCCGAGGCGGTGGTCAATTTCCTGGCCCTGCTCGGATGGAATCCCGGCGATGACAGCGAGCTGATGAACATGGACGAGCTGATCAGCCGCTTCTCCTTCGACCATTGCGCTAAGTCAGGAGCCAAGTTTGACTACAAGAAGGGTATATGGTTCAATCACGAATACCTCATGCGCATGGACGACCACGAGCTCGCCCGCCTCTTCATGCCCGTCCTGGCCGAAAAGGGTGTGACGGGTTTTGACGAGGACTATGTGGCCCGCGCTGTGGGCATGGTCAAGGGGCGCATAGAGTTCGTAGGCGACCTCTGGGACCAGGGGAGCTTCTTCTTCGTAGCCCCCGAGGAATATGCCGCAAAGGATGTGAAGAAACGCTGGAGCGCAGACACTCCCCGCATCATGGAGGAGCTTATCACAGTGCTCGAAGGCATTGACGACATGACTTCGGCCAACGCCGAGAAGATTGTGCTCGACTGGATTGCCGAGAAAGGCTACCATCTTGGCAATGTGATGAATGCCTTCCGCCTCGCAGTGGTCGGCGCATGCCGCGGCCCGCACATGTTTGACATCACCGAGCTCATGCCCAAGGAGGAGGTGATAGCCCGCATACGCCGCGCCATCGAGAAGATCGAGCCGGCCTCCTGATTTCCTCACGACCATTGCTCACACTGACAATGATACAGTCTCTCATCTACAACACCGCCCTCGGAGCCTACGCTCTGGGGGCGCGTCTTGCGGGACGGGCAGGCCATGTGAAAGCGCGCCTCATGACGGCCGGGCAGAAGCAGACCCTCTCCCGCATCCGGGCCATACGACGCGAGGGGGAGCGATGGGTGTGGGTCCATGCCGCCTCCTTAGGGGAGTTCGAGCAAGGGCGCCCCCTCATAGAGCTGCTCAAGCGCGAGCGCCCCGAACTGAAAATCTGCCTCACATTCTTTTCACCCTCGGGTTATGAAGTCAGGGCCGACTATCCTCATGCCGATGCCGTGGCTTACCTTCCCTTCGACACGCCCGGCAACGCCCGCAAGTTCGTAGAGGCACTCAGGCCCGAATGGACCATATTCGTGAAATACGAATTCTGGCGCAACTATCTGCGCGAACTCCGCCGCGCAGGCTCCAAGGTCTACCTCATCAGCGCCGTCTTCCGTCCCGACCAGGCCTTCTTCAAGCCCTGGGGCAAACCCTATCTGGGGTGGCTGCGTATGTTTGACCGCATCTTCGTGCAGGATGGCGCGAGCCTCGACCTGCTCAAGGCGCACGGCATAACGGAGGTGGAAGTGGCGGGCGACACCCGGTTTGACCGCGTCACCGACATCATGCGCGGTGTGCATCCCATACCGGAACTGGAGCGTTTCTGCGGCGCTAAGGGTTCTGACGGGAGGCCCCCTATGGTGCTTATGGCCGGCAGCAGCTGGCCCGAAGATGAGGATGTGTACGCAGAATGGGTCAACTCCCGTCCGGGGGTCAAGCTCGTCATCGCCCCCCATGAATTTGACGCGGCCAGGCTCAAGAAACTCCGGGGCCGCTTCACCGGGGGTGCCGTGCTGTTGAGCGAAGCCAAGGAAAATCCCGGCGTGCTTGACGGCGCGCAGGTGCTGATCATAGACTGTTTCGGCCTCTTAGCCTCGGCTTACGGATATGCCGATGTAGCCTATATCGGCGGAGGGTTCGGCGCCGGCATCCACAATATCAACGAAGCGGCCGTCTATGGCGTGCCGGTGATGTTCGGCCCCAACAACGCCAAATTCATCGAAGCGCAGGAGCTCAAAGCCCTCGGCGGGGGCATTGAAGTGAGCAGCGCCGACAGCTTCGCGCGCCATGCCGACCGTCTGCTCCACGACACAGTGGAGCGAGAGAAGCGGGGCCGCTGGGCCGGCGAATACATCGCCGACAAACTCGGCGCCACCGACCGCATCTACCGCGCCCTCCCCCTGTAATCAGGGCGGGGGCGCGCCTCCACGCCGTAAAAAGAAATGCGCCTCCTACCAAGGAACTTGCATATTCAAGAAATTTTGGCTAATTTTGTCTCGTTTCCCAAAATCAAAAAAAATTAAAGTTTGGGAAATGAAAGCTTATGAAATTGATAGATAGAACTAAGTATATCAAGCAATTGAAGAGTGTTATCAACACTCCCGAAATAAAGATAATCACAGGTATCAGGCGCGCCGGAAAATCCAAACTTATGGCCGCATTCGCTCAATACATAAAATCTGTTGATGCCGAAGCCAATATAATTGAGATAGATTTAACAAAGATCAAATATGAGCAGCTTAAGGAATATCATGCTCTCAATGACTATGTGGAAGCAAATTACAAAGCAGGGGTTGCGAATTACCTGTTGATTGATGAGGTGCAGCTTTGTCAAGGATTTGAACTGGCTGTTAACAGTCTACATTCGGAAGAGAAATACGACATATACTTGACCGGCTCCAATGCTTTTCTATTGAGCAGCGATCTGGCAACGCTTTTCACAGGTCGGCATATAGAAATACATGTATATCCATTCAGTTTCAAAGAATACTGTGTATACTATGACATCGATACTGATGCAATTCAAAACGCCTTCAATGAATACCTTCAAGTCGGGGGGCTGTCAGGCGCATACACTTATTCCATGACTGCCGATAAAATGAAATATATCCGCGATGTTTACGGGACAATCTTAATCCGTGATCTTGTGGATAAATACGGGATTGCCAATCCAGCTATGCTGAAACGAGTGAGCAACTATCTTATGGACAGTGTCAGCAATATTTCCTCAACAAGGAATATCACTAATGTTCTGTCAGCTAACGGCGATGAGGCTAATCACAAGACTGTCGGAACATATATTGAACATCTCTGCAACGCCTTTCTGTTCTATGAGGCCAAACGATATGATGTCCGAGGAAAGACGTATCTTCAGTCATTAAGCAAGTATTATCTCGCAGATACAGGAATTCGGTTTGCAGTTCTCGGCAAGCGCAATATGGACTGGGGAAGAATGCTTGAAAATATTGTATTTATTGAATTGCTTCGCAGAGGATATGAGGTGTACGTAGGCAAACTTTATCAAAAGGAGATAGATTTCGTAGCTTTGAGAGGCAGCGAGAAAATCTATATCCAAGTCAGCGATGACATTTCCAACAGCGATACTTTTCGGAGAGAAGTAGAGCCGCTGCTGAAAATCAGAGATGCCTATCCGAAGATACTTCTTGCAAGAACACGAAATGATGAAACCGATTATGAAGGCATACGCATAATTGACCTCCCGCGCTGGCTTCACAATTATTAAACACTGGGAAGAGGTGTGCCATCACTGGGAATAGGCGCGCCCCCTCCCAGTGCTGAGCCATCGGAAAGCTCATTGCTGCAAGGCGTCCCGCGCATGATTGATAGCGGCGATAAAGGATTGGACATCAGCCGGATTGAAATAGACGGGGAATATGCTTTTAATCCACTTCCGGCTAAAAGTGATGAGCACACCTTCGGGCGGGTAGAGTTCTTCACCACGGGAATTGAACACAACCGGAACACCGGCATATTTCTTCCTCGCCTCTTCTAAGGAAGAGGGTGCTACCGATGTTATTTCGCGTATCGGATAAGTCACGGTAGCGCGTCCCGTATAGACGCATCTCAATTCCCCGTCCGGCGTAATCTCCAGATAGCTTTCACGCGTCAGCCGCCCCATGTACCTGCGACTGTAGAGCATAAATATTACTACCAGACTTGCCAACACGATCCCGGGCACCCATCCACCTGACTGGATACCTACAAAAGCAACGAATATGGCGAGCACCACGAATCCCACCGTAACAACTGTGCTGTTATGGTTCACGGCTGCCTCCGAGAACGCGCATTTAAACCTGAGATTGTCATGTGATGAAGTCGCTTCCATTTCGCTTAAAATTCAGAGACCTGCTCTACTATAATAACAGCAGCTCCTGAGATTTATTTCTTTAAGCAACTTTCAAAAATTTGGAGGTGTTTCCTAAAATTTTCAGGCCCGGGAATCTTGTTTTTAGAATTTTAGTTGTACTTTTGCAAAATGATGGCTCCCGACATGAAAATCAAGTATCCCGTAGGAATACAAAGCTTCCCCAAACTCATTGAGGGCGGCTTCCTCTACGTGGACAAGACCCGCTATATCCATCGGCTCGCAGAAGATGGCGGCTACTATTTCCTTGCCAGACCACGAAGATTCGGCAAGAGCCTTCTACTTTCCACCATCGAAGCATATTACCAAGGTCGCAGAGACCTCTTCCGGGGACTTGCCATCGATCGCCTCACACGGGACTGGGAACCTCATCCGGTGCTTCATCTTGACCTCAACAACCGCAATTACCGGGATGAGGCATCGCTCATAAAAGAGCTCAATGAGAACCTTGAGCGATGGGAGGCCCTCTACGGAGATGAAAAGCGCGACCGGGATGTGGAGGAACGGTTCGCATACGTCATTCGCAAGGCATACGAGAAAACGGGGAAAAAAGTCATTATCCTTGTTGATGAATATGATAAGCCTATGCTCTCGGCTATAACCAATCCTGAGCTGAGCGAAACTTATACCTCCATTCTCAAAGCGTTCTATTCCAATCTCAAGACAATGGACGAGTATATCGGCATGGCCCTGCTGACAGGTGTCGCACGCTTCAGCAAAGTGTCGATATTCTCTGACCTCAACAATCTCCGCGACATATCATTTGAGAAAGAGTTCTCCGCGATATGCGGCATCACCCACGATGAACTCACCGCATACTTCACTGCCGGCCTCGGGGAATTGGCAGATGAATGGCACGAGACCGTCACCGAAGTAATCTCCACGCTCGAAAAACATTATGACGGATATCATTTCTCAAAAAACGGGGCAGCCATCTTCAATCCCTTCAGCCTCATAAGCGTATTTACGAAAAAAGAGCCCGGAAGCTACTGGTTTGACAGCGGCACCCCGACGTATCTGGTCAATTTCATCCGGAAGATCAACCGCCCCTTCAGCCGCATAGCCCCTGTGGAAGTCCTGGCATCATATCTCGAGACGGCAGGACTTCTCGGAAGCGATCCGGTGCCTGCCTTTTACCAGTCAGGCTATCTTACAATAAAAGGATATGACCCCTTCTTGAAATCCTATACACTCGATTATCCTAACGAAGAGGTAAAAGAGGGATTCCTGAATTTCCTGATGCGGGAATATATTCCCGATATGGTCTCGGGCTATGGCTTCTCGATTACGGATTTCGTGCAATATGTGAGAAACGGCCAGCCCGAAGAGTTCATGAAGAGCATGGAGAGCCTCATTGCAGGGGTGCCATACATTGAGAAAGGGTCGGCCGAGGCACATTTTCAAAACGCTATATATCTGCTCTTTACTCTGCTTGGATATTACACGAGGATGGAAGACCGCACCTCCGACGGACGAATTGATCTCAGCGTGGAAACTCCGGAAAGAGTGTACATTTTTGAATTCAAGATCAACGGGAGCGCCGAGCAGGCCATGTACCAGATAAAGGACCGGAAATACTGGCTGAAATATGCCCGGTCGGGCAAACAGATTTATCTGATCGGAGCCAGCTTCTCCACCTCCACCCGGCGACTCGACGACTACGTCATCGAGAGAATTTAGCCCCCGTCTAATAACTAACTTTCAAAATTAATGAATACAGCACGAATAGCCAAGGGCCTGCTGATTGCAGCGACTCTTCTTTCAGCCTCCGCGCGGGCGTTTGCGGAGGGATATCAGGTGAACACTCTCAGCACCCGCCAGCTCGGCATGGGCCACACCGGTTTTGCCCTTAAGCTTGGGGCGGAAAGCCAGTTCTTCAATCCCGCCGGAATGGCTTTCATGACGGATAATGTGGAGGCCGACGCCTCTTTCAATGCAATCATGCCCACAGCCACAGCGACCGTTGGCGGCAAGGAATACAAGACCGATTGCGACGCCTCAACCCCTTTCAGCGTATTCGGCGCTTTCAGCATCCTTGACAATCTGAAGGGAGGCGTGGCTGTGTATACCCCCTACGGAAGTTCAATCAACTGGACAGACCATTGGCCCGGAGCCACCCTCAACCAGTCGGTTAAGCTGTCGGCTTTTACCGTGCAGCCCACGATGGCATGGCGCATCCTGCCGGGGCTGTCGGTGGGTGCGGGCCTGACTCTCACATGGGGCTCGGTTGACCTTCACAAAGGCCTGCTCTCCGGAGAGCAGCTTGACCAGCTTATCCATATCCTGGCGCCCACGTTGCCGGTGCCCTCATTCGCTGCCGTCACTCCGGCCTCCGCGCAGCTGCAAGGGCACGCCAACATAGCCTGCGGCGTGAATTTGGGCGCCATGTATGACATTTCCAACAGCGTGACTGTCGGCGTGAATTTCCGCTCAAAGAGCATGATGAAGGTCAAGGCCGGAAAGGCCACTGTGGAGTATGCCGTGACCGACCCGACCATCCAGGCCATGCTGGCGCAGCGTCTTGACGGCCTTTCAAAGACGGAATTCACCGCCCAGATGCCTCTGCCCGCAGTCTTGGGATTCGGAGGCTCCTGGCATAACGATCGCTGGACGGCCGCTTTTGACGCCCAGCTTTCTTTCTGGAGCGCATACAAGAGCCTTGACATAGAATTCAAAGGTGCCGATGACCTCAACCAGCATCTGGAGAAGAACTATCACAACTCGTGGCTCGTGCGCGGCGGCGTGGAGTGGAAAGCCACAAAGCGTTTTGATGTACGAGCCGGCCTGATGGTGGATTTCTCACCCTGCGACAAAGAGTATTATAATCCCGAGACCCCCGGCATGACCAAGATAGAGCCGACGATAGGATGCACATTCAATCCCACCAACTGGCTGGGCGTCAACCTTGGCTTCATGTATGTAGCCGGATTAGGCGTGGACAACGGCTCCTACACCACAGAAAACATCATCACCAAGCAGCCCGTCACCTTCACCGCCGACTACAAACTGCACTCCTTCACCGCCTCCGTAGGCCTCTCCCTCAAATTCTGAAGGCACTCCGGAAGGAGTCGCAAAAGTTGCGCCAACGGATTTTTATCGCTAACTTTGCAGGGCCGAATGAAGGCGCTATGGAAGGAGGAGCAGCCCCGCACCTCGCTTTGGTCGCGGTTTAACGACACGAGAAAAAGCGCCTCCTCCAATTGGATTTTAATACAGGTTTTTTCAGGTAAACAGGTAAATGACACAGGATGTTAAGGTTTTCAGGCATGAGGCTCCGCTCATGCTTGAGTCGGGTGCGGTGCTCCCTTCGGTAGACATCGCCTACCATACTTTCGGGTCGCTGAACGCGGACCGCTCAAATGTGATTTGGGTGCTCCATGCGCTGACGGCCAACAGTGATGTGGCTGACTGGTGGCCCCATACGGTCGAGAAGGGACGCTTTCTCGACCCGGAGAAGTATTTCATTGTTTGCGCTAATGTGCTCGGTTCGTGCTACGGGACCACGGGCCCGCTGTCAATCAATCCGGAGACGGGCGAGCCCTGGTATGGCAATTTCCCGGAGGTGACTATCCGCGATATGGTGGCCTGCCACCGTCTGCTCGCCAGGCACCTCGGCATTGACCATGCCTACGCGGTCATCGGCAGCTCTATGGGAGGCTACCAGGCCCTGGAATGGGTGGCGACCGAACCGGGATTCGCGCGTCGGGCGGTGCTCATCGCCACCGGCAGCCATACGCGCCCCTGGCAGGCGGCTTTCAACGAGACTATGCGCATGGCTATCGAGGCCGATGGGTCTTATGGCGAGAGGCGCCCCGATGCGGGGGCAGCCGGAATGGGAGCGGCCCGCGCCATAGGGCTCCTCTCTTACCGGGGCCGCTACGCCTACGACCTCACGCAGCCCGATGCGGAGCCGCGCACCGACATTTTCCCACGCCGTGTGCACTCCTATCAGCGCCACCAGGGCAAGAAGCTGATGGACCGCTTCAACGCCTATTCCTACCACCGCCTCTGCTCAGCCGTGGATTCGCATGATGTAGGGCGCGGTCGAGGCGGACGCGAGAAGGCGCTGCGCTCCATCGAGATACCGGTGCTGGTGATCGCCATCTCGTCCGACCTGGTCTTCCCTCCCTGCGACCATGCCGACATGGCGGAGTTCATCCCCCGCGCCGATTTTCATGAGATGCACTCGGAGTTCGCCCACGACGGTTTCCTGATCGAGCACCTCAAGCTCAACGACCTCATCACTGATTTCTTCAATGCTACTGCCGATGCGTGAGGATAAAAGCCCTAACACCGGCAAATGACGATATTATGACTTCAAGAAAGAAAAAACTGCGTGTCGGCCTCTTCGGGTTTGGCACGGTGGGACGCGGCCTCTACGACCTGCTCAAGGCCATCCCCTCGCAACAGGTGGAGATTGCCCGCGTGTGCGTGCGCGACCTCTCGAAAAACCGCCACGTCACGGATGTTGAGTTCACCGACAATCCCGATGACATATTTGATGACGACCGGATAAACTTCATAGTCGAGCTCATCGATGATGCCGAGGCTTCATGGCACATCGTGCGCCGCGCTCTGGAGCACCGACTGCCGGTGGTGTCGGGCAATAAGAAGATGCTGGCCCGCCATCTGCCCGAGCTCATCGAGCTTCAGCAGCGCACGGGCACGGCCCTGCTCTACGACGCTTCGGCCTGCGGCTCAATACCGGTGATACGCAATTTAGAGGAGTATTATGATAATGACCTGCTGATTTCGGTGAAGGGAATCCTCAACGGGTCAAGCAATTTCATCCTCTCGAAGATATTCAACGAGGGGATGCCCCACGGCGACGCGCTGACCTTAGCGCGCAAGTTAGGTTTCTTAGAGAGCGACCCTACGCTCGACCTTGACGGCTGGGACTCGCTATACAAGCTCGTGATACTGACCGTGCACGCTTTCGGAGCATACGTGGAGCCGGAGCGCGTCTTTACATTCGGAATAACGCGCATGAACGATGCCGACATCCGTTTCGCCCGCGAGAAAGACCGCCGCATAAAGCTTGTGGGCCACGTGGAGAAGCTCCCCGACGGGCGGCTGATGATGAGCGTGATGCCCCACCTGCTGTCGCGCCAGAAGTATATCTACAGCGTGGAGGATGAGTTTAACGGCGTGGTGATAAAGGGTGCGTTCTATTACAAACAGTTCATGTTCGGCCAGGGGGCGGGCGCGAAGCCCACATCCTCAGCCGTCATGTCAGACATCACGGCCTGCCTCTATGATTACCGCTATGAGTACAAGAAACTGCACGGGCAGACGGTGCCCCGTTTCACCAACGACTGCTCGCTGCGCGTCTACATGCGATACAGCGATGAGCGCCAGATAGAGCGCATCGGCTTTGAGGAAATCACCGAATCCTACCGCTCAATCGACCAGCGTTACGTGGTGGGACGCGTGTCCTTGGCCAATCTTCACGCCAACATGGACTTCATCCGCTCCGAGGGCCTCTTCGTTATGGCCTATCCGGAGAGCTGACACAGAATCCGGAGCAATCGAATGACAAACGGGGCGAGAATTAATTCTCGCCCCGTTTGTCATTCTCTATCAGTTCCAAGAGGGCCGGCAGGGCCTCCTCAGCCGGTATGTTCTTTGTGACAAGGGTCTTCCCCTTGTAGATGCTGACGCGTCCCGGCCCGGCTCCGACATATCCGTAATCGGCATCGGCCATCTCGCCGGGGCCATTGACTATGCACCCCATGACTCCTATCTTGAGACCCTTGAGGTGGGAGGTCGCGGCGCGCACTTCGGCCAGGGTCTTCTGAAGGTCGAAGAGGGTGCGGCCGCAGCTGGGGCAGGCGATATATTCGGTGCGCGTCATGCGCAGGCGGGCAGCCTGGAGGATGCCGAGGGCGAGGCGGTCGAGTGCCTCGCGGTCAAAGCGGGCTGCACGCAGCTCGATTCCGGAGGCGTAGCCGTTGAGCAGAAGAGCCCCGAAGTCGGCTCCCGTCCTCACCTGCAGCTCCTCCAGGTCATCAACATCGTCGTAATTCAGGCTCACCACAATGGGATTGCGTCCTCCGGCGGCTACGAAGCGGTCTATCCAGGCCGCTACCGAGCCGGGGATGTTGATATGCGAAGTCGTGAGCACCACCGGGAGGTCATCGCCATACAGGCGCGGCTCATCAACAGCCGCATCGGCGCGATGCCAGTCCGCAGGAGCCTCCTCTATGTCGTACCCTACCACGAAGGGCCAGGCCCCGATGCCGGAGGGGCGCACGGCCTTGAGGCGCGAGTCGGCCACCGGGCCATTCTCCGGCTCGGTCACGGGAGCATGTCCGGCACGGGCCGTTATATAGTCGCGCAGGCGGCGTGCGACGGGTATCTCCACCTCGGGATCCTCTGAGAGCGAGACACGTATCGTGTCGCCGATGCCCTCTGCCAGGAGCGCACCGATTCCGACTGCGCTTTTGACGCGGCCATCCTCGCCGTCGCCCGCCTCAGTGACGCCTAAATGGAGCGGATAGGCCATCCCCTCCCTCTCCATCTCCTTGACGAGGAGGCGCACCGTGCGCACCATAACGGTGGTGTTGGAGGCCTTGATGGAGATGACTATGTTGCGGAAATGCTCCTCCTCGCATACGCGCAGGAACTCCATTACAGACTCCACCATTCCCTCGGGCGTGTCGCCGTAGCGGCTCATGATGCGGTCGGAGAGCGAACCGTGGTTGACTCCAAGGCGCACGCATGTGCCGTGAGCCTTGCAGACGTCAAGGAAGGGGACGAGCGTGCGGCGTATTTTCTCAATCTCCGCCGCATACTCCTCATCGGTAAACTCGAGCTTGACAAACGTGCGCCCCGGGTCGACGAAGTTGCCGGGATTGATGCGCACCTTGTCGGTCACCTCCGCCGCGGCGAAGGCCGCCTTGGGATTGAAATGGACATCTGCCACGAGGGGGACATCGCACCCCTGCTCACGCAGCAGAGCGCGTATAGGGGCCATATTGCGCGCCTCGCGCTCACCCTGGGTGGTGAGGCGCACTATCTCGCCTCCGGCGCGGGCTATGCGCAGGGCCTGGGCCGCGCTCCCCTCGGTGTCGAGCGTGGAGGTATTGGTCATGGACTGCAGCCGGATGGGGGCATCCCCTCCGATGGTGACGCCTCCGGCCACGGCAGTTGCCGAGCGGCGGCGGGAATAATTGTATCTGGGATTCATTTTGTCAGATCAGGGTCATTAGTATCACTGAAGTATAGCCGACGGCATATCCGGCGAGCACCTGCCAGACAGTATGGCGCCCCAGCCACACACGCGCGGCCCCCATAAGCCCGGCCAGCATGATCCACACCACGAGCCACGTAATGAGGCCCGGATGAGGGACGCCCTCGGAGCTGATGCGCACCAGCAGGGCCACGATGCCCGCGATGCCTGCGGCATGCGCGCTTATCTTCCACCGGAAATTGATGATGAGGCAGACCACGGCAGCCGCGGCTCCCCCCATATAGAACATGCCCACCCATTCGGGGGCATGCTTGACGAGCATGAACCATCCGGCTCCGGCCATCGACAGGATGGTGATCAGGTAAGGCACGGCCCGCTCCTTGCGCTCGTTGAGCCCTATGTCATGCACCACTCCGATGCGCTTGAGTATCAGCACGAGAGCCATCGGGATGGCGATTGTGATGCCGGCGATGACAAGCGACACTGTCCATTTGGTCGATGAGGCGGTGAAAGAGAGGAGCGACAGCCCGAAAATGAGCAGGGTGCCGTAAAGGGGCATCATCAGGGGCACCAGCGCCCAGGAGAGGATGTGGGCTATGATGTCGACTGCGCGCGAAGAGGAGGGGGCATCGGGTGTCTGCGGCGCAGGCTGAGGCTCCGGCACGGGTGGGGGAGTCACCTTTTCAGGTTCACGCGCCGGCTCGCTTCCGGGCTTGTAATCGGGGTCGCATGAGCTCCCCGGAGTGGACGGATAATATGAGCTTGTGTCGAGTGGCATTGCTTTTGGTGGTGTTTATGAGTGCGGCGAAGTGCCGCATTGTAATAACGCCGTGGGAGGCCCCCCTGTTCGCCGCAGGCTATACGAGCTTGAGGAAGTTTGGCGGAATCGGGAGCTTGAAATACATGTCACGCCGCGTGACGGGATGCGCGAAGCGGAGCGTGCGGGCATGCAGGGCCAGACGGTGGATTGGGCTCTCCTTGGCTCCGTATTTGCGGTCGCCGGTGATGGAGTGGCCCAGGTCGCGGGCATGGACGCGTATCTGGTTCTTGCGCCCCGTGTCGAGCGAGAACTCCACAAGGGAACGACCTCTGCCCCGCTTGAGCACGCGGTAGCGTGTCGTGGCGCGCTTCCCCTCGCCGCGCTCGCGGGTGGTGTAGACCTCATATTGCGAGGTCTGGTCGAGGTTGCTGGAGATGACGCCCGTCTTCTCCGGCATCTCCCCCTCGAGCACGGCCACATAGGTGCGTTCCAGCACCATGTTGTTCCAGTTATGCTGCATGGCCTCCTTGGCCTCGTTGGTCTTAGCAAACATCATCAGGCCGGAGGTGTCGCGGTCCAGTCGGTGCACCACAAAAATCTTGTTGGCCGGGTCGACCTCCTTGACATAGGCGCGCAGCAGCGAGTAGGCTGTGTCGGACTTCTTGGCCGAATCGGTGTCGACCGAGAGGAGACCGTACCCCTTGTTGACTACGATGATGTCGGCATCCTCATAGACAATCTCCAGGCGGGGATGGCGGAAGACCACAAAGGGGCGCGTGAAATTAAGCTCGACCCGGGCTCCCGGCTCGACGGGGGCGTCAAAGGCTGTGGTAACGGAGCCGTTGAGCATTATATGCCCGTAACGGAGAAAGCGTTTGAGGTCGCTCCGCTTGGTGTCGGGGCTCTTCGAGCCGACGAACTCGAGCAGGGGAACCGGGGCATCGCCGGTATTCTCCCAGGCGGCCACGCGGTCGGGCCGGAAGGGTGTGCGGCGGTCGTGTCTGTTCTTTATCATAGGGGTCGGTATTAGCGTGTGGGTATGTATCTGCTCAAAACGGCACCTCTGCCGTCGGGCTGACGGGGGAGATGCCGTTTCTGATGAGAGGTAGTCGGGGTGACAGGATTCGAACCTGCGACCACCTGGTCCCAAACCAGGTGCGCTACCGGACTGCGCTACGCCCCGATTGCGACTGCAAAGGTAATGACTTTTTCCATTTTTTGCAAATGTTTTAAAATTTTCCACCTCATTTTATGTTTATTTTATAGGGTTTCACGTGTCGCCCCTCCGGGGCGATAGATGAAGA
>CAZWVY010000065.1:0-16604 GCA_964637105.1 uncultured Sangeribacter sp. | reverse complement strand
AAGAGCCGCGATGCCGAGGCTTGCGAGCTCTTCCTCGTCGAGGGCGACTCCGCAGGCGGATCGGCAAAGCAGGGCCGCAACCCCCATTACCAGGCCATACTCCCGCTGCGAGGCAAGATTCTGAATGTCGAGAAGGCTATGGACCATAAAGTGTTCGAGTCGCAGGAGATAGTCAATATTTTCAAGGCCCTCGGCGTCACCATAGGCACTGAGGAGGACTCCAAGGAGCCCAACCTCACCAAGCTGCGCTACCACAAGATCATCATCATGACCGATGCCGATGTCGACGGCGCCCATATAGCCACGCTGCTGATGACCTTCTTCTTCCGCCGCATACGCCCCATCATCGAGAACGGCTATCTCTACATAGCCACACCGCCCCTTTACAAATGCACCGTCAAGGGCAAGAAGAACATCACCGAGTATGCCTGGGACGAGCAGCAGGTGCAGCGTTTCGTCGACGTGCACTGCGACGGCAACCGCGAGAAGATGGTCATACAGCGATACAAGGGTCTGGGCGAGATGAACCCCGAGCAGCTCTGGGAGACCACTATGGATCCCGAGAACCGCATGCTCAAGCGCGTGGACCTGCTCAACGCAGCCGAGGCTGACCGCACCTTCTCCATCCTCATGGGCGAGGAGGTGGGCCCGCGCCGCGAATTTATCGAGGCCCATGCTACATACGCCAATATCGACGCCTGAGCATAAATGAACACCGCGCTCTATCATCAGATATGCCATTGGCTCCGGGAGCTCATCAAGGATACTCCCTGGGAGGGCCATGTCTATGCCGTCGGCGGATGCTGCCGCGACGAGATATTGGGGCGCGAAATCAAGGATGTGGACCTGGCGGTCGACCTCCCCAACGGCGGCATAGAGTTCGCCCACTGGCTGCATAACCGCCGCCTGACAGTCGGCAGACCGATATATTTTGAGAAGTTCGGAACAGCGCGCCTGGTCCTCAAGGCCTTCCCGCATGACGAGATAGAGCTCGTGCAGACGCGCAAGGAGAAATACACCGACCGCACCACGCGCAATCCGGAGGTGGTGAGCGGCACTCTGCGCGATGACTGCTTCCGGCGCGACTTCACTGTCAACACGCTGTATCACGACATATCGCGTGACGAAACCCTCGACCTCACCGGACGCGGCATAGCTGACATCAGGGAGGGAGTCCTCCGTACGCCCGATGACCCGGATGTGACCTTTGACGACGACCCGGTGCGCATACTGCGCTGCATACGTTTCGCCGCCCGCTTCGGGTGGAAGATAGAGGATGCGACGCTGCGCGCGTTATATAATAATGTGGAGCGGCTCTCGATAGTGTCGCGCGAGCGATGCCGGGGCGAGCTGAGCAAGATGCTCAGCGACCCTGATCCGGCGGCGGCCCTGCGGCTGCTGGCCGACACCGGCGCGGCGGCCTACCTGCTCCCCCTCATGGCGGAGATGCTCCCCCGGGAGGGGCAGGCCGAGGCGGTGCCCGGGCTGTGGCATCACTCGGTCGACTCCGTGGCGGCCCTGGCCGCGATG
Source organism: uncultured Sangeribacter sp. (assembly GCA_964637105.1). Lineage (GTDB taxonomy): Bacteria > Bacteroidota > Bacteroidia > Bacteroidales > Muribaculaceae > Lepagella. The sequence goes on along the minus strand of CAZWVY010000065.1, from coordinate 15,074 downwards.
GGGGAGGATGACACGGCAATGCGCGTGGCTGCGTTCCTGCACGACATCGGCAAGCTGCGCACACGGGTGAAAGACAAGAAGGGGACTGTCCGGTATCCGCGCCATGAGCTCATAGGGGCCGATATGGTCCATAAGTCTCTGCGCGGGCTGAAATTCGAGCCGGACACCCTCAAGGAGATATGTTTCCTCATACGCCATCACGCCGCCACCGAGGAGTGGGGCGCGAGTGCCGAGGATATGACCGACCGCAAGCTGCGGGCCCTGCAGACCGCCTGCGCCTCCCCCCAGAGGCTGGAGCGGCTGCTGAAGGTGATCACGGCCATCGGATCAGCCCCGGCCGCGCAGACGGAGCGCATACGCGTGCGCAGCGCCGAGCTCCAGGAGGAAGGCACGGACGCCTTCTCGCGAGAGGCCGCTCCTCCGGACCGTCCGGAAGTGCGCTACGTAAGGCAGTATCCGCGCCGCCGCCGACGCGGCCCGCGGAGAGGTAAACCAAAACAATAACCTCAACTTATCGAATATGAAAAACCTGGTAATCGTCGAGTCGCCTGCCAAGGCCAAGACCATTGAGAAGTTTCTCGGCCCGGATTATACCGTGATGTCGAGCTTCGGCCACATACGTGACCTCAAGACCAAGGGCATCTCGATAGATTTCAATAATAATTTCACCCCCGAATACGAGGTGCCCGAGGATAAGCGGGACCTCGTGAAGAAGCTCAAGGCCGCCGCAGCGGCTGCGGACGTGGTGTGGCTCGCCTCCGATGAAGACCGCGAGGGGGAGGCCATAGCTTGGCATCTCGCCGAGGTGCTCGGGCTCGACCCGGCCGACACGCGGCGCATCGTTTTTCATGAGATCACCAAACCCGCCATACTCCACGCCATAGAGAACCCCCGCGAAATAGACCTGGACCGCGTCAACGCCCAGCAGGCACGCCGCGTGCTCGACCGCATTGTCGGATTCGAGCTCAGTCCGGTGCTCTGGAAGAAGATCAAGCCCTCCCTTTCGGCCGGGCGCGTGCAAAGCGTGGCTGTGAGGCTGATATGCGAGCGTGAGAACGAGATACGCGACTTCAAGACCGAGAGCTATTTCCGCGTCACCGGACTCTTCACCCCGGCTGCCGGAGGGCATCTCAAGGCCGAATATACCCGACGCATGGCCGATGAGAAGGAGGCTATGGAGCTGCTCGAGGTGGCGCGCGACTCGCGGTTCACTCTCGAGGACATCACTGTGCGCCCCCTGCGCCGCTCGCCCCTCCCCCCCTTCACCACCTCGACGCTCCAGCAGGAGGCTTCGCGCCGCCTGGGATTTCCCGTGAGCATGACCATGAGGGTGGCCCAGTCGCTTTACGAGGCCGGACACATCACATACATGCGTACCGACTCGCTCAATCTCTCAGAGCTGGCACTCAAAGACATAGCGCAGGTCATCACAAGCGAGATGGGGGAGAAATACCTCACCAGAAGGCAGTATCACACCTCCTCCAAGGGGGCCCAGGAGGCCCACGAGGCCATCCGCCCGACCTACGTCAGCCACCGCACCATCGAAGGCACTGACCAGGAACGCCGCCTCTATGACCTTATATGGCGGCGCGCGGTAGCCTCGCAGATGAGCGACGCCGAGCTGGAGAAGTCTAACGCCGACATACGCATGACCCCAGAGCCGGGAGCGGAGGCGCATGAAGACAGCCGCATGCGCGAGGGATGCTTCCGCGCAGAGGGGGAGGTAGTGAAGTTTGACGGCTTCATGCGCGTATGGAACGAAGGGGCCGAAAAAGGGGTGGGTCTCCCCCCTCTCACCGCCGGCGAGGCCGTCACCCCGATCGACATCACGGCCACGCAGCGGTACACTCTCGCTCCGCCGCGATACACCGAGGCAGCGCTCGTCAAGAAAATGGAGGAGCTCGGCATAGGAAGGCCCTCCACCTACGCCCCGACCATCCACAACATCCAGGAGCGCGACTATGTGCGCCGCGGAGAGCAGGAGGGACAGCCGCGCGACTACGATGTCATCACCCTTACCACAGGAGGAAGGATTGACCGCGAGACACTCACCGAAAACACAGGCAGCGACAAGGGCAAGCTCGTCCCCACTGATGTCGGGATGGTGGTCAATGAGTTCCTGACACGTTTCTTCCCCGATATTCTCGACTATAACTTCACGGCGCGCGTGGAGGAGAAATTTGATGAGATTTCCGAGGGAAAGCTGGGATGGCAGGACGAGATGGCTCAGTTTTACGGCGACTTCCATCCGGAGATTGAGAAAATCAACGACATGCGGATGGAGCACAAGATCGGGGAGCGCCTTCTCGGCACTGACCCGGCCACGGGGCGCCCTGTCTCAGTCAAGATCGGACGTTTCGGCCCGGTGGCCCAGATCGGCGACGCTTCGGATGACGACAAGCCCCTCTTCGCCTCTCTCAATCCCGGCCAGAGCCTGCAGACAATCACTCTCGATGAGGTGCTCAAGCTCTTCGAGCTGCCCCGCACTGTGGGTGAATATGACGGTGCGCCGGTGGTGGCGGCAGTAGGGCGGTTCGGCCCATACCTGCGCCATAACGGGCTCTTCGTTTCCATACCCAAGGAGCTCACTCCGCAGGGCATCACTCTCGAGGAGGCCATAGGGCTCATTGACAAGAAGAGGGAGGCTGAGAGCAACAAGCATATCAAGAGCTTTGACGAAATGCCGGGCCTGAGCGTGCTCAACGGCCGCTACGGCCCCTATATGGCCTACAAGCCCGAAGGGGCCAAGAAGGCTGTCAATTACAAAATACCCAAGGGCACCGATGCCGCCTCCCTCACTTTCGAGGAGGCCAAGGCCCTGATGGAGGCCCAGGATGCGGCCCCCGCCAAGAAAAGAAGTCCAAGAAAGACGACAAAGAAATGACGACAACCGACCAACTGAAAGATGCGGCCGAACGCACGGCGGCCCTGAAAAGATACCTCGACATAGACACCAAGAAGATTGAGGTGGAGGAGGAAGAACTGCGCACGCATGTGGCCGACTTCTGGGAGCACCGCGAGCAGGCGGAGGCGCAGATGCGCAAAATCAAGGAGCTCCACTTCTGGATTGATTCATACGTGGCTCTCGAAAAGCAGGTCGAGGAGCTGCGCCTGGCCTTCGACTTCGTGAAGGAGGGCCTGGTGGAGGAGGCTGAGGTTGACGAGCAGTATGCCAAGCTCATCTCGGCCATCGAAGACCTCGAGCTGCGCAACATGCTGCGCCGCGAGGAGGACAAGCTCGGAGTGGTGCTCAAAATCAACTCCGGAGCCGGAGGCACCGAGAGCCAGGACTGGGCGCAGATGCTCATGCGCCTCTATCTGCGCTGGGCCGAGCGTCACGGCTACAAGACCTCGATCGCACAGCTCCTCGAGGGCGATGACGCAGGCATCAAGTCGGTGACCATCAATATCGAGGGCGACTATGCCTACGGCTATCTCAAGAGCGAGAACGGCGTGCACCGCCTGGTGCGCGTGTCGCCTTATAATGCCCAGGGCAAGCGCATGACTTCATTCGCGTCAGTGTTTGTCACCCCCCTGGTGGACGACACTATCGAAATCAACATCGAGCAGGCCCGTCTGTCGTGGGATACATTCCGCTCGGGAGGCGCGGGTGGCCAGAACGTCAATAAGGTGGAGTCAGGCGTGCGCCTGCGCTATCAGTACAAGGACCCCTACACGGGTGAGGAGGAGGAGATCCTCATTGAGAACACCGAGACGCGAGACCAGCCCAAAAACAAGGAGAACGCCCTGCGCCATCTGCGCTCGCTGCTCTATGAGAAGGAGATGAACCACCGTCTGGAGGAGCAGGCGAAGATAGAGGCAGGCAAGAAGAAAATCGAATGGGGCAGCCAGATACGCTCATACGTGTTTGACGACCGCCGCGTCAAGGACCACCGAACCAACTACCAGACCTCGGATGTCGGCGGTGTGATGGATGGCGACATCGACGACTTCATCAAGGCATATCTCATGGAGTTTGCCGCCACGACCGAATGACAAGGCCGGCATCACTGACTGACATTATCCGCTATTACTGACCAACAACCGATACATCAATAAGATGAACGACAAGAATACGATCATGGGCCTGGTGCTGATGGCTCTGGTGTTTTTCGCCTTCATGTGGCTGACACCCAAGCCGGAAGAGAAAGCCTCGCCCGCTGATGACGAGAAAGTGACCAATATCGAGGTGCCCGCCAAGGGTGTGGACTCCCTCTCGACCACCGAGAGGCAGTGGCTCGTGAAGAATATTGCTGACAACGGCACTCCTGCCGTCACCCCGGAGGGGAGCCACGCCATGCGCGTCAAGCAGGGAAATGTCGACCTTACGGCGGCCGGCGATTCCATCTACGGCACGGTGACAGTCAACGGCCATGCGCTCGACTGGGCCAAGGTGGCCGCAGGCGACGCCTCAATACCCGTGGCTGACCAGCGCGCGGCGATACTGGCCGTGCGAAACGTGTCAAACGCTATGGGCCGCTACGGGCGCTTTGCCGAGTTCCTCAACGGCGCCGATACCGTTGTGAAGCTCGAAAACGATGTCCTCTCCCTGCAGATTTCCTCCAAGGGAGGTGTGCCGACCCGCGCCGAGCTGCTTAAGTATGACACTGAGTACTCCGCCGACGAGACGGCTAAAGTGCGGCGCAAGGTGGTGATCTTCGATGAGTCGTCAAACAAGATGGCCTTCACGCTCCCCCTGCCGCAGGAGACCTCCACGGCTGACCTGCACTTCACCCCCAAGGTGCTCAACGACTCGACAGTGCTCATGGCCCTCTATCTCACCCCCGAGTCATGGTGGGGCCTCGAATACACTCTTCCCAAGGGTGACAGCTACGTGCTCGGCATCAGGGTGCGCCAGCAGAACATGGCGCAGCTCGTGCAGTCCAATGTCCGCAACCTCGGCGTGAACTGGGAGCAGGATGTGCGCCGCCAGGAGAAGGGACGCATGTTTGAGGAGCGCAATTCAGGCCTCTTCTACAAGTATGCCGGCGGATCGGTGGAAAACCTTTCGGAAAACAAGAACGACTCCGAGGAGCGCGAGGCCAAGGTGCGCTGGATAGCCTTCAAGAACCAGTTCTTTTCATCAGTGCTGATTTCCGACCAGCCCTTCAACACGGCCGACTTCACGAGCGATGTGCTCAAGAATTCCGATTACCTCAAGCACCTCACTGCCAACGCCGTGGTCAATGACTATGAGTGGAACGCCCCCGTGGCCGCTAAATTCTCGTATTTTATCGGCCCGAACCTCTACCCGATGCTGAGCCGCCTCGACAAGACCATTGACGCGGGCGAGGACCTTAATCTCACCCGTCTCATCCCCTTGGGATGGACTCTCTTCCGCTGGATCAACACCATCCTGATTATTCCGGTGTTCTCCTTCCTGGGCAGCTTCATCTCCAACTACGGCATAGTGATCCTGCTGCTGACCATATTCATCAAGCTGATACTCTTCCCGCTGACGTTCAAGTCGTTCAAGTCTCAGGCCAAGATGCGCGTGCTCGCGCCCGACATTCAGGCCATCAACGAGAAGTACCCGGGTCAGGAGAATGCCATGAAGCGCCAGCAGAAGACCATGGAGCTCTATTCCAAAGCGGGCGCAAGCCCAATGTCAGGATGTCTGCCCATGCTCCTGCAGATGCCGATACTCTTCGCCATGTTCACCTTCTTCCCGTCGGCTATCGAGCTGCGCGGAAAGTCCTTCCTCTGGGCACATGACCTCGCCGCGCCGGACGCTATCATATCCTGGAGCGGACACATACCTCTGGTGACCGATTACTTCGGCAACCATATCTCCCTCTTCTGCCTGCTGATGACCGTGGTCAACATACTCTACACCCGCATCAACATGCAGAACTCCCCGAGCACCATGCCGGGCATGAAGTGGATGATGTATCTGATGCCGGTGTTCTTCCTGGTGTTCTTCAACAACTACGCCGCCGGCCTGAGCTACTATTATTTCCTGTCGCTGCTCATCACCATCGTGCAGACCTACGCCTTCCGCTACTTCATCAAGGAGGACAAGGTGCGCGCCGAGATGGCTGAGAACGCCAAGAAGCCGCGCAAGAAGTCCGGCCTGATGGCCCGCCTCGAGGAGGCGCAGCGCCAGCAGCAGCAGATGCTGCGCGAGCAGGAGAAGCGCAAAAAAAACCGGTAAGCCCATGAGGCTGGCGACGTTCCGACGTGTGCTGGCGTCAGTGCTCCTGCTGGTCGCCCTGGCATGGCTTATCCTGGGGCCGGCCCGCTTCCCTGCGGGAAGAATCGTGGCCGATTTCCAGGTGATACCCTCCGCTTTGGCTGTGACATTGGGAGCTACGGCCTTCTGGACAGCCGGAACGTTTCTTTTCGGACGTGTGTACTGTTCGACAGTGTGCCCCGTAGGGACGCTGCTCGATTTGACGCGATGGACCCGCAGACGCCTCACCGGCTCTGCGAGCCCATCGCGTTTCATACCCCCCAATAATGTCCGCTACACTATGCTGTGGATATATCTCGGCACGCTCGTCATAGGGTGGCTACCCTTAGCTTTCCTCATCGAGCCGTGGAACGTGATGCGTAATGCAGCCGCGACGGTCCGCCCCGAGGATGTCTCTACGACATGGCTCACGCTGCGCGGCCTCGGATCGGGAGGATGGGGCTCGCTCCTGCCGGGCGTCCTGATCGGCATGTGTGCCGGCGTGCTTTCGCTGGCCGGAATCATAGTGTGGGGATGGCGCGCCGGCCGGGAGTGGTGCAACACGGTATGCCCCATAGGGACGGCGATGGGGGCGGCAACACCTTTGACACTCTTCCATATAGAGATTGACCCTGACCGCTGCACAGCCTGCATGAAATGCGAAGAGGCATGTCCGGCAGGGTGCATAAAGGTGGTCAGCAGGTATGTGGACAATTCGCGGTGCGTGAGGTGTTTCGAGTGCATCGACGCCTGCAAGGATGATGCCGTGCGTTTCCAGCCTGACCGGAACCGCCGTCCCGCTTCGCCGCTGATGCGGAAGGTGAAAGGCACTCCCGGGGCTTGATGCTCCTCAGAGGGGAGACCATGTTAAATTGCAGTATGAGGGAAAGGGAAAAGAGATGAAGCAATATCTTGACATGCTGCGCCATATCCTTGCCGAAGGCAATGTGCGCTCAGACCGTACCGGTACCGGCACGATCTCCACATTCGGCAACCAGATGCGTTTCGACCTGTCGGAGGGTTTCCCTTTGGTGACTACGAAGAAGGTGCATCTGAAGAGTATAATCCACGAGCTGCTGTGGTTCCTGGCCGGGGATACGAATGTCAAGTATCTCCGGGATAACGGCGTGCGGATATGGAATGAGTGGGCCGACCCTGTGACCGGAGAGCTTGGCCCTGTGTATGGCGCGCAATGGCGCTCCTGGCCCGATGGCCGGGGAGGCACGATTGACCAGATAGCTGAGGCAGTCCGTCTTATCAAGGAAGACCCCCAGTCGCGGCGAATAATCGTCAGCGCGTGGAATGTGGCTGAACTCGACAGCATGGCTCTTGTGCCCTGCCACGCCATGTTTCAGTTTTACGTCCATGACGGCCGCCTGTCGTGCCAGCTCTACCAGCGGAGCGCCGACATGTTCCTTGGCGTACCCTTCAACATCGCAAGCTACGCCCTGCTCACCATGATGATGGCCCAGGTATGCGGACTGCGCCCCGGAGAGTTTATCCACACCTTAGGCGACACCCACATATATCTCAATCATCTGGACCAGGTCAGGGAACAACTGAGCCGCGAGCCGCGCCCCCTGCCCCGGATGATTCTCAATCCTGAGGTCAAGGACATATTCTCCTTCAAGTATGAGGATTTCCGTCTTGAGGGGTATGATCCTTGGCCGGCGATCAAAGGTGAGGTGAGCGTCTGAAACATGTATCATACACCCATGAAAGATATGAAAATCCATGCGATAGTGGCCATAGCCGAAGACCTCGGCATAGGCCGGCGAGGCGAGCTCCTTTGGCGCATAAAGGAAGACCTGCAGCGGTTCAAGCGGCTCACTTTGGGCCATCCCGTCATAATGGGGCGCAAGACAGCCGATTCGCTGCCAAAGCCGCTGCCCGGACGCACCAACATAGCCGTCACCCGCAATCCTGCCTGGAAGAAGGAAGGATTTTTCAGGGTATCCTCGCTCGAGGAGGCACTCAACGTGGCCTGCAGCGCTGAGGGAGGGGAGAAGGCTTTCATCATCGGCGGGGGGGAGATATACCGTCTCGCTTTCCCGCTTGTCGATGTGCTGGACGTGACGCGCATATTTGCCCGGCTTGATGATGCCGATGCCTGGTTTCCGGCCATATCGCCCGAGGAATGGATATTGGAGGAGCCGGGGGAGATGCATGAGACCGCAGAGGGGCTGAAATATGTATTTGAAAGATACGTCAGGAAAGACCATGAAGATAGTCATACTGAATAAATCCGACCGCAGAGGGGGAGCGGCTGTGGTCAGCTTGAGGTTGATGGAGGCGCTCCGTGCCCGGGGCGCAGATGCCCGAATGGTAGTCGCCGAAAAGCTGAGCGATTCCCCTTATGTTTCTGTCGCAGCATCTCCGATTGCACTTAAAGCGCCCTTCCTTGCCGAGCGTCTTCAGATATTCCTTGCCAACGGTATGGACCGCTCCACGCTCTTCAAGGTGGATACCGGGGCTTTCGGAATTAACATACTGGGGCATCCCTGGGTGAAGGAGGCGGATGTAGTCATGCTCAACTGGGTCAACCAGGGGTTCGTCTCGCTCGATGGAGTACACCGCCTTGCGCGGGCAGGCAAACGCTTGATATGGACCATGCACGACCTGTGGTGCATGACCGGAATATGCCATCACACCGGAGGGTGCGGGCGTTTCCGCAACGAATGTGGAGGGTGCCGGTTTCTCAATCATAACGAAGAGAGGCCCTTCCGGAGAGACCTGGCCACTTCGGTGCAGACGAAGAAGGAGGCCCTGTATTCAGATGCCGATATACATTTCGTGGCTGTCAGCAGCTGGCTGCGAGACCTGGCTCGGGAGAGTCGTCTGCTCGGAGATAAGAGGGTGAGCGTTATACCAAATGCCTTTGAAATAGGGGAGCGGGCGCGGAGAATATCCGCCCTTGAGCGCCCCGGAGAACGTGGGGAAGGGCTGCTGAGGATTGTCATGGGAGCCGCACGTCTTGACGATACAGTCAAAGGGCTTCCCGTACTCGTTGAGGCTACCCGGGTCTTTGCGCGGAAATATCCCGAAATGGCTGCGCGCAGCGAACTGGTGACCTTCGGCGGAATACGCGACCCGCGCAACTTGGAGGGGATGGGCATAGCCCACCGCCACATCGGCACAGTCAAAGGTGAGGATGCCCTGGCGGAACTGTACGGCACCGCCTCCGTGGTGGTCTCCACCTCGGAGTATGAAACGCTCCCGGGCACCCTCATAGAGGGCCAGGCATACGGAGCCATCCCGGTGAGCTTCGACCGCGGAGGCCAGCGCGACATAATCACCCCCCCGGAGTGCCCTCCCCACGAAATCGCAGCTTCGGATAAGCAGCCTGGCGAACTCGCAGCTTCGGAAACATGCACAGGCTTTCTGGTGCCCTATACCTCAGATTTAGGAGCAGGAGCAGAAGGCATAGCCGATGCAATAGCTGCGGCCCTGCGAATAGCAGGCCCTGACATCCGCCGCCGCATGCTCAGCAGCGTAGAATCCCGCTTCTCAGCCCAAGCAGTCGCCGACGCCTACCTCCGCCTCTGCAACCCCTGATTCCCGGGGCCCTGGAAGAATCAGCCAGGCAAATGCTCCGCAATCAGGGACAAATGCTCCGCATTCAGTCGGCAAATGCTCCGCATTTGAACAGAACGGCTTCGCGCCGCCGCTCCTCGGGCGTTTTTCTCTTGGCCTCCTCTCTTTCTGGGATCTCCTCCCGGCGCCCCAATCCGCCACTTCAAAGGCGCGAAGCCGTCCTGTTCAAATGCGAAGCATTTGCCACCGCCATCTGACCTCCGCCTCCGCGCCATCCGCCTCCGCCTTAGCGCCTGTGACGACGCATACCCACTCCGAGCCCATCAGAGCCGGAGGCTCAGCCCTCCATCAGCCACATATTGGGCGAAATCATTCATGGCCAGACACAGCTGCCGCGTCAGCACAGGCGGCGTGAGGGTATGCACGGCCGGAGCAATGATCAGCAACCGCCCCTCAGAGCATAAATCATGCAACCGCCCCTTGGGAGCGAATCGCGGCCCGAAGCCGTTCCCCTCAATAAGAATCAGCCGCCCCCCATTGTCAATTGCCCAGTCACGCACCCTCCGCTCAGCCTCCGAAATGAAAGGCGAAATCAGCACCCCGCCATTCTCCACAGTCCGTTTCCAAGTAATCTTGCGCTCCCGAAGGAAATCCGCAGAAAAACTGCGGCTGATTCTGACCGCCTCAATGTCCGGATCGTTGAGAAGAAAAGGATTGCCATACACCTCAAACTTCCGTCCGTCCGCAGTGTCAGCGAAAAAGCGGCTGTGAAACTCAGGATGCATCATCCGCAGCAACCGCCTCCGCGGATTGTCGCTCACATAACGCTTCATGCGTTCAAGCTGCCCGCTCTTCATCAGGATGCGGTCATGATAGCCTTCCTCAAATACCGAGACAAGAGGCGGAAAATCGCTCCTTTGCTTCTCATTCAGAGTGGTATACCCACGGGTACAGGCAGCCTTAAAAGAGGAAATTATTGAACCGAGATGAAACTGCGTCTTCTCAGTGACGAATATCACGAAATGCACATGCTCCGGCATAATGACGCTGCGCATGATCTGCGTAAAAGGAAAATCCTTCTTGATTCCCGAAAGGGCAGAGGCCACAATCTCTCCGAGCGGAGTCTTAATGATAGCCGGAGGAAAGTCATGATCACCTGGTCTCCCGGTAATCCGTGAGAAAGGCGGCATCCCCGCAGCAGCATTGACAGTGATCAGGTAGATGCAGCGCCCATAATAATCGTTCCAAGGCGCACGCCGACAGCCGTTAGGAATAAGCGCCCGCTTCTGATGCACCGGAAATACCTCGTTAATATTTACCTCCATTCTATATGCTTAATTCTTAAGTGGATGTCCTTGGAATTGTTTTGCAAATATAGTAAAAAAACTTATTTCATTGGTGCAGTTGGCCGTATTTCATTGGTGCAGTTGGCCGTATTTCGTTGGTGGAGTTGGCCGTAATGCGTGTTAAAATGACGGATATGGATTTGCAGGGACATGGCGTGCCATGTCCGCATTGCCCATCGGCTTGTTATTCTCCGGACATGGCGTGTTATTCTGCTGACATGGCACGCAATGTCCCTGCAAATGCGAAAAAATTATGCGGGTGATAAAAAATTTTGCAGGTTTCGCAAAAATTATTTAACTTTGCCGCTGCAGACCGCTCTCAGAAGCCCCGGTCCGGGGATATGCGGGCAGGGAACTGTACGGACGCCGACCCGGGTGCGTCCGCGAAAATACATAGAAAGCGTATATCCGCGCTGATTCTTGACTTTCCGGAATTCTCGCAAAATTTCAATCAATAGTCAAGGATAGAGCAACGGTAGACGCCCGTGGCATGTAATGTCCTGCTCCGGCTCAGTGTCTCGTGAGAGACATAGCCGGAAGCAATGGTTACATATGCTTGCGTGGGCTTCTGCGTTGCCGTCCGACTATTGATGGGCAATGCGAGAAGCCTCGGAAAGTAGGACGGCAACAGATACAGATTCCCGCGCTTTTTCTTTAAGTAACCTAACGCCAACGAGGGGATGACCGAGGCACGAAACACAATCATGGACACCAAATTACAGAAGGTTGCTGCCAGAATCAAGAAGGATATGGCCGACATGAAGGAGAGGTGGAAGTTCAGTCCCGGTATATATGTGGGGAAGACCGATGATTTCCACGAGTCGAGTGAACGTCACAAGAAGGAAGGATACCCCGTGTTGCTGCATGTAGCAAAAGGAGAGCCGAAAGACATCGCAGAATTGGAAAATGCCATGATTACATTTTACCAAAATTCTCCTGACTGGAAATGTCACAACACCAATGCCGGCAGCGGGGGAAATCCGAATGCGGACAAATTGTACATCTGTTTCGATTCCTCTGTGAAAGGAGACGATCTGTACGAGTTGGATGAAGTGTGGTTTTTAGGGGATGGCTATCCTTCAGACCTCAACAAGTGAATAAAATGATCCGACCGGCCAAAAATCAGGTGTCTGAAGCTCTCCCTACACTATATGAGATTCTCCCTTTGATTTAAAATGATGAAATTTCATATCGCTCCGGTTGTAACTGGAACTATGTGAAACAAAATGCGAAGGAAATCAAAATAAAAAATGTGGAGAATCAAATAGTAATAGCTCCAGCCGAAGGAGATGCCATACTTAAAATGAAAAGAAGTAATAGGATTGCATCTGATTTTTTGAGTCTATTCAGGAATGCATTTGCGCATAACTATATTTCTTATGAAGCTGAGGCCAAACAACTGACCGTAGACTTGAAAACTAAGGATGGCACCGAGTTGCTGGCAGGTCGAATCACCCTCTCTGCTTTTGAAGACATTGTAAAATGTATAAAGGAGTCAAGAGGGAACCATAAAAATAGTGTGAAATGAAAAATACAATCACAAAAATCGGAGTACTGTTAGCAATGCTGCTGACAGTACTCTCGGCATCGGCCTACGATTTCAAGGTTGATGATCTCTATTACAATGTCATATCCTTAGAAAACATGACATGTGAGCTGGCTAGTGGAGATGAAAAATATTCAGGCGATCTAATCATTCCTGAAACTGTAGTCTATAATGGACGTCAATTTTCGGTTATCGGTATCGAGTATGGGGTGTTCATTTCATGCCGATCCCTTAAGTCAATAGTTCTTCCCAATTCGGTGACCGCCCTTCGGATGAGAATGTTCGTAGGATGCAGTTCCCTTCGGTCAGTAACTATTCCTAATTCGGTGACCACTATAGAATATGAAGTGTTTTCAGGATGCAGCTCTCTTGAGACAATAACTATCCCCAATTCGGTGACCGCCATTGGGGTGAGAGCGTTCGAAGGATGCAGTTCCCTTCGGTCGGTAACTATCTCCAATTCGGTGACTACTATAGAGAATGAAGTGTTTTCAGGATGCAGCTCTTTGAGGGGGGTGACTATTCCCCATTCGGTGACCTCCATTAGGGCCAAAGCTTTCAAAGGTTGCAAGGCCCTTAGGACGGTCACTATCCCCAATTCTGTAGTCACTATCGAGTATGAGGCATTTTTAGGGTGCAGGTCTCTTGACTCAATAACTATCCCCAATTTGGTGACCACTATAGAGAGTGATGTGTTTTCTGGATGCAGCTCTCTGAGGTCAATAACAATCCCCAATTCGGTGACCTCCATTAGGGCTAATGCTTTCGAAGGTTGCATAGCCCTTAAGGCACTAACTATCCCTAATTCCGTGACAACCATAGGCAGCGGGGTTTTCCAAAAATGTACTTCTCTTGAATCGGTTGCTTTATCTGATGCTTTGGTGAGAATTCCAACTTATACTTTTTGGGGCTGTTCATCCTTAAAGGAATTAAACATCCCAGGATCAGTGATACAGCTACGCCAGGCTGTGGGAAAAGATGGAGGCAATACAACATTTCGAGATTGTGTAAACCTGCGTCGTCTTGGACTGCTGTATTCTGAAGAGGCCTTGGAGGTGGGATATGTCAGTGAAGGCAACTTTTACTGGTCAGAATGGACAGAATGGACTGAAACTCTAACTGAACTCTACATTGACCGTCCTCTAAAAGTGAATATTACTGTGCCTAATCTTGAAAAACTTGAGATTGGCGAGCATATGCGTACTACAAGCCATATTGAAGGTATAGCTAAGTTGAATAAATTGAATATCATACAATCGTATGCTGTAGAGCCTCCATCTTTGCCCGAAATGTCAACTACCCAGTATATGAACCTCAATGTATTAGTTCCAAATGAATCATTGGAGGCATACAAGGGAGCTCCAGGCTGGAAGAATTTCTGGAATATCAGTGGTTTTGATGCCTCGGGCATACAGAAAGTGAATGAGGCTGCGGATGCGCCGATGCAGGTGTATTCGCTCAGCGGTGTGAAGGTGGCTGAAAGCACGGAGAATCTTCCTAAGGGCATCTATATCGTTCGACAGGGGGACAAAGCCCGTAAGATTGCTGTGAACTGACCGGCTTCAAGCCGATTCTATGATACTTGATCGGCTTGGGGCCGATATGATAATACTCGCCGGGGAGACGGATGTCCTCCCGGCGTTTTGCTGATGATTGGGATTTTAGAATAAGGAGGTATGGACGTATTTTTAATGTTGAGAAAATGAAAAGATTACCGGAGGTAGGTCTGTGGGAGCAGCAGGAGAAGGAAACATGAATCAAAAAATAGTGAAATGCGGTGAATAAGGCAATTAATCGCCGCAAATTTGCGGCGATTAATTGGGGTTGGGGACGGAAGGAGTGGAGATGGAGGGGGAGGGGGAGGATGCGAAGCGGGCCCGCAGCCATCGGCTGCGGGCCCGCTTGTGTGGGGTCGGGGTGGATTACTCGGCTTTTCCGTCGGAGCCGAGCACGTTGATGATCTTGTGCTTGTAGAGCTTCTCCATTTCATCGCGGGCCGGGCCGAGATATTTGCGGGGGTCAAACTCTCCGGGCTTGTCGTGGAAGACTTTGCGCACGGCTGCGGTCATGGCCAGACGGCTGTCGGAGTCTATGTTGATCTTGCAGACGTCCATCTTGGCTGCCTTGCGGAGCTCCTCCTCGGGAATGCCGATTGCGTCGGGCAGCTTGCCGCCGTATTCATCGATAATCTTGACATACTCCTGGGGAACGGAAGATGAGCCGTGGAGCACGATGGGGAAGTCGGGGAGCTTCTTCTCCACACCCTCGAGGACATCAAATGCCAAGGGCGGGGGAACGAGCAGGCCGGTCTTCGGGTCGCGGGTGCACTGTTCGGGAGTGAACTTGTATGCGCCGTGAGATGTGCCGATGGAGATGGCGAGGCTGTCTACTGCGGTGCGGGCTACGAACTCGAGCACCTCCTCGGGGTCGGTGTAGGTGTGGTGGTCGGAGGATACCTCGTCCTCTACGCCGGCGA
>CAZWVY010000064.1:0-16653 GCA_964637105.1 uncultured Sangeribacter sp. | reverse complement strand
ATCGAGCTCACCGACAAGGGCATCGAGGTGCTGACCGGCACCACCCAGGACCCCGATTTCTTCGTGCTTCCCGACATCGCCTCCCAGCTGGCGACCGTCGACCATGAGGAGGGCACTCCCGAGGAGCGCCGCGAGCGCAAGGACGCCCTGCTGCAGAACTACAGCGTGAAGGCTGAGCGCGTGCATACAGTCAACCAGCTTCTGAAGGCCTACACGCTCTTTGACAAGAATATCGAGTATGTGATCGATGACGGAAAGATCAAGATTGTCGACGAGCAGACGGGCCGTATCATGGAGGGCCGACGCTATTCCGATGGCCTCCACCAGGCCATCGAGGCCAAGGAGGGCGTGAAGGTCGAGGCTGCCACGCAGACCTACGCCACCATCACGCTGCAGAACTACTTCCGCATGTACCGCAAGCTGGCCGGCATGACCGGTACGGCCATGACCGAAGCCGGCGAGTTCTATGACATCTACAAGCTGGAGGTCATCGAGATTCCGACCAACCGCCCCGTGCTCCGCAACGACATGAACGACCGCGTCTACCGCACCAAGAAGGAGAAGTATGCCGCTGTCATCGAAGAGGTGGAGGCCATGGTGAAAGCCGGACGCCCCGTGCTGGTCGGCACCACTTCGGTAGAGATTTCGGAGCTCCTCTCCAAGATGCTCAACCTGCGCAAAATCCCCCATCAGGTGCTCAATGCCAAGCTCCACCAGAAGGAGGCTGACATCGTGGCCCAGGCGGGCAAGACCGGCACTGTGACCATAGCCACCAACATGGCCGGCCGAGGCACCGACATCAAGCTCCCCGCTGAGGTCAAGGATGCAGGAGGACTTGCCATCATCGGCACCGAGCGCCATGAGTCGCGCCGCGTCGACCGCCAGCTGCGCGGACGCGCCGGCCGTCAGGGCGACCCGGGCTCGTCGGTGTTCTATGTGTCGTTTGAGGACACCGTGATGCGCCTCTTCGCCAACGAGCGCATTGTCAAGACCCTCGACCGCCTCGGTTTCCAGGAGGGTGACATGATTGAGTCGAAGATGGTCACCAAGAGCATCGAGAATGCCCAGAAGCGCGTGGAGGAGAACAACTTCGGTATCCGCAAGCGCCTTGTGGAGTATGACGATGTGATGAACGCCCAGAGAAAAGGCGTATACGGACGCCGCCAGAACGCCCTCAAGGGAGAGCGCATCGGCAGCGACATAGCCAACATGATTTATGAGGTGTCCGCATCCCTCGCCGACGGATTCTACGAGGGAGGCTACGACGAGCTGGCCGAGGAGGCCGGAAAGGCCCTGGCTATCTCCCTTCCCTTCACCGCAGAGGAATATCCCAAGATGGACAAGGGCGTGATGGCTGCCAAGATTGCCGAAGAGGCCATGCAGACCTATGAGCGCCAGAAGGAGAAGATGGCCCAGGCTGCGGCCCCGTACATCAAGGAATTTGTAGAGGAGCGCAATGCCACAGGTCTCGTGGGCGTACCCGTCACTGACGGCCGCCGCCTCTTCAACATCCGCGCCGACGTGCGCGAGGCTTATGAGAACAACTGCCGCGAGATCACCAAGGCCTGGGAGAAGGCCGTGCTTCTCAGCTCAATCGACAAGGCATGGCAGGAGCAGCTCCGCGAGATGGACGAACTGCGCAAATCGGTGCAGAACGCCTCTTACGAGCAGAAGGATCCCCTGGTAATCTACAAGCTCGAGGCCTACGAACTCTGGAAGAAGATGCTCTGGGAGATGAACTCCAAGGCTGTGGCCACACTCATGCGAGGCCGCCTCGCCGTACCCGACTATGAGGAGGCCAAAGCCCAGCGCGAGGAGCAGGCCCGCCGCGAGGCTGAGGAGATGCAGCGCAAGGCCGAGGAGTATGACGCCAAGCTGCGCCGCCAGTCCATCCGCCAGGAATACAGCTATACCTCCACGGCCAATCCGTATGCCGGATACTCGACCACACGCGACACATATCCGGGTGAAAGCGCGCAGCGCCAGGCCGCCCAGAATGCCGGAGGGGGCGCGGCTGCCGCACCGAAACAGCCCGCAAAAGCCGAGCCCAAGGTGGGACGCAACGACCCCTGCCCCTGCGGATCAGGCAAGAAATACAAGAACTGCCACGGAGCCAACTCCTGAGGCAGCCGGTTTAAAGAAACAGCGAGGGCCCGTGCGGATGCGCGGGCCCTCGCTGTCTCCAATAGTTCCAATTGCTCCAATTATTCCAATAATTCCAATCCCCTCCCGATCAGGAAGCAAAAGAAATCAGGAATGCCCAAAGAATCAGCCCAAGGAAGAATGTGATTCCGGTCCACATCTTGGCGTTTCGCGAGGCCTCGTAGGCCTGGCGGCGCATCTCGCCGGGGTCGGGCGCACCCTCTTTCATGCCCCCTTGTGAGGCCGTCCAGCAGCGTCGCGTCAGCACAGCGTAATAGATGGCCATGAAGCCGGTCACAGGGCAGCAGGCCAGCGTGGCGATGACAGCGGGCACAAGCATGGTTTTGGGGGGCACCGAGGGGTCATCAGGCTCGAAGAGGGAGTCAGCAGGGGGAAGGTCAGGTACTCCGAAGCGGTTGATAAACCGGGAGCCTGCCGGATTTTCGGGCCCTCCCGCGCTGTCATCGCCGGAGGAAGATGGGACATCTTCATGGCGGTTCTGACCGGGCAGAGTTCCTGCCAGGCGCTGCCGCCAGTAGCGGCAGATGTCGGCCACCTCGGCGGCCGGCTGCCAGTCATCCATCTCCTTGCACCACACGTATGTGTCGGGAGTCACGCCGGCGTCATGCAGCTCGTCAAGCCCGAAGGGCCCTTGCTGCCGCCCTCCGATCATTGCGAAATATTTCATCCTTAGAAGGAGCTGAGGCCTCCGCTGAAGAGGAATCCGATATTGAAGAGCAGTCCGATGCCGGCCAGTACAAGCGCGATTATCGTCATCGTCTTGGCTGTGGAGTTGGCATGGGCGCCCTCCACATCATAGCCGGCCATATACATCTGGTTGGCTTTATTGGCATTGACAATGGCTATGATGCCGAATATGGCCCCGATGCATGAGAAGAAGAGGCCCACGACAGTGCTTATGATGGCCCAGGTCATCCAGTTGTAATGCGTGGGCGCGTAGGGGTTGGGATTATACTGGTTGGGATTGTAAGGTGCGCCGCCATATTGCTGGCCGGGAGAGGGGGGAGGGGTCACATCGATGTTTTCGGCATATGAGCCGAAGGCTGACTCCTCGGCTGCCGACATGAGGGCCTGGGAGAGCTCGGGGATGGTGCGGGCCGGCTCCCAGGTCTGCATCCCGGCACGCCACACGAGCGTATCCGGTTTGAGGCCGTTTGCGGCGAGGTCAGAGATGGGGAGGGGGCCGACGCGCTGTCCGTCGATGACCATATAGTACTGTTCCATAATTATCAGTGTGAGTGAGTTGTTAGTGTATTCGGAAGACCCTCCCGGGACATAAAAAATTCATGCGCCGGGGGATGCGGTCCGATTATTTCACAAAGATAATACCTTCCGTTGAGTTATGCAAATTTCCCGCATATCAGGAGGTGGGAAAACTTAGACCCCGTATCATAAAATTTTTAAGTCTCAGGGGTCTAAGGGAATGTTCACAGCATGAGCCGCAAGGCGCGCCCCTCGGCGGCAAGGATGAGCAGGCCGCGTGGCAAGGAGGGGAGGAGAGTGATACCCTCACTGAGGGAAAGACGGCTGAGCAGTATCCCTTCTGCGGAGTATATGCTCAGCGCAATCGGGCGGACACATTCCACAGCGGGGCCCGAGGGTAGGATGACAAACTTCCACGGCATCGGCTCAGACATTAGCTGCGCCACATCGGAGAGCTGCGCCTCCGGATGCAGGTCTTCCGCGCCGCACACTTCTGTAGAGCTCTCGCCGAGCCAGCCGCACGTCTGGTTGGTGCCCGTATGCACGCGGATGAAGTCGGCATGTGTCAGACGCACCGGATTGCCCTCCAAGTCAACGGCGTTGCCGATGTCGAACCCCTCCGGATCGGTGTTGGGCTTATTGTCGGCATACCCGTAATCATAGACCGTGAAGTCGTAGAGGGTCCCCTTGCCGTTGCGGTCCACGCCGTTGGGGGGTAGAAGCGTGCCGGTGAACGAGAGGGTCTCGACATCGTCATCGAGCCAGAGGGGCCAGTAAGGCTGAGTATGGCGGTTGTTGGCCACGACAAAGCCCGTAGTGCCGTCAGAGGCGCTCCATGCTGAATATTGGGCATCCGTCACGAAGGAGTGCGCCGGGTCGAGCACCGGCTCATGGCCCGGCACGGGGCGGCGGTAAGTAATCCCGAGCCCGCGCACTGTGGCGGGAGAGGAATGTTCGGAGCCTTGCAGGTCATACCACTCATCATCAGGCACTCCGTTGCCGTTGGTGTCCACGCTCACCGACACCACACCGGGCTCTGAGCTGGATATCAAGGCATTGCCATAGATTTTGAAATCGTCCATATCCTCGACATTGACCACCGGATGGTCAAACCCGAAGATTACGTACCCTCCGAAAGACCCGAGCGACACCATGCCGGGAGCGCGGTCGCCGCAAAGTTCCTCGGAGGCTTTGGCGAGGATGTCGCTGTATGTGTCACCCTCCTCATATTCGGGAGAGACATTGACAAACTGGCCCGGAGCGGGAGCATATTCATAGACTGTCGAGATGTAAGGAGAGAGGGCTGAGGAGAGGAGCAGAATTGCGGATAGCATAAGTACAGGGGTTAGATGATGGATGTCAGGAGTTAGAGGGTGAGGTGAAAATAGGGAGGTTCGCGATTGATTCGGCCAGCCGGACGTTGAGCCGCCCGGGCCAGTGGGCATCGGAGCTTATGACCAGCCCCGGCAGGATAAGGCCTGAGGGGGTGGCATGAGTGGCGGTCCGATAGGGGCGCAGCTTCTCCCACCAGTGCGCGGCGGGGAAAAAACGTCCCCCCGCTGCCATAGCCTCATCGGCTGTGAGAGGCTCCTTGTCGGGGTCAGTGCGGGCGGCCTTGATATTGATTTCTATTGTCAGGCCGCGCTCCATGGCCATATCGATGACTTCATCTACGTGGCGCATGAACCAGTCCTCCATCTCCACGCCGGGGCGCACAGCGGATGCATTGCCCGCAATTTTGTCAAGATGGCCCAGGATGTCGAATCCGCCCCGGTCAATCATCTCTTTTTCAGCGTTGAAGAAACTGTCGGCCACATACCTCAGGTCGCCTCCGAAATAGTCACGCAGGTACCCGGCAAACCGTCCGGCGCTCCCGTCGCAGTCGACATGCTCCCCTTTTTGAGTCTTGACGAAATGCACCGACCCGATGCGGTAGTCCAAAGGGAGGGAGGAGAAATAATCTATATGCGGGCCCCATTTGGCGTCCAGCCAGTCTATCTCCATGCCCGCGTAGATTTTGAGCTCGGGCCGGTGGAGTTCCCTTAGCCGGGCGACCTCGGCGAGATAGGGGCCGACATCCTCCCGGGCCATATTGCAGGGAGAGGGGATCGGCAGGGGCGAGTGAGGGGAGAAGCCCCAGACCTCCATTCCTGCGGCGCGGGCTGCCTCTGCCATTTCCTCCATCGGGGCATGGCCGTCGCAGAACTGGGTATGAGAGTGGTAATTATGATTATATTTGAGCATCAATCAATAGTATTTCAGCATAAATCAATAGAATGTGATATCGGAGGGTATATCGCCCGTGCGTACCTGCCATTGGAAATTTCCCTCCTTGGTGAAGGAGAAGAGACGGCCGGGATTGACGAAATCCCTCGCGTCAGTCACATATATCTCTCCCGTCACCGGATTGACAGCAAGTCCGTAGGGATGGCGGATATCTGCCTCGGCTCCCCCGGCGATGAAGCAGCGCGTCAGCACCTCAAGCGAGCGCGTGTCGATGAGGCCGTAGACGGGGGCGGCCCCCCCCGGCTCGTATACCCCGGATGACACAGTGTAGAGAGAGTCTCCGTGAAGCCACATCCTCTCCACGGGAATATCCAAGGTTTTCTCCAGGCGGTTTTTCCGCCCGTCGTAGCAGTAGAGCGCGGAGCCATGCTCGAAATAGTCTCCCCGGGAGCTGACCCATATCTTCCCCTGGCTGTCAGCCGTGACCTGGGAGAGGTTGCTTGCGATAGCGACGCGCCCCGTTTCGGTGAAGGTAGCGATGTCGATAATGGAGAGGGTGTTCTCGTAATTGGGCACGCGGTAGCCTCCGGAATTGGCCACGTACAGACGGCCGCCCGATACGGCGATTCCGTCAGGCTGGAAACCGACCGTGCAGCGCGCCACTACCTGCAGAGTAGCCGTATCGACCTTCGCCACATAGCCTAACTGGGCGTAATCCTCGTCGATGAGTATTGGCCCGGCGTATGAAGTGACGTATGCGTAGCCTTCATGAAAGGCTATGTAGCGGCAGTTGGGAATGTCCACCTGCCCTATGCGCCTGCAGTCTGACAAGTGCATCACCTCTACCTTGTTTGACCCGTTGATGACCGCGTACAGCCGCGATCCATACCGGCGCAGGTCGTTGCCGACATCGCCGAGCTCCTTGGGCACGTCGGGATTGGCCTGCGCGTAGATATTGCGTGTCAGCGTGGCCGTACGGTAGTCATATCGGTCGAGAGTAGCCTTGTTGGTGCCCATGTTGCCCTCGTTGAGCAGGTAGAATCCGGCTACTGAGGTCAACTGCGGCTCCCCGGCAGGCACCTCTTCGGGGATGAAGATTATATTCTCCTGACGGCAGCCGCATAGCATCATGCAGAGGGGGAGGATAAGGCCGGTGAGAAACCTCCGGAAGGGAGCGAGGAGGAGAGGAATATGGGTGTGTGGGATAAATGTGTTCATTGCCGGGTGATTATTTTCAGATTTCGACTGACAGGGTGATACGGAAGCTGCGGCCGGGCATAGGATAGTTGCGGATGACATCATACTGCTGGTCGAGGAGGTTGTTGATTTCCGCCGTGAGGTCCCACACGGTGCGCCCTATGGGCTGGCGCCATCCTGCGGTGAGGTCGTGGGTGTACCAAGGCTGCTCGTGGTTGGCCGGAATGTTGGCCGAGGTGTGCCACCGCTCGCCCACATAGATGAAACTGTATCCGGCATGGAGCCCCCGCCACTCCAGACGGGCCGTTGCCGAGCCGCTGTGGAGGGGTATGTATGCTATCTGGCCTTTGTAGGTGCCCCCGTCGCCGTTGTCTGAGGGGTCGGTATAGTCGCGCGCCCGCTGCCAGGTATAGGTCAGCCTCCCGTGCAGCATCACATCCCGGGGGAGGGAAAGGGTGGCAGAGGCTGTGGCATCGAGACCGGTGATATGCACCCGCCCGATGTTCATCATCATCCAGCGGTACTGGCCCGTTCCCTTCGGCACCGCTATGATTTTGTCTTTCACGCGGTTGTGGTAGCCGTCGGCAGTAAGTTCGAGCGACACAGGCACGGCCCCGGCGAAGTTCTTGCGCCACGTCAGGCCCAGATCATACTGCGTTGTGAACTCTGGGCGCAGGTCGGCGTTGCCTATATCCGTATAATAGAGGTCGTTGAAAGTGGGCATGCGGAAGATGCGCTTGGCGAATCCGCGCAGGCGCAGCCCGGTGGCCCCCGGCAGGGTCCATGTGGCCGAGAGGGCTCCGGACCATTGGGTGCGTGTCTTGCGGGCAATCTCCGCGCTCCCGCCCGGATGGGTGCGGTCGGCCGCCAGGGTGAAGAGCACATTTCCTTCCGCGCGGAATCCTGCGATGCCGTATGATGAGGCCAAGGCGGCAAGGAGCGTGTTGCGCACAGGGCGGGCGAAGTTTGCCATATCGCTCGTCAGGCTGTTCCACTGCCAGTCCACGGCCAATCCTGCGTCCCACTCATCAGTGATCATCAGGCGTGAAGCCGCGCTGAGATAGGTCTCCTGCTGGTGGAAGGTGTTGTCAATGTGCATCAGAGTCGTGTCGGGATTGAGATAGCGCATGCGGTCGAAGGCATACTTGCCATTGAGGAGCAGCTCCAGATTCTCAGCCGGGCGCGTGCGCCAGTTGCCCTGGACGAAGAAGTTGCGGTCCCATTGCCGCTGCGACGACTTCCACACGTTATTGACTATCGCCCCGGGAATCCCCTTGTCGGAATTATAGAAATAGGCCTTGGCCTGCCATTCGCCCCCGCCGTCGGGAGAGCCGTAGACGGAGGCTTCGATGCGCTGCGAATGTAGGTCGCCGTTCAGGCGGGTCGCTACAGTATCCCAGGCCAATGTGCCGTCGCTGAAGAAACTGCGGTAGCGGAAGCGGTATCTTCCTGTAGCCTCGGTCACATCGCCGCTCACGCTGGCCGTCACCCTCTCGCTGAGCCGGAAGTCGGCGCGGACCGAGGGGTTGACCAGTCCGAAGCTGCCTGTGCGGAAGCGGGCTGTCAGCCCGAAGCGCCGGCCGTCGCGGAAGCGGGGCCGGCGGCTGCGCAGATAGACGGCCGTGGCCGATGCGAAGTCGCGCGCCGGCTGGAGCACGCGTGACTTCTGTCCGTTATAAACGGTGATGTCCTCCAGATTGTCAAGCGAGTATTTGCCAAGGTCTATCTGGCCGTTCTGGGCATTGCCGAGAGGGAGCCCGTCATAAAAGACCCCTGTCTGGGTCGTGCCCATGCTCCGCACGTCGATGGTCTTCACTCCCCCCACTCCGCCGTAGTCCTTGAGCTGCACCCCGGAGAAATAGCGCATAGCATCGGCCACGTTGGTGGCTGAAAGCGCCTCCAAGGCCTTGCCCGACAGGCGCTGCACCGGTGAGGCTTCGGCTCCGGTGACAGATTCGCCCACGACAGTCAGCTCCGGCAGGGCGCTGAAGGCCGTGTCGGTCATTGCGTGGTCAAATGCATGGGCATAGATATCGGGACGGGGTTCCTCTGCGCCGGGAAGGGCGGAGAGGGCCGACAAGGGGGCCAGGATGGCGGCTGACACGGCGAGACGCCGCGCGACAGGGGGCAGTTTCATCATGAGCGTTCGCGCCAGGACCGGGCGCGCTGCGGATTTGTAGGTGACACTCATCCTCCATAAGCACGCGATGGGCGCATGGAGGGCCGGCCGGCAGGTTTTCTGACTCGGGTCCTTGACGGGCGGCGCCTTCCCGAGGGCTATCCCTCAGTGGCCGGGGAGCGCGTGATGTGTTGTTAAGGCGCGTCTCTCCTAATGCCGTCCGCCTCGATCGGACCGCTCACAGCAGCGGCTCTGTCCGGGATTCGCACCCGGTTCCCTATCGGTCGGATGCCGCAAAATTAGCAAAAAAAAATGACAAATCATTTGGCAGTGTCAAAAAAAAAGAGTAATTTTGCCAAACAGTTGCCAAGGGCAGCCTCGTTGGCCCGGCGGCAGCATGACCCGAAATGCGATAATAGCTCAGTTGGTAGAGCATCAGCTTCCCAAGCTGAGGGTCGCGGGTTCGAGCCCCGTTTATCGCTCAAAAGACAATCAGGAGGAGCCTCATTGAGACTCCTCCTGATTGTCTTTTGTTCACTCTTATGTTCACTCTTCGGTGGCGAGGCGCAGTATTTCTGCGGGCGAGCTGACGAGATGGTCCGCGCAGGCCTTGCGCAGCTCGGAGACGGGGCGGAATCCCCAGGTGACCCCTATGGAGTCCACGCATGCCCGCCGGGCTGTCTCGATGTCGACTGCCGAATCGCCGACATGCATCGTCTCCGCCTTGGGCGTGGGGTGTTTCTGGAGGATGGCGAAGTCAATCGAGGGGTCCGGCTTGGCCGGGCGGTCGTCCACCTGGCCCATGACAGCCACGAAGGGGATGTCAGGAAAGAAATGCTCTATGATTCGCCTCGCTGCCGACTGGTACTTGTTGGTCGACACGGCCACGGCTATCCCTCTGTCAGTGAGCTCGTGCAGCAGTTCGGGAATGCCCGGATAGGGTACAGTGGAGTCCGTGCAATGCTCGTCATAGTGGCTGCGGAAGATGGCCAGCAGCTCGTCTATCATGGCCGGGTCGGCATCCGGCTGCGCGCGCTCCATGAGTTTGCGTATTCCGTTGCCCACCATATAATTATATGACGATATGGGATGCGTTGCGAAGCCCTTTTGCTCCAGGGCGTAGTTGCATGAGGCCCCCAGGTCGGCTATGGTGTTGAGCAGGGTGCCGTCAAGGTCGAAGATGATGAGTTTCTTTTTCATAAGCGTATTGGCTTGCGTATATGGATGATTTCGCATCCGGGGACCTCCCCGCTGAAATACCTCTCAGAAGGGATAGCCGATTGAGAAGTGCAGGGAGCGGTCGCGCGCCCAGCGCGGATGTATGATAGGCCAGGGCTGGGCGCCCAGCGCGGGATTATGCGCCTTCATGCCCAGGTCAAAGCGGATGAGGAAGTAGTTGAAGTCCAGGCGCAGACCCAGGCCATAGGCGGCCGCGAGCTGCTTGTAAAACTTGTTGAACTTGAACATTCCTCCGGGCTGATTGGGATAATTGCGTATCGTCCATATATTTCCAACGTCTATGAAGGCTCCGAGTTCAAGCACCCAGACGAGTTTCGCGCGGTATTCCGCGCTCAGGTCGATGCGTATGTCGCCGCACTGGTTGATGAAGTCGCTCACGGAGTTTCCTCCAGGGTAGGCTCCCGGACCGAGCGTGCGCACGGCCCATCCGCGCACTCCGTTGGCGCCTCCGCCATAAAAGCGCTTCTCAAAGGGGAGCATTGTGGAGTTGCCATAAGGCACCCCGACACCCAATCCGGCATGGAAGGCCACGGCGTTGCGCGCGTCGAAATGATGCAGCAGGGCGTAGTCCCCCTCTACTTTGACATACTGCGAATAATGTATGCCGAAGACGCTGTAGGGATCTTCATGGAAGTTCGGGCGGTGGTCGAAGATGCTGCTCAGGGCGAACAGCAGGTTGCCGGCCGTCTCGCCGTTGACACGCAGCGTATTGATGTTGCGCTGCCGGCTGCTCTCCCAAGGCGAGTCGGGCTTCTTGTCAGAGTAGTAGAACGAATATCCCAAGCGCATGATGAAGTGGTCCTCATAGCTGTAGCGCAGCAGGGGGTTGTCTGGAGCTATCTGGTTGATGAAGTCGTTGGTGGAGGCGGGCAGGTATACGTAGTTGATGTCGATAGGTGTGAAAGTGTGGCGGTTGAGGGTGCGCCGGTCAATCCATTTGTAGGAGAGGCCCGCCGTGGAGATGATTCGCGTATATTCCGGGCGCTCCTGGTAGTTGAGCGATACATGCACGTCTGTTGAGGCATTGATGCGCCTCTTGAAACTCTCACGCAGGAAGGGGGCCTTGAATTTCGGGAAACTGAGCCCGACATCAGCCGACAGCTCGAGATACCGGTTGTTGAGCAGCCCCTCGAGGTTGCCGCTGAGCGACTCGTATGCAGCGCGGAACTTCGCCGAGAGCGTTTCCGAGCCGCGTCCGATATTCCGGTGTGAATAGCCTAACCCCACTGCCACACCGAGGTCGCCTTCCGAATTGGTGCCCTCCAGCTCGATGGTACCCACCTGGCTCTTGCCCGGGGTGAGGAGAATGTATGCGTCCAGTAGGCCGGTGTCGCCGATCGAGCCTGCCGGCACGAGGCGCACGCTGGTGAATTTCAGTATCCCCAGGCGCGAGAAGGCCTGGTATGTGCGGTCTACGTTCCTCTGCCGGAACACGTCCCCGCGCCGCAGGAAGCAGTTCTCATATATCACTCCCGGGCGCAGATATTTGCGCGGGCCGTAAAATATCTCCATATCGCGGTAGACCACTGTATCGGCCCCCTCTATATTCTGCGGGTCGTCACCCATCATGGGGGTATAGTCGGCAATCACCCTCACCGAGCGGATGAGGTATTCCGAATAGGCCATGCGCCGTATGCCCGACACATTCTCCGGCACGGGGTTGACCTTCATGGTCAGGTCGACATCCAGCGAGCCGGAGGTCGTGTCGGCGTTGAAGGTTATCAGCTCCTTGGCGAAGGCATAGAAGCCGGCGTCGCGCATGCGTGAGGTGACGAACTCGCGCTGCAGCTCGAGCAGGTCGCGATCCAGGGCCATGCCTTCACGCGCCGGGAAACGGGATGAATCGCGCATCACTGCCCTGCGCACCGAGTCATCCGGAAAGTCGTAGCTTATGGAGCGTATGACATGAGATGGGCCGGGGGAGATGCGGTAGTCTACCTTCATCTTGCGCGAGGCGCTGTCCGGTCTCAGGCGCGCCTCCACATCAGCATGCAGGTAGCCCTTGTTAATGAGTGCGTTGCGCAGCTGCCTGACTCCGGTGGCGGTCAGAACTGAGTCATATATCACCGGGGCCTCCCCCAAATTGCGCGCCAAGCGGTTCCACCATCTTGTGGAGTCGCTCCCTTGCAGGTTGTAGATTCCCAGACGGAACTTCATGCTCCACAGCATCTTGTGATTAGGGAGCTGGCGCAGATATGAAGTCAGTTGCTCGGTGTCGAACTCCCCTTTGCGGGCTGTGGAGTCAAACGAAAAACTGACGGCGTCGAGCAGATACTGCCCCGGGGGCACCTTTCGGCTCGAGGAGCATCCCCATAGAATCATCGCGGCGCAAATGAGCGTGAACCATCTCCACGCCCCTCCCGGGGCGCGGAGCCTGTCGCGCCTGTTCCCCCTATTCCTATGTGTCGGTTCCTCCGGTCTCACGATTCACTAAACTGCTTGCGGGGTATTCAATAAACTGCTTTCGTGGAGCTTCATTCAATAAACTGTTTCGGCAGAGTTTTCGTATATCGTCTCCTCCTCACCGGCTCCCTCCGGATATGCGCAGGCGCATGAGAAGGGTGAGAAGCGCCCGGCTCCGGCAGCGTGACGAAGCAAGCGGTGGCCTATGCGGCAGTCGAAGCAGCGGTTGCGGTCGCAATACTCCTTACGCAGGTGGATGAGAGCCTGCCCCGCCTGGGCATCTTTCACCTTGATACCGGCGTTCTTCCAGGCCGAGATTATGGAGTTTTGCTCGGGTGGGAGCGAGTAGAGCAGGCGCAGTGCGTCATCAGCCCCCTCAAGGTCGTTGTGGAGCGAGGCATGGGCATAATAGAATGGAGCCGCCACATTGATGAGCAGCACCCCTACGCTCCCTTTGCCCAGGCATGCGGGAGCCGCAGTCTCGGGCTGCCCGAAAGCATAGTGGCTCAGCCAGTAGCGCCCGGGATGCCAGCTGAATATTTGGCGCAGGCGTTCCTCGTCACCCCGCGCCTCGAGGATGGCCGAAGCGAGCCCCTCCTTGGGATTGCCTACCGCAGCCGCAAGCAGGGCAATGCGGCGGTGTGGCAGATTCTGGGGGCGTGTCCGGGCAAATTTCCACATTCCTCCCGGGATGGGGCGCAGGCCATATTTGGCTCGCAGGAAAGTGTACTCGCGACAGAGCATCCGGTAGTAGTCATCGTAGGGATAGGCCGAGGGATCGAGCAGCCCGGCCTGCCCGAAGAGGATGGCCTCAAGCTGCTCAGGCGAATCGGCATGGCGCATCAGGAATTTAAGTGGGGTGTTGCGCCCCAATGCCTCGAACGGCTCGCTGTTAAGTCCGAACCCCAAGGCTCTGGCGAGCACGGTGAAAAGCGTCTGGTACCAGTCGCCTCCGTTGGCCCGGTGGATGTCGAGCAGCCGCGCGGCCTTTGCCTGCAGGCGCTCCACGCCCAAGGCCTCCATCCAGTCAGTAATCACCAGAGGTGGAACCTCCCTCAGAAAGGGAGCGCATTTCACGGCCTTGATGTCATTGCGCAGGGTAGCCACGGAGACATAGAAATCCTTGGGGAGGGTCACCTCGGCCTGGGGCACCGTGGAGCCGTCCGTGCGCGTGACCTCGCGGTCTGACACAGCCACCACATGGAGCACCACGCTGTCGTATGCCCGGTCCTTGTCATGGCCGTGCCGGTACCAGTCGGACGCCCGGACATGTATCTCGACATTTCCGGCCCACATCTCCCCGTCAATGAGCACCTTGGCATTGAAGAAATCCGGGCCTGCATCAGTATTGAGGCGTCCCGGATCGATCACGCTCACGGAGCGGCCGTCGCTCAGAGGGAGCGAAAGTCCGAACATCTTATGGCGCCAAAGATACTGATAGACGAGTTCCATGGCGTAAAATTAACTAAAAAATTGTTAATGTGAAATTTTTAACATATTATTTTGTGCGTTAATGCAAAAACTGTATTAACTTTGCCACGTGTTTTTCATAGTATTAAATTAAGATTAAGGTTTCAGCCTGCCTCTTTGTGAAAAGTGGCAGGTTTTTTTATGCCCGTCGATGCCGAGTCGGCCCCGGCCTCCGGGCCCCCTCCCTCCTCCTGGGGCTGCCGCCCCCCGCCTCCCTCCCGCCTTCCTGGCCCTTTGGCTCCCTCCCGCCTTCCTCCCGCCTTCCTCCCTCTGCCCCTGGCTAAAGCCAGGGCCCGGTAAGAAAGGGGCCGGGCACTCGGGAGGCAAGCCTCCCGGCAGTGGCAAAAGAGGCGGCGAAGCGAGGCCGGGCGCTCGGGAGGCAAGCCTCCCGGCAGTGGCAAAAGGGGCGGCGAAGCGGCAGCAGGCCCTGGCGCTCATGAGAACAAAAAAGCAGGGCGCCCGCCGTCATCGTGACGGCGGGCGCCCTGCTTTTTTGTTTCTATAATTTTAGCAAGGCTGCTCAAGGAGTGGCTTCGCCGGCCCTTTTGCTATTGCCTGAAGGCTTTTCTCCCGATGGGGAGGCTGCTTGTGGCCTCAGGGGGCTCAAGGAGTGGCTTCGCCGGCCCTTTTGCTATTGCCGGGAGGCTTGCCTCCCGTCGGGGCGCCCGGCTTTTCTCCCATCGGGGTGCCCGGCTTGCCTTCCGTTGGGGCGGCTGCCTGGTGCGGAGGCGCTTAGATCTCGTTTACGGGGAAATAGTGCTGGTAGGGGTGCAGGCAAGCGGGGCATACCTGCGGGGGCTCGGTGCCTTCGAAGATATAGCCGCATACGTCACACTGCCATTTGATGGGGTGCTTGCGCTTCCATACTTCGCCCTCCTCTATCTGGCGGGCCATCTCCAGGAAGCGGCGGCGGTGGTGCTCCTCGACCTCGGCGATTGCGGCGAACTGGTCAGCAATCTGGTCAAAGCCCTCCTCGCGGGCTACGGCTGCGAACTTGCGGTAGAGGTCGCGGCCCTCCTGCTCCTCTTCAAGAGCAGCTACCTTGATGTTGTTGAGAGTGTTGGAGAGGACGCCCATGTCGACGGTGATGGGGCCGGGGGCGACGGCAGCCTCCTGAAGGAATTTCAGGTATATTTTAGCGTGGTGAAGCTCGTTGTCAGCAGTCTCGTTGAAGATGCGCGAGAAATGATAGTATTTGTCTTTCTCAGCCTGCTGTGCGTAGTAAGTGTAGCGGGTATAGGCCATGGACTCGGCCAGGTAGGATGTTGCAAGGTTCTTCTCAGTCTGAGTGCCCTTGAGAGGTTTAGTGTCTGCCATAGTTATTTAAGCGGGTTTGTTAATAATTACACTCCTATAACATACTGTCGCGCCCTTTGGTTTAGACCCTTTGATATAAAATTTCCCGGGCAGGGAAGGCCATGTCATATGGGCCGGAAGTCCGCAATTGATAAGAAGGAATATTGGCGTTACGGATAAATTGATTAATTTTGCTGATGAGTTTCGGGCGTGGCTTATGGAGCCTGAGCAAAGCGAAAAAATATTTGCGCTGCGGGCGTGAGATGTCATGCCATTGCGGAGCGAAAAAACATGGGAAAATAAAGGAAGGCAGAGAGATGACTGAGAAGATACAGGCAATAGTGCTCGGGACGGTGCGCCATACGGACCGTCACAATGTGGTGACGCTCTATACGCGCACTCGCGGACGCATGGCAGTGCTCTCTCCATCCGGAGCGGGGCGCTCGGCGCGGATGCGCAATGCGCGCCTTCAGCCGATGTCGGTCATCGAGACCGACATTGACATACGCAACGGTCGAGACCTGCCCCGCCTGGGCCAGTTCGCTCCCGTGTGCGTGTGGCGCGAGATTTGTTTCAATCCCGTCAAGTCCTCGCTGGCCATGTTCGCGGCTGAATTTCTCGGTCGGCTGATGCGCGATTCCTCTCCGGACGCCGCAACCTGGGATTACATTTATTCCGCGCTTCAAGTTCTGGACGCCTCTCCGGCATCGCGCCTGGCCAACTGGCATATCGCCCTGCTCGTCTCGCTGCTGGGCTTTTCGGGCATCATGCCTGATCCCTCCACCTGGGAGCCGGGGCGCTGGCTGGACATGCGCGAGGGCCGCTTCACTGTCTTCCCCCCCTCTCACGCCGACCGCCTGGAGCCCGGTTACGCTGCCGCAGCGCGCACGCTGATGCGCATGGATTTCTTCAACGCCCCCCGCTACCGCTTCTCGCGGGCGGAGCGCCGCGAAGTCACCTCGATGCTTCTGCGATACTTCTCGATACATTTCCCGGGGGTGGCAAATCTTCGTTCTCCCGAGATTTTAGGAGAAATTTTCGCGGACGCATGATTTTTTCATTTTGTCAGCGGACGGGGCATTCTCCAGGGGTAAAATCGGGCGTGTGGCGAGTAAAATTAAAACATACCTTTCAAGGGCTTGCATAATGAAAGAAAAAACTCTCCGCAGGAGTGTTTGAAACTGGCCTGCGGAGAGTTAATTTATTGTAAATCATAAGTTTTTTCGCCGAAAAATTTTTTTATTTCGCCGGAAAATCATTAACTTTGCACGTGTTTTTCATGGTATTAGATTTAAGGTTAGAGGATTAGTTGTCGAGAGACAATTAATCTTTTTTTT
>CAZWVY010000063.1:0-16748 GCA_964637105.1 uncultured Sangeribacter sp. | reverse complement strand
CTGTAAATCTGCTGGTTTATACCTTCGGTGGTTCGAATCCATCTTCGCCCACATTTCGATTATTACATAGGCAATAACAACTCCTACAAGAAGCGTCTCCGCGATGGAGACGCTTTCTTTATGTTGCAGGATTTGATTTGTTTTATTAATTTTGCAAGCGGAATCTCGATAAGCTCGGGAGGCTCGGGAGGCTCGATAATCTCGAGAAACTCGAGGAGCTCGAGGAGCTCGGGAGGCTCGGGAGGCTCGAGAAGCTCGAGGAGCTCGGGTCGCTCGGGAGGCTCGGGGAGCTTGAGCTCCCCGAGGAAATAACTATACTGCTATGGATAATCAAAATTGGCTTCAGGGGATAGAAAATGTGATTTTTGATCTGGGTGGGGTGGTCATCGACCTGGACCGCGACCGGGCTGTGCGCGCTCTTGAGACCCTCGGGCTCAAGGAGGCCGACGAGATGCTCGGCCTCTACCGCCAGAAGGAGCCCTTCCTCGGCCTGGAGACCGGACAGGTGACCGCAGGGGAGTTTTTCGACCTCCTGCGGGAGAAGTGCCCCGGGGCTACGGACGCTATGCTGGCGACGGCTTTCAATGAGTTTCTCGTTGACATCCCGGTGGCGCGCCTGGAGATGCTGCGGCGCATGAGGATGGCCGGATACCGTATTTTCGTTCTCTCCAACACTAACCCGGTGATGTTCAATTCATGGATTGCCGCCCGGTTCCGTCAGGAGGGGGGCTCGATCAATGATTATTTCGATGGCATAGTCACCTCTTTCGCTGAGCTGACCTGCAAGCCGGATCCGGAGATATTCACAACCGTGCTGCGCCGTTACGGACTTGACCCGGCGCGCACGTTGATGCTTGATGACTCGGACGCGAACTGCCGGGCAGCAGCCTCAACGGGCATGCACGCCCTTCGCGTGGGAAGCACCGCGGGCGACGACATGATAGCGATCTGCACGATGCTCTTAGAGTCAACCAACAGTCTATGACCTTCTGATAGCCCATGACTCCCATTTCCAAGACCTTTTCGGGCGCGCCGCGCCGCGCCGCTACGGTGGGCACATTCGATGGGGTGCACCGCGGCCATAAGCTCGTGCTCGACACGTTGCGCCGCAAGGCCGCGGAGCGCGGGCTGACGCCCATCGCCGTGACTTTTGACCGCCATCCTCTCGAACTGGTCGCTCCCGAGCGCGCCCCCCGTATGCTGGGGACCTACGCCGACAAGGTGAAGCGCATCTCCGCCGAGGGGGTCACCCCGGTGACGGTGCGTTTCACGGAGGCCCTCCGGTCGATGCGCGTGATGGAGTGGATGGAGCGGCTGAAGCGTGAGTTTGGCGTGGATTATCTCCTGATAGGCTACGACAATACTTTCGGGAGCGACGGCCTGGACATGACCGTCTCAGACTATGCGGCGATAGGGGAGACGCTGGGCATAGAGGTGGAGACGGCCTCCGAGCTGCGGGGCGTCAGCAGCTCCGCTGTGCGCCGGGCGTTGGAAAAGGGGGATGTGGGCGAGGCCATGCAGCTGCTCGGGCGCCCCTATTCTCTGGAGGGGAGCGTAGGCCACGGCCGGGAGTTAGGGCGCACCTTAGGGTTTCCCACAGCCAACCTTGTTCCTGCCGAAAACCTCCTGCTGCCGGCCACGGGAGCCTATGCCTGCGTGGCGGTGACGGATGACGGCGTGCGCCGCCCCGCCATGGTCAATATCGGCGTGCGGCCCAGCGTGGGAGACTTCACCGACACTACGGTCGAGGCCCACATCATAGGATACTCAGGCGACCTCTATGAGCGCCCGCTGCGGCTGGAATTCATCAGCCGGCTGCGCGATGAGGTGAAGTTCCCCTCCCTGGAGGCGCTGCGCGCCCGTCTCGCCGAGGATGCCGCGGAGGCCACCCGCGCGGTCGCCCCATACCTTGCAAATGACGAAAAGGGGTGCGGATAACGGCCGCCGGGCCTTGAAATCGGGGCAGATGGCCGCCGCAATGCACACACCGGTGTTATAACATATAGAAGTCATAAGAATAAGACCCATGGAAAATAATATTGAAGTAATCAATTTTGCAGATACGCCGTCGCTGGTGAGCCGCTACATGCTGGAGCTGCGCAGTGTCGACATCCAGAAAGACCCGATGCGCTTCCGCGCCAACCTGGACCGGATCGGCGAGATAATGGCCTACGAGATCTCCAAGCGCCTGGAGTATGAAAATGTGGATGTGCAGACCCCCCTGGGCACGGCCTGCTGCCAGAAGATAAAGGACCGCGTAGTGCTGGCCACGATCCTGCGCGCCGGCCTGCCGTTTCATCACGGATTCCTCAACTTTTTCGATGATGCGGAGAATGCCTTTGTGAGCGCCTACCGCCGCTACAAGGAGAAGGGGGATTCATTCGACGTGCTTGTGGAGTATCTCGCCTCCCCCCGCATCGACGGCAAGACCCTTATATTGGTTGACCCCATGCTCGCTACGGGAAGCTCGATGGAGCTCGGTTTCCGCGCCATGCTCACCAAGGGGGAGCCGGCGCGCATCCATGTAGCCTCCGTCATAGCCTCGCGCCAGAGCATCGACTATGTCTGCAAGCACCTTCCGGCTGACCGCACGACCGTATGGGTCGGAGCTATCGACGATGAGATCAACTCCCACAGCTATATCGTGCCCGGGCTGGGCGATGCCGGCGACCTCGCCTATGGCGAGAAAGACGACAAGTGATGCTCTGCGCCCCCGATTCTGAAAGAAACACCCGTAACGCATGCTCCTGCGCCGCATAGACATACTCGACTTCAAGAACATCCCCGGGGCTGACCTGGAGTTCTCCTCCGGTGTGAACTGCCTTCTGGGGATGAACGGCATGGGCAAGAGCAACCTGCTCGAAGCCATACATTTCCTCTGTCTGGCCAGGGGCATGTCAAGCATGCCCGAAAGCGCCCTGATCCGCCACGGCTCCGAGATGCTGATGGTCAAGGGGAGCTTCGAGGCGGATGCCGGGGGCGCCGAGGAGGTGTCGGTCGGCATTGTCAAGGGCAAGGGGAAGGTGCTCAAGCGTAACGGCAAGGCCTACGACCGCATATCGAGCCATATCGGGCAGTTTCCGGTGGTCAGCATCACTCCCGAAGACAGCACGCTGGTGACCGGGGGAGGGGAGGAGCGGCGCCGCCTGGTCGATATCGTCCTCTCGCAGTCGCGCCCCTCCTATCTGAGCGCCCTGATACGCTATAACCGCGCCTTAGAGTCGCGCAACAGGATGCTGCGCGCCGGGGTGCGCGACCCCCTGCTCTACGAATCGGTGGAGGACTCCATGGAGGGTGCAGCAGCGGCTATCCATGCCGCCCGGAAGGAGTGGACGGAGTCGATTTCGCCGGTCTTCGCCCGCTATTACGCCAAGGTGTCAGGGGGGGCTGAGACAGCTTCGCTCACTTACCGCAGCGCGCTCAACGACACCCCCTTCAAGGAGCTCCTCAACGAGAGGCGCCCCAAGGACACGGTGTTAGGCTACACTTCGGCCGGAGTGCACCGCGACGACCTGCTCACGGGCCTGGGTGACTACAGCATGAAGCGTCTCGGCAGCCAGGGGCAGGTGAAGACCTACACCATAGCCCTGCGCCTCGCCATATTCGACTATCTGAAACGTGAGGGAGGTGTTACCCCAATCCTGCTGCTTGACGATATTTTCGATAAGCTGGACTCCTCGCGCGTAGGGCGCATCATGGACCTGGTCAGCACCGAGAGCGGCTTCAGCCAGATATTCATCACCGACACCAACCGCGAGCACATTGATGAAATACTCGAGGCTATCAGCGGAGAGCGCACTCTGCTCGAAGTAAAGGATGGCGCTTTCACACCGATTGTCATATAGAGGCGCGGAGTCACTGTTGATATGGAGCGCAGGGATTACCAGACGATAGGAGACGTGCTGCGGCAGGCTCTTGAGGAGAGCCGCATGACCGACCGTCTCGATGAGGTGCGCGCCTCGGCCGCATGGGAGAGCGTGGTGGGGCCGCATATCGCCGCGCTCACCGGAAAGCCGTGGGTCAGCAATGGCCTGATGACAGTGCGCACGCCCGATGCAGCCCTCCGGCAGGAGCTCATGATGAGCCGCTCGGGACTGGTGCGCAACATCAACGCCGCCGTGGGCCGGGAAGTCATATCGGACATCCGCTTCATATCATGACTCTCTTCCA
The DNA here is from genome assembly GCA_964637105.1 of uncultured Sangeribacter sp. Lineage (GTDB taxonomy): Bacteria > Bacteroidota > Bacteroidia > Bacteroidales > Muribaculaceae > Lepagella. The sequence goes on along the minus strand of CAZWVY010000063.1, from coordinate 12,578 downwards.
AAAACTATACCTGTCACTTTACAACCGAAAAATTCCGCTTTGCAATGGATATACATAACCTCCCCTCTCCTGAACACTTCCGCCACCGCGCCGACGTGCAGCTGCGCTTCAACGACGTCGATGTGCTCGGGCATGTCAACAACACTGTCTACTTCTCCTTCTATGACACCGGCAAGGCCCTCTATTTCGGCGCCTCCCGGGGCATGAGCATGGACTGGCGCCATGTGGACAGAGTGATAGCCAATGTGGAGTGCGCCTATCTCGCTCCCATAGTCTTCGGCGAGGACATAGAGGTGCTCACGCGCTGCGTGCACATCGGCCATAAGAGTTTCACGCTCCAGCAGATGCTGCGCGAGAAGAAGACGGGCCAGGTCAAGTCCGTGTCTGAAACGGTCATGGTCTGCATAGATCCTGCCGACGGGCATGCCGTGGAGGTGTCCGCGCGGGTGCGTGAGGCCTTCAGCGAATACGAGGGGAAGGCCCTCTGAGGGCGGCACATTGAATACTGAACATTGAAAAACTCCAATCATGGACGTAAAGCAAAAAATGACGGAGATCCTCCGGAGGGAATCCGAGGCCGTCGCATCAATACCTGTCACCGACGGATATGAGCGTGCCGTCGGGCTGATTGTGGACCATGTCAACCGCCGCGGAGGCAAGCTGGTCACCTCGGGCATGGGCAAGGCGGGGCAGATAGCCATGAACATCGCCACCACCTTCTGCTCGACCGGCACTCCGGCCGTGTTCCTGCATCCCGCCGAGGCCCAGCATGGCGACCTGGGCATACTCCAGCCCGACGACCTGCTGCTTCTGCTGAGCAATTCGGGCAAGACCCGCGAGATTCTCGAGCTTACCGAACTCGCCCGCAGGCTGAACCCCTCCATCAAGACAATTGTTATAACCGGAGACCCGCATTCCCCCTTAGGGGAGAGCGCCGACGTGACACTCTCCACCGGAGGGAGCCCCGAGGTGTGCCCCTTAGGCCTGACTCCGACTACCTCGACAACGCTCATGACCGTCATGGGAGATGTCCTGGTGGTATGCGTCATGGAGGCAATAGGGTTCAAGGTCGAGGATTATGCCCGCCGCCATCATGGGGGGTATCTCGGCCATGTCTCCTCCTCAAGGGCCGCGCGCGGTGAAAAGTAGAATACACATAAGACCCAAAGATATGACAATCAACGACCTTGTCCTGAATCTTGAGAAAATCGACCGGAAATCACCCGACTTCGATATAATCACCTCGGCGCTCGAGATGCGCCGCAGCGCCGCCGAGCTCCTCGAGCAGCAGCGCTACATGGACGCCCTGGAGCGCATCGTGGCCGCCATGCGCGAGCTGCGCGAATTTTCCGACTTTGAGAATACGGAGTTCCGCGCTCTGCTCATAGCCCTCCTCTTCGACCTGGCCGAGGTGCATTACGAGCTCAAGGATTACCGCCAGAGCGAGAAAGAGATAGATGTGATCTTCCGCGTGCTTGAAACCCTCGTCAAGGAGGATGCCGAGCGTTTCGGCCATTACCACGTGCTGGCCATGGAGCTCTCAACCCGCATACTGCGCTCGCGCAAGAAGGCTATGGAGATGCTCGTCAAGCAGCAGCTCAACACCGGCATGCTCTATGAGAAGGTCAACTCGGGTGTGGCCGCGGCGACCGACAAGCTCGTGGACTCCCTGCGCAGGGAGGGGCAGCTCCTCGCCTCGGCGGGCGACTACAAAGCGGCCATGAAATTTTATGCCGAGGCCATCAAGCTCTCCAAGAAGAGGGCCGGAAAGGTCAACCGCAAGGAGATAAAGATGACCGTGGAGATGGCTGAGATAATGATGCGCGTCAAGTCGATGCGCCCCCGGGCGCGCAGGCTGCTCAACGCCGTGCTGCCGCATGCCATTTCTCTGGAGGTCATTGAGATGGAGGAGGATATACTGGCCCTCATCGAGATGATTGACAACGAGGTGGAGAACGAGCCCCGCTGGAAGATGTTCATGCACCGACTGACCGACACGGCGCGCCGCCGCTTCGGACGCAAGAAGGAGGGGGAGGCACAGAGTGCCGAGGAGCGCGCTGACCTCGAAGCCGAGGCTGCGGCCGCGGAGGAGGAAGAAAAACTTCATGCAGAGGGGTGAGCGCTTATGTCTACAATACTTAATACCAACGGGGCCGAGCTGACTATCCCGACAGTGGCGAGACCTGAGAGCTTCACCTGCGTAGTGCTCACAGCCGACTGGAACCCGCGCGTGACGCATGCCCTGCGCGACGGGGCTCTGGATGTGCTGCGCAAGGCCGGAGTGCCCGATGCGAACGTCCTGGCGCTCCCTGTGCCGGGCACTGTGGAGCTGGTCTACGGGGCTGCCCGGGCGGCCCATGACCTTAAACCCTCGGTCATCATCGTAATAGGGTGCGTCATCAGGGGGGACACGCCTCATTTCGACTATGTATGCAGCCAGGCCGCCCAGGGAGTGGCCTCGCTCAACGCCGAGGGAGAGGTGCCGGTGATATTCGGCGTCCTGACGGTCAACACCCTCCAGCAGGCGCTTGACCGCGCCGGGGGCGTCTTAGGCAACAAGGGGGCCGAGGCGGCCGTGGCGGCCATTGAAATGGCCAACCTCACCTCGCGTCTCGGAGCCTCATCCCTTCCCTCTGCCTGACGCGGCTGATGAAGCGGGCGAGCCGTCCGGCGGGACAGCTGCCCGAAGGCGAAAAAAAACCGCAAAATTCGCCGCGAAGGATTAAACTTCGCGGCCATTTTTATGTCATATAATCGGATTCCAAATTCAATAGTTGATTGATATGGCTCAAAAGAAGCCAGTCACAGAGTCACATCCAAGACAAGTAAAAAAAGGCTCGTGAGAGTCGCATAATCCCATTATCATTTCCTTAAACTATGCGGAGCCTTCTACGATGATGTAGGAGGCTCCGTAGTTTTTCCCTATCTTATATATTTTTTATGTCTCAGGACTTTGGCTGTCATATAAAAGCAGCCGCAGTGCGTATTCTCGCAAGCCGCTCAAGAAAATTCGGATTGGATTTTGCGACCTGCTTGTTATACTCGGCTTGTAATCTCAGCCACAGGTCAGCTTCAATACCGAGAGCGGCCTCGAGGAGCAGTGACAATTCCGTGGTGACCGCCCGTTTGCCGTTCAAGACCTCATTCAGCACAGATGGAGATATTCCAATCTCTGCTGCCAACGCCTTTTGTGAAATTCCCCGATATTCGATTTCATCCTTTATCATCTCACCGGGGTGAATGGGGCGGGAGGGATAGAGATTATTCGCTATCATGTCAGGAGAGATTCCTTCAACTCGTGTATTCATGCTTTATCATCTGTAATGATTTGACAATTCAATTATATTGCATACGGTGAGAACCGGCTGTTCATCATTGATGCTAACTGTAAACTCTACTCTGTATTGATCGTTGACCCTTATGGAGGATAATCCGGCCTTGTCGCCCTTCAATACCTCATAATTCAGTGAACGTATGCGCCATAGTTCCTCTACGGAGGAAGATCCTTTCAGAAAATTTATCGCTTTCTGATACCTTCGTATAATATCCGGCTGAAAACGGTGCTTCTTATCTGAGGATTTCCCTTCATCATAAAGGGTCTTAAGATATTTATGTTCAAAGGTGACGATCATAGAGGATTATTTGGAATGCAAAATTAATAATATTCTTAGAAATTCGCAAATATGAGAATTAACAATCATCGGGGAAAAGTGAATAATATATTATCTGTAAGAGTTTGGAGGTTTGTGGGAAAATTTGTAAATTTGCGGCGCATAACACGGAACAGGGAATGCCGTGAGAATCGGCAACAGTACCCGCTGCTGTGAGCGCCGCAGGGCCGCGTGCCCTGACACCCCCTTTTCCCTCCGGCCTGCGCCGGAGCAGGCTGCCTCCGCAAGCCGTCAGTGATGACAGCAGGAGGCTCAGCCGGTCACTGCCCCCTGCCCGGGGGCGGGAAGGCAGAAGAGGAGTGTGGGCGCGAGTCAGAAAACCTGGCCATAAAAACATTTTATCATCATGAAAACAGTTTATCTGTCACTTCCGCTCCTGCTGGCTTCGGGCGCCATGCATGCGGAACTGATGCCGGCCACGTTCGAGGACCTCGGACTCGCGCCGGAGAGCCACTGGTGTGGCGACACGGAAGATGAGGACTATGACCTCGGGTCATTCCGCAGCGGATCCTTCGAGTTCAGCAACTTCTATTTTGCCGACTGGGGCACATGGGCCTATTTCGCCTACGCCAACTACACCGGCAACCACTTCTCGTCGTATGTCACCGACCAGTGGAACAATGCCGCAGGGGGAGGATACAACTCCGCGGCATACGGGGTGGTGTATGCCGACACCTACATGGGATACACCGATGTCACCCTTCCCGATTATCCCGACGGCGAGACAGTCAATGGCATGTGGGTGGTCAACACGGCCTGGGTGGCCGACTGCATCGCCAACGGCGACGGCATGAGCGGCCCCTTCGGAGCGGGAGACACGCTGCGCCTGCACATCACCGGATTTGACAAGGAGGGGAACACCACGGAGACCGACTTCATGCTTGCCGACTACACATCCGAGGACCCCGAGGAATGGTATGCGGTCAACAACTGGCGCTGGATGCCACTGACCGATCTGGGCAAGGTGGTGCGCATGCGCTTCAATGTCTATTCCTCCAAGGCCAACGAGTGGGGGCAGACCACTCCGGCCTACGTGTGCATCGATGATCTGGGGGCGGATGTTTCCAATGGCATCGGGGCAATTTCTGCGGAGGCCTTCCGTGTCAGTGTGAGCGGGGGCGAGGCCATAGTGTCGGGAATGGACAGTGCTTTCGAAGTCACTCCCGTCTCGGCTGACGGCCGGTGCGGCATGACAGTCAAGGCTGCCGGAGGCGAGGCGCGCGTCGCCCTGCCCGCCAAGGGCGTCAACCTTCTGCGCATAGTCACCTCCGAAGGAGCGGTGACAATCAAAGTCATCGCTTGACACCGCGTCTGTAAAAATACACCTTTCTTGCGAAGAAGGGCCGTGGCAGTGTCTTAGACCCCTGAGAAATAAAAATTTTATGAGACGGGGTCTTTGATGATGTAGAAAAAAGTGAGGCCATAGACATATTTTTTAGCCTTAGGAGGCACTGAAACGGATAAATTTTGTAATTTTGTGGTTTTGTGGCACCAACGTGCTGCAAAACCACATCTGTTTTATGAAAGACGATTCACGAAATAATCAGCAGGAGGCCCCGGAGAGCGGGAGTGTGCTGCTGCGCGAGTCCGAGAGGCGCGAAGAGAAGGGCAAGGGCCCCTTGGCGCGCGTGCTCGGATGGCTCATACCGATAGCCTGCACGGCGCTGCTGCTCTGGTACATGTTCAGCAAAGTCGACTTCGCCGAGATGGTGCACATACTTCGCAGCGGCGTCGACTACTGGTGGATACTGGCCGCTATGGGCATAAGCGTATTCTCGCATGTCTTCCGGGCAGCCCGGTGGCGGCTGCAGCTCCGCGCCTTGGGCATTGAGGCCCCTTTCATGGCCCTGTGCTGCTCGATATTCGGGTGTTATGCCCTTAACCTGGTGTTCCCGCGCTTAGGCGAGGTGTGGAGGTGCACCTACATCTCGCGTCTTGAGAAGTCGCCCTTCTCGACCGTGCTCGGCTCAATGGTGGCTGACCGCCTGAGCGACACGCTGACCGTGCTGGCCCTGACGCTGCTCACCTTCATCGTAGCCACCCCGGCCTTGACAGCCTTCCTTACGAAATACCCCGTGGGACGCGACCTCATCTCGACCCTCTCCTCGCCGTGGACCTGGCTGGCGCTCGCTGCATGCGCCGCAGCTGCCGCAGGCATCATCTACGCATTGCGGCGCACCTCGCTGATGCAGCGTCTCAAAGAGGCGCTCCGCCAGCTATGGCAGGGGTTTGCCGTGGTGGCCAGGATGAAGGGGAGAGGCCTCTTCCTGCTGCTGACACTCTGCATCTGGGGATGCTACTTCATCCAGCTGTATGTGGCCTTCTATGCCTTCCCGTTCACCCGCGCATTGTGCACGCCCGACCTCGCGTGGGGATTAGTGCCCTGCCTGGTGGCTTTCGTGCTCAGCTCGATAGGGATGGCCGTCCCCTCCAACGGAGGGCTGGGCCCCTGGAATGTGGCCGTCATGTTCGGCCTGGCCCTCTACGGAGTCAGCGATGCCCGGGGGTCGGCCTTCTCGATTCTGCAGTGGAGCGGCCAGACAGTGATGCTGGTGGCGCTCGGCCTCTTTACCATGGGGTATATCGCATTGTCAAAGAAACACAATAGGGAATCATGATATTCAAGCCTGAAGACGATAATAAATTTGAAGACGAGGACAACGATTTTTTCGAAAACTCCGCGCCATACGAGAAGAAGCCTGCCGAACCCAAGAGGCCGGCTCCGCGGCCCGACGAGCCCGATTACTGGGAAAATGAGGAGTCCGAATTCGAGCATCTGACGCCGTCGGTGCGCAACCGCCGTTTCTGGATATGGCTTATTGCGGCCGGGGTGGCCGTGGTGGCTGTGACGGCCTTCTATCTGCGCTACTGCTCGCCTTATGTCGATGACGCCACGCAGTACGGCTATGTCGAGAGCATAGAGCGTCGCGGGACGCTGTTCAAGACCTACGAGGGGGTGCTGCTGCCGTACAAGGAGCTGCATGACACCACGCGTCTCTATACGCGCGACTTCATCTTCACGGCAGCCGATCCGGCTGTGGCCTCCGCGCTGAAGCGCATGCAGCTCGCAGGGCTTCCGGTGCAGGTCACCTACCGGAGGTATCATGCCACATTGCCTTGGCGCGGCGAGGCCAAGACGGTCATCACCGCTGTGGACACGGCTGACGCGCGCCATATACTCCCTCCGGAGTTCGCCCCTGCGGCTGCTGCCGCGCAGTGAGCATGATATATTTGGAGACGCGTCGCACTGCAATCCACAATATTCACAATATTAAGGTCACTATCACGTTAATTCTTAGAAAGTCATGCTGCAAGGCGCGGCGTGACAGTGACATCCCCGTGACATGACCAAAGAGATAGTATTCGCCACCAACAATCCCCATAAGCTCAGCGAGGTGCGCGCCATGGCCGGCGACCGCCTCCGGATTCTTTCACTTTCCGAAATCGGTTGTCATGATGACATCCCCGAGACAGCGGACACCCTGGAAGGGAACGCCCTGATCAAGGCGCGCTGGGTCAAGGAGCGCTATGGCTACGACTGTTTCGCCGACGACACCGGCCTTATGGTGGATGCGCTCGGGGGAGCCCCCGGAGTGTATTCGGCCCGCTACGCCGGGCCGGGCTGTACGCCCGATGACAACATCGACCGCCTTCTCAAGGAGCTCGAGGGTGTGGAGACGGAAAAGCGCGGAGCGAGGTTCCGCACGGTCGTGGCCCTTATCCTTGACGGCAGGGAGGAACTCTTCGAAGGGGCCGTCGAGGGCCATATCGACACCTCGCGCCATGGGCGCGAAGGGTTCGGATACGACCCGGTGTTCGTGGCCCGGGAGACAGGGCTGAGCTTCGCCGAGATGGCCCCCGAGGCCAAAAACGCCATTTCCCACCGCGGCCGTGCCGTAGCCGCCCTGTTCGCGCGGCTGCTTGGCTGAGCCGGAATGCCGGGGGGCAGCATCATTATAACCCAAGCATAATCTATGAGACGATTCAGCATATACATATTGATTTTGATGGCCTCAGTCCTCTCTGCGGCCGCGCAGGGAGGCTCATGGAGGCTCCATCTGCCTTTTGACGAGACGGTCAACAAGGTGTTTGACACCCCGGACCGCACATACTTCCTCGGGGACGCCCAGATTTATCTGGAGTATGTCCAGAGCAACAGCACGCGGCTCCAGACCCTCTTCGTCTATGACAAGGAGGGAGACGAATACCGCCAGCTCAGCTCGGACAACGTGCTGACTGAAAACATCATCCGCACTGCCGCATACAATGCCGACAAGCGGTATCTGCTCATCGTGTATGATAGCTACAACATCGACCTGCTCTATGACGACGGCCGCGTGGTGAACATTCCCGACCTTAAGGCAGCCACACAGTGGCTGGACCGCGAGGTGGGCAACATCAACTTCGATCCGGCGCGCGACCGCGCATATCTCTCGACAGGCTCGGGTGTCATCACGCTCAACGATGCCAAAGGGGAGGTGGCCGAGGCGCGCGACTACGGCTGCAAGGTGACATCAGCCGCCCGCCTGGGCGACCGCATGCTCCTCTCTGTCGACAAGAAGCTGCTCCAGGCTCCCGTCAGCGCTCCGAGATTCACACTCGATGAGTTTGAGGTCGTCGAGGTTGCCCCTGACCCCAACATGATTATCCCCCTGTCGGAAACCCTGTGCCTCTATCAGCGCTACGGCACCGACAACCGTATCATGCGCGAGATACACCTCAATCCCGACGGCACGCTCACTGTCAGCGCTGACAAACTCGCCATCAGCGAAGACACTTACACACCCAATCGCGACGGCTATTTCATCCCCGTGCGCACGCAGGTGTACCAGATCAACCGCGACGGCACCTGGAAGCGCTCCTCACGTGAGGAGGAGGACTATTACTGCGCCGCCGGCAGCTGGGATTTCGATGAGATATGGTTCGGGCGCAAGCGCGAGGGCTACTGGTCGAAGCGCCTGGCCCTGTCGCCCGAGGGCAACACCTGGACCTCCACCCGGCGCGCCGCGCGCCCCAATGCCCCGGCAGTGTTTCGCGGGCAAGGGATGCTCTGGAGTCCCCGTTACGGCATGCTGGTCAACAACCACGACATTTCCCCCTCGATGAGCTCGCTCAACCTCCCGGCGCCGATGCTCCTGTCGGGCCTCAAAGGGGGCGAATGGACCATGCTTGCCCCTGCGTACACCTGGCCCGAGCAGGGGGAGGTGATATACAACCCCTCCAACATCCTGCCCGATCCCGACAAGGACAATGTGTACTATTTCGGCTCGGCGCGCCGCGGCCTGCTGAGGCTCAACCTCGACGACCCCTCCGACCTGCTCCACATCTCCAATCCCTCGGATCCCTCCGCGGCCCTCCCGGGCTATGCTGCGTGGGGCGAGGATCTCCCCTCAATCTCATCTTCGGGAGGCTTCAATCCCTCGAAAATCTGGAACGTGTGCCGCCTGTCGGAGCCTGTTTTCGATTCCGAGGGGAGGATGTGGATGTCCACCAGCTACGCCGATGAATCGGTAACGAAAAAAGACTATCTGCTCGGACTGGCCTGGTGGGATGCCGCAGACCGCCGCGCGAGCAAGGATGCCGCTTCGTTCAAGGGCCTCAAGCGTATTCCCCTTGATATTGCCGCCAACGAGATGGCCCGCTTCTGGATATATCCTGCCGCAGACAACACTATCCTGGTGTTTCCCAACAACTTCTCGGAGCAATTGGTGGTCTACAACCATAACGGCACCCCCGGGAGCACGGCTGATGACAAGAAGGTGAGGGTCACCCGCTTTGTCGACCAGGATGGCGTGGCGATTCCCTTTGAACAGGCCACCGCATTCCTCAATGACCCCGACACGGGCCAGCTCTGGATAGCCCATACCCAAGGCCTGGTCACCATGCGCGGCTCCGATATCAAGAACGACCCCACGAGGGTGAACCGCATCAAGGTGTCGCGCAACGACGGCACATCGCTGGCCGACTATCTGCTCGACGGCGTGCATGTCACCCATATCATGCGCGACCCCAGGGGGCGCAAGTGGCTGTCCACCAACGGTGGTGGCATAGTGTGCGTCAGCCCTGACGGGCGACAGGTGCTCATGTCGCTCACCACTGAGAACACCCCCATCCCTTCCGACAAGGTGCTGGCCACGGCTTGGAACCCCGAGCACAGCTCGGTGATGGTGGCCACAGACATGGGCCTTGCCGAATATTACCCCACGGGTGAGGGCACTACCGGCGAGGACCTCGAGGCGGTGAAGGTCTATCCCAATCCCGTGCGTCCCGATTTCCTCGGCTGGATCACTGTGGAGGGCCTCACCGATGGCGCAGTGGTGAAAATCGCCGATGCGGCCGGAAATGTGGTGGCTGACCTCGGCCGCACCTCCGGGGGCCGCGCGCAGTGGGATGGCGCCGGGCGCGACGGAACGCGCGTTGCCAGCGGCGTGTATCACGTGCTCGCCTCCTCGGGCCCTGATGACAAGGCTATGGGCAAGGTGGCCAGCTTCGTGATGATGAAATGAGGCTCACGGCAGCAACAATGAGACAGAAAACTGCAATGACAGGATTGAGAATTGCACATCATAGAAAAAATCATTAAATTTGCGACATGAAACGACTATTTATGACCTTTATGACCGCGGCAGGCATTAGCCTGGCGGCCTCAGCATACACGCTCGACGTGACTCCCGGCTCCCTGAGCGGCGCAGTGCCTGAGAGTGTGGCAGACGGCGTCCTGTGCCTCACGGGCACCGCCGACGCCCGCGACCTCAGCGCCCTTTCCAAGCTGCCTGCCGGAGTCAGGACCCTTGATATGTCGGGCCTGGCCATCGCCGAGCTCCACTCCTCCACGCCCGTCTTTGACGGACGCACATACTTTCCGGCTGACGAGATACCGGAATATGCGTTTTTCAAGTCTGAGGCGACTACCATCATCCTCCCTTCCGGAATCACCAGGATAGGCGACGGGGCTTTCGCACATTCGGCCATCACCACTCTGACCCTTCCCAACGGTTTGACCGCTCTCGGCCCCTATGCCTTCTACGGATGCGCGTCGCTCGGCGATGTGAAGCTCCCCTCGAGCCTGACGGTGCTCGGGGCCGGCTCTTTCGGCAACTGCCCGCGTCTGTCTGCGATGGATTTCTCCTCAACCCGCGTGAGCTCCCTTCCGGAGCGAGTCCTGGCAGGATGCTCCTCCTTGGCTGACCTCACTTTAGGCACTTCGGTCAATTCAATCGGCACGGAGGCTCTGGAGGGAACGGCTATCACGGAGCTCAATCTCTCCGGTGTGCAGACCCTCTCGGATTACGCGCTGGCCGGCATGGAGCGCCTCAAGAGCGTCAAGCTCAGGAATGGCGCCTCGATAGGCAAGGGACTGCTGATGGATGACATAGCCCTGGAAAAGGTGGAGGGATACCCCGACAACCTCCCGACGCTTTTCGCGGCCAACTGCCGCCTTCTCAATCCTACGGATGTGCTTGACGGCGCGTCTTCGGCCGGCGACTACGCTTTTGCCAATGTGGGTGCCGACACGCTGGTGTTCGGCAGCGGCCTCACCTCCGTGGGGCGGCGCACATTCTCCGGCGTTGACAACCTCCAGTTTATCGACGCCCGCGCCCTTGACGCCCGCGTGCCCGAGGTGGCTGACGACGCTTTCGCAGGCATCGAGCCGGCTGACGTGACGCTCTACGTGGCCCTTGCCACTCCCGAGATATGGCGCGACCATCCCGTATGGGGAGAGTTCAACGTGGTGGATGACACGTCCGTTGACGTGCCCGGCATCACAGCCGGAGAGGGCATCTCGATCGGCGTGCGCGCCGGCTATCTGGTCATCGACGCTCCTGCCGACCTGACCGCAGTGGCCGTATATACTCCCGACGGGCGGTGCGCCGGGATATGGGAGCCGGCATCTCCGGCAGCCGCGATTTCCCTCGCGGACCTTCCCGAAGGCATCCTCCTCGTCAAGGCCTCCACGGAGGGGGCTTCGCGCAGCGTGAAGGTGATGACGCGCTGAATGACACACTGACTTCAACCTCTTACCCATGGGTAAAAACAAACTTAAGAAATTCGCTGACATGGAGCGCTTCCGCTGCGCTCTGCAGTATCCGCGTGAAACCCTCCTCCGGGAGGGTTTTCCTCATAAGGGGAGGTGGGGCGCGGCAGTGTTCGGCAACGCCCTGCCGCTCACCCTCGAGTTAGGGTGCGGCAAGGGGGAGTATACCGTCGCGCTCGCCCGCACCACTCCCGGCATGAACTTCATCGGAGTCGACATCAAGGGGGCGCGCCTCTGGAGCGGCGCCAAGACCGTGGAGGAGGAGGGCATACCCAATGCGGCCTTCCTGCGCACGGAAATTGAGAATATCACCTCCTTTTTCGCCCCGGGCGAGGTGGAGGAGATATGGATCACGTTTCCGGACCCGCAGATGCAGAAGACCCGCAAGCGCCTCACGTCAACACGCTTCCTGGAGCTCTACCGGCAGTTTCTCGCCCCCGGCGGCACGGTGCATCTCAAGACTGACTCCCCCTTCCTGTATGAGTACACTTGCCGCCTGGTGGATCTGAACGGCCTGGAGACCCTGCGCATCACCGATGACCTGTACGGATCGGGGATGGCTGACGGGACGACCTCCATCAAGACGGCCTACGAGCAGCAGTGGCTCTCGCGGGGCAAGAAGATCAAGCTCCTCAGTTTCCGCCTCGGCGACGCCCCTCTGCGGGAGCCGGAGGAGTCTGACATAGAGCGCGATGACTACCGCGCCTATCCGCGCGGCGCGGCTGACGCCTCGCGCTCGCGCAACGCAGACACGTCAAACCCTGATTGAAGACACCGACAAAACCTGACAGATTCTTATCTCGAAGTCATGACACTATATCCAAATCTGATACTTGAGGCGCTCAAGAATGTGCGCTATCCCGGCAACGGCA
>CAZWVY010000062.1:0-16881 GCA_964637105.1 uncultured Sangeribacter sp. | reverse complement strand
TCGCGGCGCACCTTCGGGATGAGGGCCATAGCCTCGTCAAGCACGTCCTCGGCCTTGAGGGCGCGGAGGTTGGCCACCATGTTGGAGTACATGCCGCCGGGAACCTCTGCGTTCTTCACCAGCTCGTTGGGCTTGGGGAAGCCGAAATAAGCCTCGATCTTGTGGCAGGCGTCGAGCAGCTCGGCCTCGCGGTTCTCGCTCGCAGCCTTGATGGCGCGGTCGAACTCAGCGTCAATCTCCTTGGGCATCTTGGCGTAGAACTCGTCAAAGTCGTTGGGCCAGCTGTTCTTGTTGAGGTCGAAGTCAGCGAGTGCCTGGCGTGCGCCTTTGAGCACCTGGCGAATCTTGGATACAGCCTCCATGTTGACATCCACCTCTATACCGAGCTTCTTGCAGAAGAGCCAGATGAGCTCGATCGAGGGGGCTGCGGAGCCGCCGGCGAACCACCATATATTGGTGTCGACGATATCAACACCCTTGATGATAGCTGTCAGCACTGATGCGAGGCCGTAGCCGGGAGTGCAGTGGGTGTGGAAGTCCACAGGCACGCTCAGGGCCTGCTTGAGCTTGGGCATGAGGGTGAAGATGCGCGAGGGGTTGACCAGGCCGGCCATATCCTTGAGGGTGATCATCTTGGCGCCGAGACGCTCCATCTCCTTGGCCTTCTCCACGAAGTACTCGTCGGTGAAGATCAGCTCGGGAGCTGCGGGCTCCTCCTCCTTGCCGCCGAAGAGGCGCGAGAAGAATCCTTTCTTCTTGGGAGCGGCTGCGGGAGCCGGCTTGGCATCCTTGGGGTCTACAGTGTAGCAGACAGCGGCATCGGCGATACCGCCCAGGCCGTTGATAAGGCGGATGGACTCCTTGATGTTGTCGATATCATTGAGAGCATCGAAGATGCGCATCACATTGAGGCCGTTCTTGATAGCCTCCTTGTAGAAGCCTTCGAGCACATAGTCGGGGTAGGGGACATAGCCGAAGAGGTTGCGGCCGCGCGAGAGGGCCGAGAGGAGGGATATGCCCTTCATGGCCTTTGAGCAGGCGCGCAGGCGGTCCCAAGGGCTTTCGCCCAGGTAGCGCATCACGGAGTCAGGCACTGCACCGCCCCATACCTCCATGATATAGAACTTGGCGTCACGGTAGAGAGGAAGCAGGGCGTCTACATTCTCCTGCTTCATACGGGTCGCGAAGAGGGACTGCTGTCCGTCGCGCAGAGTCAAATCTCTGATTTTAAGCACTTTTGCCATGTGTGAATTGGATGGTATATTAGATTATGTCAGTTAATATGCATTTGTGCGCGTCAAATTTAGGCAAAATATTCCGATTGCTGAAAAATTTCAGCAATTTTTTTATAAAAAAATGACTATGTCGCGGTTTTTTCTTAATTTTGCAGCATGGATAAGACCGGAAACAGAGAGGGGCGCGATCCCCTGTTGTCACGCGCGGCCGCGAGAGCGGCGCGCAGCCGACGCATTGTGAAATATCTTTGGGTGTCGTTCCTCTCCTTGGGAGGGGTCATGGCCCTCTTCCTTCTGCTTATCTATAACGGAGTGATAGGCTACATGCCCCCAATCGAGGAGCTCGAAGACCCGCATGACAAGCTGGCCTCGGTGGTCATGGCCTCTGACGGCACCACTGAGTTAGGGCGCTATTTCGCCGGGCGGGGCAACCGTGTATATACTGACTATGATGCCGTGTCGCCATACGTCATAGACGCGCTCATCGCCACGGAGGATGTGCGCTTTGAGGACCACTCGGGCATAGACTTCCGCGCGCTCGGGCGCTCCATATTCAAGACCGTGCTCCTGCGCGACAAATCATCGGGAGGCGGCTCCACGATTACGCAGCAGCTGGCCAAGCAGCTCTATTCTCAGCCCTCCTCCAATATGCTCAAGCGCGCCATGCAGAAGCCTATTGAATGGATGATAGCCGTCAAGCTGGAGCGGTTCTATACTAAGGATGAGATAATCAACATGTATCTCAACCGCTTCGACTTCCTCAACAACGCCGTGGGCATCAAGACGGCTGCCAACGTCTACTTCGGCAAGGAGCCGGCAGACCTCAAGGCCGAGGAGGCCGCCATGCTCGTGGGCATGCTCAAGAACCCCTCCCTCTTCAACCCCCTGCGGCATCCCGAGCGCACGCGCGAGCGCCGCAATGTGGTGCTGACCCAGATGGCCAAGGCCGGCAAGATCACCCGCGAGGAGGCTGACTCGCTCATGGCCCTCCCGCTCGCGCTCGACTACCATAAGGTGGACCACCGCGAGGGGGGAGCACCCTATCTGCGCGAGGAGATACGCCATCTCATGACAGCAAAGCGCCCCAAGCGCCCCTCGCGCAGCGACTACGACAGCCAGAGCAGCTATCTCATCGCACTGGGCAATTATAACACTGACTCCACAGCATGGGAGGAGAACCCCCTCTACGGCTGGATAGAGAAAAATCCCAAGCCGGACGGCTCGAGCTACAACCTCTATACTGACGGCCTTAAAATATACACCACTATCGACACGCGCATGCAGGAGTATGCTGAGGAGGCGGTCTACGAGCATCTCGGCGGAACGCTGCAGCCGGCGTTCTTCAACGAGAAGAGGGGCTCGCGCAACGGCCCGTACACATCAAACCCGGAGGAATTGAGCTCTGCCGGGGTGCAGCGGCTTATCCGCAACGCCATGCATCAGACCGAGCGGTATCGCGTAATGAAGCTCGCCGGAGCCTCCGAGGAGGAAATCAAGCGGGCCTTCAACACTCCTCACCAGATGGATGTGTTCGCATACGTCAAAGAGAAGGATTCCAAGGGGCGCACCCGCATCATGCCCGGCTCCAAGACAGTCACCATGACTCCGTATGACTCATTGATGTATATGAAGTCGATCCTGCGCACGGGCATGATGAGCATGGATCCCAAGACGGGGCATGTCAAGGCTTACGTCGGAGGGCCCGATTTCAACTACTTCCAGTATGACATGGTGTCGCAGGGCAAGCGCCAGATCGGTTCGACAGCCAAGCCCTTCCTCTACACCCTGGCGATGGAGCAGGACTTCACACCATGCTCGCAGCTGAGCAATACGCAGCCCACCTTCGGCAACTGGAGCCCGCGCAACTCCGGCAGCGCGCGCATAGGCGAGATGGTCGACCTGCGCTGGGCGCTGACCAACTCCAACAACTGGATTTCTGCGCGCCTGGTCAATGCCCTTGGGGCGCAGTCGCTGGCCAACAAGATGAGGATGTTCGGCGTGACCGGATATATCGAGCCGAACCTGACGCTGAGCCTGGGCACTGTGGATGTCCCGGTCAAGGAGATGGTCGGCGCCTACACGACATTCGCCAACAAGGGTCTGCGTGTAGACCCGGTGTTTGTCACCCGCATCGAGGACAACCAGGGCAACGTGATTTATTCGGCGACTCCACACCGCACGGAGGTGACGAGCGAAGAGGCATATTACCGCATACTCTCGATACTGCTCAATGTCGTTGACAGCGGCACGGGCGCATCGCTGCGCAGCCGCTACGGCATCTCGGCGCAGATGGGGGGCAAGACGGGAACGACCAACTCCAACTCCGACTCATGGTTCATGGGCTTCACTCCTGACCTGGTGACGGGCGTATGGGTAGGAGGCGAGGAGCGTTACATACACTTCAACACCATGGCCTTCGGCCAGGGCGCGCGAGCTGCACTCCCGGTCTACGGACTGTATATGAAGAAGGTGTATGCCGACCCGAAGCTCCCCTATTCGCAGGATGCCAAGTTTGAATTCCCCGACAACTTCGCTCCTTGCGGCTCGGAGGGGTGGGGCCGCGCCCCCGTGGCCGAGGAGCCCGAGGAGGCAGTCGAAGGCATCTTCGACTGACCCGGCCGCAAGACGGGGTCTAAACCTTCGACACCATAAAATGACAGGGGCGCTCTTCCGGGCGCCCCTGTCATTTTATGGTGATAACCGATCTTAGAAATTGTAGCCTAAGGAGATGGAGAAACGGTTGTCGCGCCATTTTATGTTGTCGAATTTAATCTGGTCTGTCACGCCTACTGCTCCGGAGAGGATGAACGACCAGCGGTAGTCGATGTCGAAGGAGACGCCGAAATTCCATGCGAGGTTGCAGTGGCGCCATCCGTAGGCGTCGGCGTAGGGATTGGTCGGGAGGTCAATCAACTCGGCATTATGCCCGACATCGGGAATGTGCACCTTGCCTCCGAATCCCCAGTTGAACTCGGGACCGGTATAAGGGGCAACGCCCAGGCGGTCTGAGACATCGAAGCGGAAGCCGAAATTGACGGGGATGCGAAGGCCGATTTTGCTTATCTTGGGATCTTCGATTATACCATGGTCTTCGGTTTCCATGATCACCAGGTCGTAACGGTAGGTGTCATAATAGAGCTGCAGCCCCGGCTCGACATAAAGGTTCGCCACCAGCGGATGCTGGTATATGGCTCCGATGAATCCTCCGGCCTTGCCGTCATACATGTTGACTGAGCCGTTTCCGGCTTTCCAGTCGCCCGGTATGGCAATGTCGGCGCCGACGCGCACACCCCAGAAGGGGGCGTTGTCAGGGTTGTCAAACACAGGGGAGGATGCTGAGGCGGCTGTGCAGAGCACGGCGGCGAGCGATGAGGTCAAGAGTAGTCTGCGCATAGTTGGATGTGTTTTCCTCTATAACGGCAAAACACCGGGATAATTATATCTGCATTCGGATGCGCTTCGGACCTGCTCCGGGGCGGGGGGGGCTGATATGCGCGGTCTTCAGCCGTCGTATAGTCCGTGACGGCGTATGTAGTCGGCCACTTCGGGAGCCAGCATGTCATCGGGCACGACACCTGTGGCGAGCGCAGCGCGCACAGCTGTTGAGCTGGCCCGGCTCTGTGGCGCATGGGATCCCATGACCAGGACGGACCCTTGGGGCAGAGGCTCGGGAAAGGGGTTGAAATCCTCGGGGAGGAGTGTGTCGGGCCGGGGGTAGACTATTACGCCGAATTCCTCGGCGATGCGCCGCGCCTCGCGCCATGCCGCGAAATCGCGCCAGTTGTCGGAGCCTATGATAATCATGAACCGGCATCCGGAATATTTGTCCGCCAGGGCGCGCAGGGTGGTGTATGTATAGGAGGGCCTTGGGAGGGAGAATTCGAAATCTGTGACTTCCACACCGTGCAATCCTTCCACGGAGTGCCGGGCCATTTCGAGGCGGTCAGGGCCGGGAGCCATGCGGCGTCCCTGTTTGAAAGGGTTCTCGGGGCTGACCATCAGCCACACCTCGTCTATTTCAGGGAGCGCCGCTACTTGCGATGCGATCATTGTGTGGCCGTTATGGACGGGGTCGAAGCTGCCTCCGTAGATGGCGATTGTCCGGGAGGGGGCGGTCATTCCGGGTCGCTGATGAATCCGGAAATCACCTTGGCCGTCTCGCGTGTGGCCTCGTCAAGGTCATCGTTGACGACACGCGTATCAAACTGCGGCGCGAATCCCAGCTCGAAATCCGCCTTTGCCAGGCGGCGCAGGATGGTTTCCTCGGAATCGGTGCCACGGCCGCGCAGGCGGCGTTCCAGTTCCTCGTGGGAGGGGGGTAGGATGAAGATAGAGAGGGCGCGCGGGCCGAAGATTTTCTTGACGTTGAGGCCACCCTTGACATCGATGTCCATTATGACATTGTTGCCTGCATCTGTGATGCGGTCTATTTCGGAGCGCAGTGTGCCGTAGCATGTGCCTGCGTACACCTCCTCCCATTCCACAAACTCGCCGGCATCCGCCTTTTTCCTGAACTCCTCAGGGGTGAGGAAGTAGTATTCGCGGCCATTCACCTCCTCGCCGCGCGGAGCGCGCGAAGTGGCTGATACCGAAAACTGCAGGCGCAGGTCGGGGCGCTCCATGAGCCGCGATATGATGGTGGACTTGCCTGTGCCCGAAGGGGCGGAAAGGATTATGATTTTGCCGGGAGACATCTTACTTAAGGTGAATAGGTGAATTATCAGGCCGATTATTCATGATTCAGCATGATTATTCATGAGTTGTCATGTTTATTCATGACTTATCATGATTATTCATGATTTAACATGATTCATCATGATTCATCATGAATTATCTTGATTATCAATCATGAGGGGGGTCAGAGCACGTTTAGCACCTGCTCCTTGATCTGCTCGAGCTCGTCTTTCATCATCACCACGATGCGCTGGATTTCGGCATGGTTGGCCTTGGAGCCGAGGGTGTTGATTTCGCGTCCCATCTCCTGGGCTATGAATCCGAGCTTCTTGCCCTGGCCCGATTCGGGCACTTGGTCCTCGGGCCCCATAGTCTCCAGGAAGTAGTTCAGGTGGCTGCGCAGGCGCAGTTTCTCCTCAGTCACGTCCAGTTTCTCGATATAGAAGATGAGCTCCTGCTCGAGGCGGCCGCGGTCATACTCGATCGAGTCGAGGCGCCCGAGCTGCTCCTCGAGGCGCGCCCTGACGAGGGGGACGCGCTCCTCCTCGTATTTGCCGACCTTGTCGAGCAGGGCAGCGATGGCCTCGACCTTCTCGCGGAAGAAGGCATACAGGCGCCTTCCCTCGCGCAGCCGCGAGGCGGCCAGGGTGTCGGCCGCTTCGGCCACAGCCTTGCGGAGAGCCTCGAAGTCTGCCTCCTCATAACCCCTTGACTCGGTGCGAGTGGCATCGGGCAGGCGCAGCAGCACATGATACCATTCCGAGGGGAGGGGAATGCCTAATGACGAGGCCATCTCCTCGACCTGCCCCTTATATGCGCGCAGAGCTTCGAGGTTGAGGCGGGCCGGGGCCTCGGGCACGAGGGATTCGACGACCACGATGGCATCCGACTTGCCGCGCTGCATGCGCGCCGCAAGCGTGTTGCGCACCTCCACCTCAAGCTCGCGCATAGCCGAGGGAAAACGCATCGAGAGATCAAACTGCTTGGAGTTTAAGGATTTGATCTCCACCGTGATTTTTTTCTTTTCCGAAGCCGCGAAGCCGCGTCCGAAACCGGTCATTGAGAGTATCATGATGTATGCTGTCAGATATAGGGGAGGCGCAGAGCGTCCTGCCCGCGGTTTGGGCGCAAAATTAGTAAAAATCCTCAAAATATATTCAATTTTAGTCGCAAAAACTTATTTTAAGACTTTTTCGGAGCATAAAACTCTGTTTTAACTTTCGCAGGAGAGATTTTTTGCCTATTTTTGTGTTTTATAAATAGGGGCCGGAGGGGAGGAACCAATCATCCGGATAGCGAACCAATAATTTAAGATACAAAACATGGACACCAATCAGGAATTGCTCAATACTGTCAAGGCGCGTGCCGAGAAATGGCTCGGCGCGGAGTATGACGAAGCCACACGCAACGAAGTCAAGGCCCTTTTGGAGGCCGAGGACCCCACAGGACTCATCGAGGCTTTTTACAAGGACCTGGAATTCGGCACTGGCGGTCTGCGCGGCATCATGGGCGCCGGCACGAACCGCATGAACCGCTACACTGTGGGCATGGCCACGCAGGGCCTGGCCAACTATCTCAATACTGTCTTCGCCGCAGAGCCTCAGATCAGCGTGGCCATCGGGCATGACGTGCGCAACCACTCGCGCGAGTTTGCCGAGCTGGCTGCCGACATCTTCTCTGCCAACGGCATCAAGGTATATCTCTTCGATGCCTGCCGCCCCACGCCCGAGGTTTCCTATGCCATCCGCAAGCTCGGATGCCAGAGCGGCGTCATGGTCACCGCCAGCCATAACCCCAAGGAGTATAACGGCTACAAGGCATACTGGAGCGATGGCGCCCAGATGATAGCCCCCCATGATGTGGAGACCATCGCCTACGTCAACGCCATCACCTCGGTAGACCAGATCAAGTTCACTCCCAACAAGGAGCTTATCCAGATCATAGGCAAGGACATCGATGAGCAGTATCTCAACGACATCCACGGCCTCAGCCTCAGCCCCGAGGCCATCAAGGCCCAGGCCGACATGAAGATTGTCTACACTCCTATCCACGGCACAGGCTCCATGCTGATGTATGACTCGCTGGCAAAGTGGGGTTTCAAGAACATCATCCACGTGCCCGAGCAGGATGTGCAGAGCGGCGACTTCCCGACTGTCGTATCGCCCAATCCCGAGAACCCCGAGGCTATGGCAATGGGCATCGCCAAGGCCAAGGAGGTAGGGGCCGACCTCGTGCTCGCCTCCGACCCTGACGCTGACCGCATCGGCCTGGTGGTGCGCGACAAGGAGGGCAACTACCAGCTCGTCAACGGCAACCAGATTGTGATGATTTTCCTCTATTACCTCATCACGCGCAATGTGGAGCTGGGCCGTATCAAGGGCAACGAATACTGCGTGAAGACCATTGTCACCACTGAGACCATCAAGCGCATAGCCGACAAGAACAATATCAAGTGCTTCGACTGCTACACGGGCTTCAAGTGGATTGCAGACGTGATGCGCAACATGGAGGCCACCGGCCGTTATCTCGGCGGCGGCGAGGAGAGCTACGGCTTCCTGGCCGAGACCTTCTGCCGCGACAAGGACTCCGTATCCGCCATCTCGCTGATGTGTGAGATCGCAGCCTGGGCTGCCCAGAAGGGCATGAATCTCTACGAGCTTCTCATCGACATCTATGACGAGTACGGCTTCTCGCGTGAGCGCGGAGTGAGCGTGGTGCGCCCCGGAAAGACCGGCGCCGAGGAGATTGTGGAGATGATGAAGAATTTCCGCGCCAATCCTCCCAAGTCGCTCGGCGGCAGCCCGCTGACCTGCGTCAAGGATTATGCCGACCTCAACTGCCGCGACCTCAAGGATGGCAGCGTAACAAAACTGGAGTTCCCCACGACGAGCAACGTGCTGCAGTTCTTCACCGAAGCCGGCGACAAGGTCTCGATCCGTCCCTCAGGCACGGAGCCAAAGATTAAGTTCTATGTCGAGGTGCGCGAGGATATGGGCGACAAGTCCAACTATGAGGCTACGGTCAAGAAGGCTGAGGCCCATATAGACGCTATCCTCAAGGATCTCGGCGTGGCTTGAGCTTGCAGGCCCGACTGAATGAAATATAAAGATACATAAAATGAGTAGCCGCCGGGTGCCACGCGCAGCCGGCGGATTAGACCCCGTCTCATAGAAATTTTATGAGACGGGGTCTTAACGACCATTATAAACCATCCTGAAAAAGTGCAACCTGAGAAACTTTCGTGGCCTCCGGGCACGATGATATATCCCCTGCCGGCGGTGCTGGTGAGCTGCGGGGCCACTCCGGAGGAGTGGTCGATGCTCACTGTGGCCTGGACGGGCATCACATGCACCAACCCTGCGATGTGCTACATCTCCGTGCGTCCCGAGCGCGCATGTTATCCCCTCATAGAGCGCAACATGGAGTTTACCATCAACTTGACCACGGCTGAGATGGCGCGCGCCACCGACTGGGCCGGCGTGCGCTCCACGCGCGATTATGACAAATGGAAAGAAACCGGGCTGACACCTCTGCCCGGGGAGAAAGTCGCATCTCCCACCATCGCTGAGTCGCCCTTGAGCTTGGAGTGCCGTGTCAAGACGGCCATTCCGTTGGGGAGCCACACGATGTTCCTGGCAGAAATATTGGGAGTCAGGGCCGATGCCCGTTATCTCAACCCTCAGACCGGTGCTTTCTCACTGGAGAAAGCGGGACTGATGGCATACAGCCACGGATTCTATTATGAATTAGGGCCGGTTATCGGCAGGTTCGGCTTCTCGGTGCGCAAGCCCGAGGCCCGGAAGAAAACCGGAAGGAAATAGGAGGAGGCAGCGTATGGAAAGGTCAAAGAAAATGAGCGCGGGAGGGAGGATGCTCCACGGTCTGTTCAAGAGTGTGGGCTCGCTTCCCCTAAGCCTCCTCTATGGCCTGGCGGACGCGCTTACATTCCTGGCAGGAAACGTGGTCGGCTACCGCCGCAAGGTGATAAGGCGCAACATCAGCACATCATTCCCGGAAATGACTCCGGAGGAGCGCAAGGACGTGGAGCGGAAATTCTACCGTTTCCTTGGCGACTATTTCGTCGAGACGCTTCGTCTCGGGGCCATGAGCGAGGAGGCGCTCCGCAAGCGCATGAAGTTTGAGAATGTCGCCGAGGTGGACGCCTGCCTCAGTCGGGGGCGCAATGTCGTGCTCTATCTGGGCCATTACTGCAACTGGGAATGGATCAGCTCCATCCCCCTGCATCATAATCACCGTGACCGCGCCGGACATGAGATACGTTTTGGCCAGATATACCATCCCCTCGAAAACAGGGCCTTTGATGAGGCTTTCCTCTCTATCCGAGGCCGCTGCGGGGCCGTGTCGATTCCGATGGCAGACACCCTGGGGGTGCTGAGGGATTGGAACCGCGCAGGAGAGCCGTTTATCGTCGGCTTCATCTCCGACCAGGCTCCGATACTGGAGGGTACGCACTATTTCGCGGACTTCCTCAACCATCCCGCCACACCCACCTACACTGGCGCCGAGAGGCTGGCGAGGCTGTTTGACGCGGCAGTGTTCTATTGCGACATCCGGCGCGAGAAGCGGGGTCATTACGTGTGCCGCTATGTGAAGATGACCGATGATCCGAAGGCTCTGCCGCAGTTTGAGCTCAGCCAGAAGTATTACGACCTGCTGGCGGAGTCCATCCGGCGGCAGCCCCCGTACTGGCTGTGGAGCCACAACCGCTGGAAACGCACCCGCGAGGACTTCTTCCGCCATTTCGGCGAAAAAGAGGGAAAGCGCCGGCTCAGCAAGCTTTAGCCCGGGCGCGGGGCTGCGGTCGGGAGGCAAGCCGGGGCAGCGGTCGGGAGGCAAGCCTCCCGGCGATGGCAAAAGGGCCGGGCGAAAGCGCGCGACGAAAGAGGGAAGGGCGGCCAAGGGGCGCGGGGCGAAGGAGGGGATGACACTTTGATAATCAGAAGGAATATAGAGACTAAAGTAATCAGAAGACTGAAAAGATATGAAAAAAAGTGAACTCAGGGGGAGGCTGCTGGCTGTGACGGCTCTGGCTACGCGTTACTGCCAGGCTATGCAGACCGCCCTCGAGTATGAACGGGAGGAGTTTGTGGCGGAGATGCTCAATCTGCTGCCGAGGCTCTACTGGGAATTCAGCGACATACCGGCGCGACGGAGCACAGGCCTCGAGGACCTCAGTGACGCGTCGGCTGACGGAAGCGTCGGCCTTGAGGAGGATTTCGGCGATATGCCGGCTGACGGCAGCGTCGGCCTTGAGGAGGACTTCGGCGATATGCCGGCTGACGGCAGCGTTAGTCTCGAAGAGGGTGAGGAATACTACGCCGAGTATGTGGATGAAGAGCTGTATGAGTCTGTCCGCAGGCAGGCCGAAACCGTGCTTGGGGAGGATGACACTTACCTGGAGACCTTCGAGGAGGACATGAAATACTCCGACACTCCGATCGGGGCATCTGTGGCCGAAGGGCTTGCAGACATTTTCCAGCCGCTCTATAACTTCATCTCGGTGGTGAAGGACACTGACGGCGAGAGCCTCGAAGGAGCCTTCCGCGTATGCAAGGAGGGCTTCGAGAGCTATTGGGCGCAGACGCTCTGCAACGTCATGCGCCCCCTCAACGCCATCCGATACAGATAATCACCAAGATAAATCAAGATAACTCATGAGAAATCATGATAACTCATGAATAATCATGATAAATCATGAATAATCATGATAAAACATGAATAATCATGATTTATCCTCAACTATAGCAACTCATGAAAGAAAACACCAGAAAAATCAGCCGTCTGCTGGAATGGCTCGACGCATCGCCGAGCTGTTTCCAGGCAGTGAAGACAATATGTGACGAGCTTGACCGCGCCGGTTTCACGCGTCTCGAGGAGGGGCTCGCGTGGCACCTTGTGCCGGGCGGGAAATATTACACCGTCAAGAACTCCTCGGCCGTGTGCGCCTTCGTATGCGGCTCGGCTCCGGCCTCCGAGGCCGGATTCCGCATCATCTCCTCCCACAGCGACAGCCCCTGCTTCAAAATCAAGCCCAACCCGGAAATCGAAGGCGACGGCGGAGTGGTGAGCCTGAACGTCGAGAAATATGGCGGCGGTATCCTTTACACCTGGTTTGACCGTCCCCTTTCCTTCGCCGGGCGCGTGATGCTGCGCACCGATGACCCTTTCCGTCCCGAGGAGCGGTTGGTGGATGTGAAGCGCGCGATTGCCACCATACCTCACTTGGCCATCCATTTCAACCGCAGCGTCAACGAGGGCAACGCCCTGAGCGTGCAGAAGGACATGAAGCCCGTAGTGGGATACTTCACCAAAGAGCAGCTCGAGGAGATGCGCTCGCACGGGGGATTCGTGAAAAGCCTGCTGGCCGATGAGCTCAACGTCTCGCCCGAAGCGGTGCTTGACTATGAGCTCTGCCTCTATCCCTGCGAGAAGAGCGGCCTTGTGGGCGCGGATGAAGAGTATTTCCAGAGCGGCCGCATAGATGACCTCTCCATGGCTTTCGCCTCCCTCGAGGCGCTGCTCGCCACCTGCGACAGCCCTGCTGAGGCCACGCGTGTCATGGCCGTCTTTGACAATGAGGAGACGGGTAGCGGCACAAAGCAGGGGGCTCACTCGCCCTGGCTGCGCTCAGTGATGGAGCGTGTCGTATCAGGGACGCGGAGCGGGGGCGCATCAGGGGAGAGCCTGCACCGCGCCGTTGCCGCCAGTTTCATGATCTCGGCCGATGACGCTCATGCGTGGCATCCCAACTATAGCGACAAGTATGACCCGACCAACCATCCCGTCATCGGCGGAGGGCCGGTGATCAAGATCAATGCCAACTGCAAGTACATGACCGACGCGCAGAGCGCGGCGGTGTTCCGCATGCTCTGCGAGAAGGCCGGTGTGAAATGCCAGACTTTCGTCAACCATTCCGATGTGGCCGGAGGAAGCACCTTGGGCAACATACTGACCGGACAGCTGCCCCTGCGCGGCGTGGACATGGGATGTGCCATCTGGGCCATGCACTCGGCCCGCGAGACGGCCGGTGTGAGCGACCATCTCGACACGGTCAAGGTCTTCAGCGTGTTCTACGGCGCATAAAGCCCCGGACCCGACTTGTAAATTTTATAAGCCGGGGGCTTAAAATACGCCGTTTTCTTGGCGGAACGAGATAAAATCACTAAATTTGCACGGTAAAAGGCCCCGGCGCGTGCCGCCGGAGCCGCTTGCGTGCCGTCACGCCCCCTCAGAGGCGCGGCGGCTGTGGACTGAAAACCAAGGCGCCATCTCACAAAAATCAAGATATGGGGCCTGAAGACAGCAAGATAAAAATAGCATTATAAAAAAATGAACGTAAATTACGAGAAACTTGACGACGTGAACGGCCAGGTGGTCATCACGATTGATGAGAACGATTACGCCGATGAGGTGAAGAAGCAGCTTAAGGAAATCGGCAAGAAGCATAAGGAGCCCGGTTTCCGCCCCGGCCATGTGCCCGCAGGCCTTCTCCAGAAGAAGTATGGCCAGGCTGTGAAGTTTGACGCCATCAATAATGTCGTGGCCAACGCCCTCTCCGACTACATCAAGGAGCAGAAGCTCCCCGTGCTCGGCAACCCCGTGGCTGTGAAGAACGAGGAGTTCGACATCAACAACAAGGACTTCACTTTCACCTTCAAGCTCGGCCTTGCGCCCGAGTTTGACACGCACGTCAACAAGGATATGCACATCCCCTACTATGAGATCCGCATCTCCGACGAGATGATGGACACTCAGGACAAGGCTCTGCGCCGCCGCTTCGGCAAGCAGGAGAAGGGCGAGGAGGTAGACGCCACCGCACTCGTCAAGGGTGTCATCACCGAGCTCGGCCCCGATGGCGAGCCCAAGGCTGAGGGCATCGTGGTGGAGGATGGCATCGTAGCCCCCGAGTATTTCAAGAGCGATGACCAGAAGCAGATCTTCATGGGCAAGAAGGTAGGCGACAGCTTCACCTTCAACCCCGCTGCCACCTGCGACGGCAATGAGACCGAGCTCGGCTCCATGCTCCATATCGACAAGGAGAAGGCCGGCGAGCACCACGGCGACTTCCGTTTCGACATCAAGGAGATCATCGTCCTCAAGCCCGCCGAGCATAACGCGGAGTTTTATAACGCCGTCTTCGGCCCCGACAAGGTGCATGACGAGGAGGAGTATGACAAGGCTCTGCGCGACGTCATCCGCGAAGGTCTGACACGCGATGCCAACTATCGTTTCAGCATCGACGCCAAGGATGCCATCCTCAAGGCCGTTGGCAAGCTCCAGCTCCCCGACGCGGTGCTTAAGGACTACCTCAAGCAGCAGAACGAGGCCCTCAACGATGAGAATATCGATGAGCAGTATGCCGCCATGCTCCCCCAGTTTGAGTGGGAGCTCATCCGCGACGCCGTAGCCCGCCAGCTGGAGGTGAAGGTGACCGAGGAGGACCTCAAGAACCTCGCCATTGCCCTGGCTCAGCAGCAGTTCGCACAGTATGGCATGGCAAGCGTGCCCACCGAGGTGCTGGAGAAGTATGCCGGCGAGATCATGGCCGACAAGCGCTTCCACAACCAGCTCGTCAGCCAGGCTGTCGACATCAACCTCTATGACGCCATCCGCAACGCTGTGACGACCGACACCAAGGATGTCAGCGTTGAGGAGTTCAACGCCCTCTTCGCTCCCGCCGCCGAGGCTGAGTAAGGCCCGCGCGCGTCGTCCCCCGGCCTCTGCCTCCCCTGAGACATAATAAATTTAAGAGAGGGGGGCAACGTGAGGCGTCGGATCAGGCGATAACATTGACCGTTTGCCCGCAACCGCTCCCGGCTGCGGGCAAACGTGCATTTTTGGCACGGCGTTTGAACCTCATTTTTGGCACGGCGTTTGAACATTAAGCGCCAAAGGATTATTATAAATACAGTATGAAGAACGATTTTAGAAATTTCGCCGTAAATCATCTCGGCATCAGCGGCAACACCCTTGACGGGTATGCGAAATACACCGGCGCGCAGGCGTCAGCAAGCGGCATCGTGGCTCCCACAGCCGACTATATGAACCCCTACATCCTTGAGGAGCGCCAGCTCAACGTCACCCAGATGGACGTGTTCTCGCGCCTCATGATGGACCGCATCATCTTCCTGGGCACCCAGGTGAGCGACCAGAGCGCCAACATCATCCAGGCTCAGCTGCTCTACCTTGACTCCGTGGATCCCGACAAGGACATATCCCTCTATATCAACTCCCCCGGCGGCTCCGTCTATGCCGGACTCGGCATCTATGACACCATGCAGTATGTCAACTCCGACGTGTCGACCATCTGCACCGGCATGGCCGCGTCGATGGCAGCCGTACTCCTCGTGGCCGGAGAGAAGGGCAAGCGCTTCGCCCTCCCCCACAGCCGTGTCATGATTCATCAGCCGATGGGAGGCATCCAGGGCCAGGCCAGTGACATAGAAATCACAGCCCGCGAGATCCTCAAGCTCAAAGAGGAGCTCTACCGCATCATCTCCGACCACTCGGGCCAGCCCTTTGAGAAAGTCGAGGCCGATTCTGACCGCGACTACTGGATGATCGCCCGCGAGGCTAAGGAATATGGCATGATCGACCGCATACTGGTCAACGGCCGCAAAGAGAAAGATAACAAGTAATAA
The DNA here is from genome assembly GCA_964637105.1 of uncultured Sangeribacter sp. Lineage (GTDB taxonomy): Bacteria > Bacteroidota > Bacteroidia > Bacteroidales > Muribaculaceae > Lepagella. Next base: position 1,310 of record CAZWVY010000062.1, on the reverse strand, counting down.
TGGCAACCAGACGTACAAATAACGGCAACTGCATGATGTGCGGCCGCCCCGACTCGCCCGAGGCCCCCGTGGTGAGGGTGCTTGACGGGCTGACGCTCTGCACAGACTGCATATCATATATCGACCAGGCCCGTGACACCGAAATGGCGGCCCGCTCGCGCGGCTCCCACAAGGTCAGCCACGAGATTCCTAAGCCTAAGGAGATCAAGGAATTCCTTGACAACTATATCATCGGCCAGGAAGAGGCCAAGAAGTATCTCTCCGTGGCGGTCTACAACCACTACAAGCGCATAGCGCGAATGGAGGAGAACAAGGCCAAAGCGGCCAAGGCTGCTGCGGCTTCGAAGAAGCCCGAGGCAATCCTCAAGGCTGACACCGATGATGTCGAGCTGGAGAAGAGCAACATCATCATGGTCGGCCCTACCGGCACGGGCAAGACCCTGCTGGCAAAGACCATCGCCAAGTTGCTCGACGTCCCCTTCACCATCGTGGACGCCACGGTGCTCACAGAGGCCGGATATGTCGGCGAGGATATCGAGAGCCTGCTCACGCGCCTGCTCCAGGCCTGCGACTATGACGTGGAGCGCGCCGAGCGCGGCATCGTCTTCATCGATGAGATTGACAAGATAGCCCGAAAGAGCGACAACCCCTCGATCACGCGCGATGTCAGCGGCGAGGGCGTGCAGCAGGGGCTGCTCAAGCTCCTGGAGGGCTCCACGGTGCTCGTGCCCCCCAACGGAGGGCGCAAGCATCCGGAGCAGAAGCTTATCCCTGTGGATACGAAGAACATACTCTTCATCTGCGGCGGCGCCTTTGACGGCATCGAGCGCAAAATCGCCTCGCGCCTCAACACGCATGTCGTGGGCTACGGCCACGACTCCACCTCCAAGAAGGAGCAGCGCGAGAACCTCATGCGCTATGTCATGCCCCAGGACCTGAAGTCATTCGGCCTCATCCCCGAGATTATCGGCCGGCTGCCCGTCCTGGCCAGCCTTGACCCGCTCGACCGCGACGCCCTGCGCCGCATACTCACCGAGCCCAAGAACGCCATCACGCGCCAGTACAAGAAACTGTTTGACATCGATGGCGTGAAGCTGGAATTTTCCGAGGATGCCCTTGACACCATTGTGGACAAGGCCATCGAATACAAGCTCGGAGCGCGCGGCCTGCGCTCCATCGTGGAGACAGTCATGGTAGACGCCATGTATGAAGTGCCCTCGAGCGGCGAGAAGGAGTTCACCGTAACGGGCGACTACGTCAAATCCAAGTTGCGCGACGCCCACTTCGGCCGCGTCGAGCTCAAAGACTGA
>CAZWVY010000061.1:0-16896 GCA_964637105.1 uncultured Sangeribacter sp. | reverse complement strand
ACAACATCGACCTCAAGGCTGCCACCGAGCATGGCATCTGCGTGATGAACACTCCCGGCCAGAACTCCAACGCCGTGGCTGAGCTCGTGTTCGGCATGGTAGTGATGATGTGCCGCAATCAGTATAACGGCACTTCCGGCTCTGAGCTCAAGGGCAAGTCTCTCGGCATCTACGCTTTCGGCCAGGTCGGCCGCAACGTAGCCCGCATCGCCAAGGGATTCGACATGAAGATCGAGGCTCTCGATGTCTTCGTGCCCGATGCAGTGATTGAAGCTGAAGGCGTGAAACCCCTCCACAGCGTTGACGAGCTCTTCTCGCAGAACGATTTCGTTTCGCTCCACATCCCCGCCACTCCCGAGACCAAGGGTTCAATCGGATATGACCTGGTCATGAAGATGCCCAAAAACGGTGTGCTCATCAACACTGCCCGCAAGGAGGTGATTGACGAGGCCGGTCTCATCAAAGCTCTCGAGGAGCGTCCCGACCTCCGCTATGTGTCCGACATCAAGCCCGGCGCGGCTGAGGAGTTCGAGAAGAAATTCGCTTCACGTGTATTCTTCACCCCGAAGAAGATGGGTGCCCAGACTGCCGAGGCTAACTTCAATGCCGGCGTGGCTGCCGCTGAGCAGGCTATCGCCTATCTGAAGGATGGCTGGAACAAGTTCCAGGTAAACAAGTGAAGCGCACTGCGCACCGGATATAACAAGGGCCTCGGATTTTTCCGAGGCCCTTGTTATATCTAATAGTCTATTTGATAATAACAAGCATCACATAGCAGGATGCATCATATCAAGGTTTGTCGTCAGGTGACACACTACTGCCGGAGCATTTGCATGAACTCAGCACGCAGGCCCGGATCGGTAGTGAAGCGGCCGTTGTAGTCGAGAGTAAGCGTAGAGGATTCCTGTTTCTCTACTCCTCGCATCTTCATGCAAAGATGTTCAGCATCGCAAGTCACAATCACTCCTTCGTTGGGCAAAGCCTCGGAAAGAAGCGCGCACACTTGCGATGTAAGGCGTTCCTGCACCTGAAGACGTCGGGCGAATGTATCCACGATGCGAGCCAGCTTGGAGAGGCCAATCATCTTACCCTTGGGAATGTAACCTATGGAAACTCGTCCGAAGAAAGGGAGGATATGATGCTCGCACATGCTGTAGAACTCTATATCCTTAACAATCACGATTTGTGACCCCGCATGTTCGAAGACCGCCTTTTGGGCGATAACCATTGCATCCTGCCGGTATCCCGCTGTGATGTCAAGGATGGCTTTAGCAGCCCGCTCGGGAGTCTTGAGCAGACCCTCGCGCTCAGGATCCTCACCCACCAGACGGAGTATCTCGCGGTAATGTGAGGCTATCTCAGCCACTAATTTCTCGTCGTGTGCTTCTTTACGTGCCACTTCTTCTCTTTGCTTTTGCTCCTTATTTTATGTTGACTATCTTGGATTTGACTACCCTCATCTCCGAAGCGAACTGCGGAAAGGAGGCGCGCAGTTCCTTGAGCGCGTTGTCGGCCTCATGCTGGGTGCGGAAATTGCCTATGCGGGTGTACCAGTTCGGCGAACTGGAAAAAGTATACACCTGGCCGCGGTATTTCGGAAACCTTGCTATGATGGCGCTCCCTCTCGCTTTGGCGCGGGCCTCGAGAGAATGCTGGTTGCGTCCGTCGCTGAACACCTGAATCCTGTAGCCGGTGGTCGTCATGCTCTGGCTGCGCGAGGCGTTGCCCGTCTTTTTCTGCTCGGGTGCGCTCAGCAGCAAATCCAGAAGCTCCCGGTCGGATATTATTTCAATCCTTCCCTCTGACTCCTCGCGCAGGCGTTCAGGAAAGTTCTGCGGACCATCGCACGCACCCCTATCCGACTGGGAGAAGAGTAACAAAGGGCTCAGTCCGGCCGCCAGGACCAGCACAATAGCCGGCAACGTGCGTCTCATCATCAATTGAAGGCTTCGATGATGCCCATGAAGCTGTCAGCCTGCAGGGCTGCGCCGCCGATAAGGCCGCCGTCAACATCCGGTTTTGCGAAAAGCTCCTTGGCATTGGAGGGCTTGCAGCTTCCGCCATAGAGAATGGAAGTGTTGTCTGCTATCTCCTTGCCATACTTTGACTCGATGACCTTGCGGATATGAGCGTGCATGTCCTGAGCCTGTTCAGCAGTGGCGGTCTTGCCGGTGCCGATAGCCCAGACAGGCTCGTAGGCCACGATAATCTTGCTGAAGTCTTCAGGCGAGAGGGAGAAGAGGGCCTCAATCTGGTAGCTGACCACATCATTGTAAGTGCCGTTTTCGCGCTCCTCAAGCACCTCGCCTACGCAGAAGATGGGCTGAAGGCCGTTGGCAAGGGCGAGTTTCGTCTTGGCAAGAAGCTGCTCATTGTTCTCGCCGAAATACTGGCGGCGCTCGCTGTGGCCAAGTATCACGTACTGGGCACCGGTAGACTTCACCATGGCTGCGCTCACCTCGCCGGTGTATGCGCCCTTCTCATGCTCTGAGCAGTTTTCAGCGCCGAGGCCGAGCACCTCCTTGTCAATCACTCCATGCACCGAAGTGAGGTGCGTGAAGGGTACACATATTATTACCTCGCAGTTCGGCTTGTTGGCCAGAAGAAGCGTGTTGATGTCGTTTGCCAGCTCGACACCCTCGTCGAGGGTGGTGTTCATTTTCCAGTTGCCTGCAACAATGTTCTTTCTCATAGTCATTTGTCATTTTATGCGGACATAGCCCGCAATTATACGTGAGCCCGCGGCGGTGAAACAGCGCAGCCGGGCCCATTATGATTTGCAAAATTAATAAAAATTTTTGGAACACTTCCGCCCGCAGTGCGGCAAAATTTCGTTAAATCGAATTTTTTGGCTAAATTTGCATCATGGATTTCAAATTGAATTCAAACTATTCCCCCACGGGGGACCAGCCTGAGGCAATTGCAGAGCTTGTCGAGGGTGTCCGCGCAGGTCAGCCCTATCAGACGCTGCTCGGCGTCACAGGTTCCGGCAAGACCTTCACCATGGCGAATGTCATCAAGGAGGTCAAAAGGCCTACGCTAATACTCAGCCATAACAAGACTCTTGCTGCCCAGCTGTATGGAGAGATGAAAAATTTCTTTCCCGACAACTCCGTGCAGTATTTCGTCAGCTATTACGATTACTACCAGCCGGAGGCCTACATACCCTCCTCCGACAAATATATAGAAAAAGACCTGATGATCAATGACCGCATCGAGCAGCTGCGCCTCTCGACAGTGGCCGCGCTCCTCTCGGGGCGTCGCGATGTAGTGGTCGTATCGTCAGTATCGTGCATTTACGGAATGGGCAATCCAGAGGATTTCACCCAGAGCGTTGTCCGCATAGCCGTTGGCGACCGTATCTCGCGCAATGCCTTTCTCCGCAAACTGGTCGACTCCCTCTACTCCCGCTCCGACATCGAGCTTGGCCCGGGGCAGTTCCGCGCCAAAGGTGACACTGTTGACATCCGCCTCAGCTTCGAAGACATAGCCCTGAGGGTGATGTTCTGGGGAGATGAGATTGAGAAGATTCAGACAGTCGACCCCGTTTCCGGAATGGCTCTCACTGACCTCGAGGGTTTCAACATCTATCCGGCCAATATATTCGTTCCCTCTAAAGAGAGGACACTTTCCGCAGTCAATCAGATTACGCTTGATTTGGGCGCGCAGTGCGAATTTTTCCGAAACGAGGGAAAGTTGCTTGAGGCGGAGCGTCTGCGTGAACGGGTGACCTACGATGTCGAGATGATAAAGGAGCTGGGGAGCTGCTCCGGCATTGAGAACTACTCCCGCTATTTCGACGGGCGCGAGCCAGGCATGCGCCCGTTCTGCCTTCTCGATTACTTCCCTCAGGATTTCCTGACTATAATTGATGAGAGCCATGTGACGCTACCGCAGATTCGGGGAATGTTCGGGGGAGACCTGTCGCGCAAGATGAACCTCGTGGAGTACGGCTTCCGCCTCCCGGCCGCCCTTGACAACCGTCCGCTGAAGTTTGATGAGTTTGAACGCCTGACACCGCAGACCATTTATGTTTCGGCCACCCCCGGCGACTACGAGCTGCAGCAGAGCGAGGGCGTGTTCACAGAGCAGATCATACGTCCTACCGGTCTTCTTGACCCCGAGATTGAGGTCCGCTCTACAATGAATCAGATTGATGACCTAATGGAGGAGATACGCCGACGCACTGAGGCGGGCGAGCGCACCCTTGTCACGACTCTGACCAAACGCATGGCCGAAGAGCTTGACGCGCACCTGCAGCGCTGGGGCGTGCGATGCGCATATATCCACAGCGATGTCGACACCCTTGAACGTATCCGGATTCTTGAGGACTTGCGCGCCGGCACTTACGATGTGCTGATCGGTGTCAACCTGCTCCGAGAGGGCCTTGACCTGCCCGAAGTGAGCCTGGTAGCCATACTTGACGCAGACAAGGAGGGTTTCCTGCGCAATCACCGTTCACTGACGCAGACGGCCGGTAGAGCCGCACGAAATGTCCACGGCAAAGTAATCATGTATGCTGACAGAATCACGGATTCCATGCAGCTTACTATTGACGAGACGGAGCGACGCAGAGCCAAACAGATGCTCTACAATGAGGCCAACGGCATTACCCCGACCCCGATTGTGAAGAAGACCCAGCAGGATTTGATTGACCTGTACGGTCCTGCGCCCGACACGTCAAACCAGCCTATCGGAAAGAAGACCGACCGTCTGCCCGACACTCTGCGCAAGAAACTGTCTCGTCCCGCCGAGCCCGTTTCAAGACCTTATATCATGGAGCGCGAGCAGCCCGCTGAATTTGTCGCAGACCCTGTCACCGCCTATATGTCACCCTCGGAATTGGAGCGCCGCATCAACCGTGTCAATTCCGACATGGTGGCCGCGGCTAAACGCACGGACTTCATTGAGGCAGCCCGCCTGCGTGATGAACTCATAGCGCTCCAGTCCCTCTTAAAACAGAAAGAAAATGTCGGCCAGCAGTGATAATACACCTTCCCCGGCGAAATGGCAGCGTTCCGACTTCCTCCCTACGACAGCCGATGAGATAAAGGCCCTCGGGTGGGAGCGCCCCGACATTATCCTTTTTTCAGGCGACGCATACATTGATCATCCCTCGTTCGGCGCGGCGGTTATAGGACGCACCCTCCAGGCCGCAGGCTATAAGGTGGCAATCGTCCCGCAGCCTAACTGGAGAGATGATTTGCGGGATTTCAAGAAGTTAGGCAAGCCACGGTTATTTTTCGGAGTGTCGGCGGGAGCCATGGATTCTATGGTCAACCATTACACCGCAAACCGCCGTCTTCGCCACGATGACGCATATACGCCCGGCGGGAGGCATGGAATGCGCCCCGATTATCCTACTATTGTCTATTCACAGATTCTCAAGACATTATATCCGGATGTTCCTGTGATAGCAGGAGGAATAGAGGCTTCATTGCGTCGTGTGGCCCAGTACGATTACTGGCAGGATAAGCTTCGCCCATCAATCCTAAGCGAATCCGGCGCGGACATGATTTCTTACGGCATGGGGGAGAAAACCATGCGTTTGATTGCCGACCGCCTCGCTGCCGGCGAAAACATCCGCGACCTCACGGATGTCCCTCAGACGCTCTTCTTCTCCGATGAGACGCCGGGCAAGGATGACATCGTGCTCCATCCGTTTGAGGAGTGTCTGAAAGACAAGCGAAAGCAATCTGAGAACTTCCGCCATGTAGAAGAGGAGTCAAACCGTATGCGTGGCTCTGTCATCTGGCAGCAGACCGGAGGTAAAATGATTAAGATCAATCCCATGTGGCCCCCGATGGCGCCGGGAGAGATAGATGCTTCATTTGACCTCCCCTACACCCGCGTGCCTCACCCCCGCTACAAAGGAAAAACAATACCTGCGTATGAGATGATACGCCACTCCGTGAATATGCACAGGGGGTGCTTCGGAGGATGCGCGTTCTGTACAATTTCTGCGCATCAAGGCAAATTTATTGCCTCCCGATCAAAGGAGTCTATTCTTCGTGAGGCGCGCAAGGTCACTGAGATGGATGATTTCAAGGGATACATTTCCGATCTCGGGGGCCCCTCGGCCAACATGTATGCCATGGGTGGCCGCGACAAAAGCGTGTGCGCGTCATGCCGCCGCCCGTCCTGCCTTCATCCTAAGCCATGCCCGAACCTCAATACTGACCACCGCCCCCTTCTTGATGTCTATAAAGCTGTGGACTCACTGCCGGGAGTAAAGAAATCCTTTATCGGCAGCGGTGTGCGCTATGACCTCGCTATGGCTCCGTGCAAGGACGGGGAAGTAGCCCGGGCCAACCGCCGCTATCTTGAGGAACTTATCGCCAATCACGTCAGCGGCCGTCTCAAAGTAGCCCCCGAGCATACCTCAGACACGGTGCTCAACGTGATGCGCAAACCCTCTTTCGGACTCTTCAGAGAGTTCAAGAAGATTTTTGATGATGTCAACGCCCGTCACGGATTAAGGCAGCAGCTTATCCCCTATTTCATATCCTCGCATCCCGGCTGCCGCGAGGAAGACATGGCTGAGCTGGCCGTTATAACCAAAAATCTGGATTTCCATCTTGAGCAGGTGCAGGATTTCACGCCCACGCCCATGACCGTGGCGACTGAGATTTATTACACCGGGATTCACCCCTACACGGGTGAGAAGGTATATACCGCCAGGACTGAGCAGCAGAAACTTGCTCAGCGTCGCTTCTTCTTCTGGTATCGCCCGGAGGCGCGCGCAGAGATTGTCAATGAGCTCAGGCGAATGCACCGCCCTGACCTGATAGCGCAGCTCTATCCTGACGGGCCATCATCCCGGGGCGTTACGCCGAGGAGGATGGATTCTGAACGCAGAATAAATACAAAGAGCAATACTAACCCAAAATCTAAGATTAACCGAAATGATGAAACTAAAGACAGCCGCTTCGGCGGCCCTGCTGATTCCCGCGGTGCTCGCCACGGGATGCAAAGAGGCAGGAGGAAGTGAGGCTTCTGTCATCGAGAAGCCGGAAGTCGAGATTGTCAACGGGCAGCTCACCCCGGAGGTGCTCGAGGCAATGGGCCGTCTGGGCGAGGCGCTCCCCTCTCCTGATGGAAAACTCATAGCCTTCACCTTGGCCTATGAAAGCATAGAGGAGAACAAATCCAATTCTGAAATTTACACTGTCAATGCCGATGGCTCGGACATGAAGCGCCTGACCAAGACCTCATCGTCCGAAGGCAATCTTCAGTGGATAGAGAACGGCGAAAGACTGGCCTTCATAGGCAAGGAGAATGCTGATGCGAAACCTCAGATTTTCTCAATAAGAGCTGATGGCTCAGACCGCAAGCGCCACTCTAATGTGGAGAGCGGCGTGGACTGCTTCGTGATTTCTCCCGATGGCAAGAAGGTGGTTTACTCCACTCAGATCAAGCCTTTCAACCAGGACACGACCCTCTTTGAGGGCCTGCCCAAGACCACCGGCCGCCTGGTCAACGACCTGATGTACAAGCATTGGGATGAATGGGTCACAGAGATTCCACACCCCTTCGTGGCAGGCTTCAGCCTCGCCGAGGATGAGCTTGACGATGCTCAGGACATCATGGCCGGAGAACCCTTCGAGTGCCCGATGAAACCCTTCGGCGGCACTGATGCCTTCGCCTGGAGCCCTGACAGCCGCCGGTTGGTATATGTGTCGCGCAAACTCACAGGCATGGAATACTCATTCTCCACTGACAGCAACCTCTATCTTTATGACCTGGAGAAGAAGTCCACGGAGTGTCTCACAGAAGGGATGCCCGGATATGACACTGACCCGGTCTTCTCACCTGACGGCAGCTCCCTGGCATGGCTGTCAATGAAGACTCCGAAGTTCGAGAGCGACAAAAAGCGCCTGATGGTGCTCGACATGAAGACCCGTGAAATGCGCGATCTTACCGAGAACTGGGATTACTGGCCTGAAGGTCTCGCGTGGGATAAGGATGGCAAGTCTATCGTGTTCAATGGTTATTATGAAGGCACCGAACCGGTGTTCCGCATTAATGTCGCCACGTGCGCTATAGACACCCTCGCTGCCGGACAGTATGACTACTCGGGCGTGCACACTCTGGCAGACGGCAGTGTCATCGCTGCCCGCAACTCTATGGTGGTGCCCAAAGACCTCGTTGCAATATCCAAAGGAGAGGTCAAGCAGATCACCGAGCTTAACAAGGATATCCTCTCGCAGCTGGCCGAGGTAAAGGTAGAGAAGCGCATGGTGCCCACATCTGACGGCAAGATGATGACCTGCTGGGTCATCCTTCCTCCCGACTTCGATGAAACCAAGCAATATCCCGCAATTCTCTACTGCCAGGGTGGTCCTCAGCAGGCAGTAAGCCAGTTCTGGAGCTATCGCTGGAACTTCCGCATCATGGCCGCCAACGGATATGTGATAATAGCTCCTAACCGCCGCGGAGTGCCCGGCTTCGGCGAGGAGTGGAACCGTCAGATTTCAGGCGATTACGGTGGCCAGAACATGCGTGATTACTTAGCCGCCACCGATTACATAGCATCGCAGCCATACGTTGACGCCAAGCGCGTAGGCGCTATCGGCGCAAGTTACGGGGGCTTCTCAGTGTACTGGCTCGCCGGCCATAACGACGGCCGTTTCGCAGCCATGATCGCACACGCCGGCATCTTCAACATCGAGGCCCAGTATCTCGAGACTGAGGAGATGTGGTTTGCAGATTTCGACATGGGTGGCGCTTACTGGGACACAGAGAACGCCATTGCCCAGCGCACTTTCGCAAACTCCCCCCACCGCTTTGTCAACAACTGGACCGCCCCCATGCTCATCACTGTCGGCGAAATGGATTACCGTATCCTCGCCTCTCAGGGCATGATGGCCTTCAACGCCGCCAAGATGCATGGCCTGGAAGCTGAGATGCTCGTCTTCCCCGATGAGAACCACTGGATTCTCAAGCCCCAGAATGCCGTGCTGTGGCAGCGCACATTCTTCCGCTTCCTCGACAAGTATCTGAAGAAACCCGCAGCGCTTCCCTCAGATCCGGAACCGGCTCCTAAGCGAAAATAATACATCTTTTTCTTAAATATTGTGAACGTCCGCCCGATGGCGGGCGTTCATTATATGTGCTCGATTCTACTTTGAGCTGTATTTATTAATTATATGCTATGAATGACACCACTACCCCGACACCGCAGAAAGCGGGACCAACGGGCTCTTATTTTGTATTTTTAGTCATATACCTTGCGCTACTCAGCGCTTTCGGCTCTTTCGTAAATGACATGTACCTGCCGACGCTTCCGGCAATGATGCGCAGTTTCCACTGCTCAGTCTCCACGGTGCAGCTCGGACTGACAATGGGCATGGTCGGCCTTGGAGTCGGCGAACTTATTCTCGGCCCCCTCTCCGACAGGTTCGGCCGCAAGCCGGTTCTGCTGTTTTCGTTGGTCGTTTTCTGCATCGGAGCGGCATGCTCAGTTTGGTCAAAGACGATACATGTTTTCCTTTGGTGGCGCCTCGTTCAAGGCATCGGAGCCTCCGGCGGATACTTTCTCGCGCGCACCATTCCCGCTGATATGTATGCAGGCAGACAGCTCGCCAAGGTAATGGCCCTTGTTGGAGCCATCAACGGTTTCGCCCCCGCCAGCGCCCCGGTAATCGGCGGATTTGTTGCCAAATCCATCGGGTGGCAGGGCATCTTCTGGATATTATTCGGATTCAGTGCTTTGCTGCTGATCCTTTCCCCCGCGCTCAAGGAGTCGCTTCCTAAGGCCAAGCGTGTGAAAGGCCGTTTCGGCACATCCTTTCTCAACTATGCCACTCTTTGTAAAAACCGCAAGTTCGTCACTCATGTTGCTCTGAAGGGCACAGCCCTCGGTATGCTCTTCGCATACATATCCTCCGCTCCGTTCATTATCCAGGACCATTACGGATATACCCAGCTCCAGTTTGGCATAGTGATGGGTGTTAACGCCATATTCGTCGCTATCGGAGCAACTTCCGCTCTGAAGTTCAAACTGCTCAAACGCGCAGCCGTATTTGCGGGGCGCACCATGATATTCATCATCGCAGCCCAGGTGGCCTGCTACTTCCTGGTGGATAATTTCTGGGTCTACGAGGCTCTCAACCTCCCGATGCTCGTCTGCCTCGGCATGCTCTTCACCGTCGGCAACACTCTTTCGATGAATGAGGGTCGCGCTCATGCGGGTGATGCCTCGGCGCTTATAGGCATGGCAGGCTATGCGGTGGGCGCTCTCGTGAGCCCTCTCGTGGGCCTGGGTAACGTAATGCACTCAACAGCCATTACCTTGGGTGTGCTCTCAGTGCTCGTGCTGATTTGCGCCCATCTGTCGCGTGAACTCCCGGCTGACCCCAACCAGCCTTGACCCCGCTGCAAAAAACCGCTGCAATTACTCAGTTTAGGGTATTGCAAATATAGAAAATCCCGACTATCTTTGCGGCCTGAAATTAACATATTAAAAATAATATGCGGCTTGAACAGCTTCAGCCCGGCGAGACGGGCGTCATAACTAAGATTCTGGGTCACGGCGCTTTCCGCAAGCGGGTGATGGAGATGGGGTTCGTGCGCGGCAGGGAGGTCACTATGATTCTCCAGGCACCCCTCGCCGATCCGGTGAAATATTCACTTATGGATTACGAGGTGTCGCTTCGCCGCAATGAGGCGAGGCTTATCGAAATTGTCCCCCTGAAGGAATGGAATGAGCATCTTCAGGAAGATCTTCACCATGACTCCGGTATGCATGATCCTCAGGAGCGTCCGGTGAGAAGAGACCGCATCATCAATGTCGCCCTGCTCGGCAACCCTAACTGCGGCAAGACTTCACTTTTCAATATTGTCTCCGGCGCCCGCGAGCATGTGGGCAATTATGCCGGAGTAACCGTTGACGCCAAAACAGGCTCGCTCCGCTATAAAGGCTATAAAATCAATATAGTTGACCTCCCCGGCACATATTCGCTTTCTGCCTATTCGCCCGAGGAGACCTACGTGACGCGCTACCTGCGCGACCGTACGCCTGACGTGATAGTCAACGTGGTGGTTGCCTCCAACCTGGAGCGCAACCTCTACCTCACCACCGAGCTCATCGACATGAACCGCTCCATGGTCATCGCTCTCAATATGTATGATGAGCTTGAGAAATCCAAGGCTGTGCTCGACTACGAAAACCTGGCGAAGATGCTCGGCGTGCCCATTGTTCCGACTATCGCGGCGACCGGCTGGGGCATTGAGAAACTTCTCGACACGGTCATTGACGTGTATGAGATGAAGGCCGAGGAGGTCCGCCACATACATGTCAAGATGCGTCCCGAGATTGAGGAGGCTGTGACCGTGCTTAAAGACCGCATAAAAGCCGACCATGACTTCGACCATATCATTTCCCCCCGCTATCTCGCCATCAAGTATCTTGAGAGAGATCCCGAGGCGGAGCGGGTAATCGGCGAGTCTACCGACTGTCCGTGGCTGCGGACTGAGCGCGACAAAGCCTCCGAGGAGCTTAATCAGCGGCTCGGCGAGGATGTCCAGACGGCGATAGCCGCCGAAAAATATGGATTCATCCGCGGAGCCTTGGCTGAGACAATGCACGGCAGCATTGAGTATGACGAGAAGACCACAAAAATCATTGATGCTCTCGTCACCAACAAACTGTTCGGTTTCCCCCTCTTCTTCGGGGTGATGTTTCTCATGTTCTGGGCCACATTCCAATTAGGCTCATATCCGATGGAGTGGATAGAGCAGGGTGTCAGCGCATTGTCTCAATTCATCTCGGTCCGAATGGCCGACGGGCCGTTCAAAGACATGCTCCTGGACGGCGTCATAGGAGGTGTTGGTGGCGTGATAGTCTTTCTGCCTAATATTCTCATCCTTTATGCCTTCATTTCCTTCATGGAGGATTCCGGATATATGGCGCGGGTGGCTTTCATCATGGATAAACTCATGCACAAGATGGGGCTGCACGGCAAATCGTTCATACCCCTCGTGATGGGATTCGGCTGCAATGTTCCGGCGATTATGTCCACTCGCATAATCGAGAGCCATTCAAGCCGACTGATTACGATTCTGATAAATCCTTTCATGAGCTGCTCGGCGCGCATACCGATATATGTGCTCCTCGTCGGAGCCTTCTTCCCGCGCCATGGGGCGGTAGTGTTTTTCGGCCTTTACCTTTTGGGTATCATTGCGGCTGTTTTGACCGCCAAGATGCTTCGTAAATTCTGGTTCAAGGCAGACGAGACACCTTTCGTAATGGAACTGCCCCCGTACCGCATTCCGACCGCCAAGGCCACTATGCGCGCCATGTGGTCCAAAGCAGAGCAATACCTGCGCAAGATGGGGGGCCTTATTCTCGTGGCGTCAATGATTGTGTGGGCACTCTCCTACTTCCCCCGTTACGGAGCGGAAGATGTTCCGGCGCACTTCAAAGAGGCCACTGTGTCAGAAATGCCCCCTGCAGTATTGGCCGACAAGACTCCCGAAGAGGTTGATGAGCTCGTCACCAATTCATATCAGCAGGAATATTCAATCCTCGGCCGTATAGGCCGGTTCTGCCAACCCGTTGTCAATCCGATGGATTTTGATTGGCGCACTACGGTTTCGCTCATAGCCGGCGCCTCCGCCAAGGAGGTGGTTGTTTCCACTATGGGTGTCCTTTTTGTAGGCGATGACGATTCACAGCTGCTCTCGGAGCGGCTCGTCACTCCTTCCCCGGTCACGGGCAAAGCCCCCTTTGATGAGGCCAAGGCTATAGCCTTCATGGTGTTCGTGCTCCTCTATTTCCCCTGCATCGCCACGCTATCGGCCATCACCCGCGAGACCGGAAGCTGGAAATATACCCTTTTCTCAGTGGTCTACAACACGGGGCTGGCATGGGTGCTCTCCTTCATCACCTACCGCATCGCCCTTTTCTTCTGAGTCTATTATCCACACAGCCGGGAAGCTGCTGAAATAGCCCCGGAGAGGTGAGCCCCATATCCGCCGTGCCACCTCTCCGGGGCTATTTCACTGCAGTATGTTCAAAAGATTTGCATATTAACAGAATTTTACTTAATTTTGCAAAAATCAAAACCGTAATAATATATGCAACATCTTTTCCCCGGGCTATTAGCAGGTCTTTTCGCCTTTAGCGGTGTGGCCGCCCAGGCTCAGACCTCGAAAGGTGACATCGAACCCGAGGTGCCGCAGACTGCTGCAGCCCCCGTTACATCTGCAGGCAGTTCGCTCTCTGCCAAGAAGACAGCTTCTAAGGAATCATTCGCTAACCGCCTCGGCAGCTTCGATGAGTTCGTCAACAATGTCAACGCCGATTTCGATGACTTCCGCAATCAGGTGATAAGCAATTATGACAAATGGCTTGAGGGAGAGTGGGTGCAGTTCACTCCGGAGCCCGGCCGAATCAGATACACATCTCCTAAGCCGGAGAGAATGCCGGTGGCGCCGGGCGTTGACGAAGCCGCCATGCGCGCCAAGGCTACAGGCCATGCAGCCATAGAAAATATCCCGGGGTTGGACGGCGTTACCGGAACAGTAGTAACTGACGCCAACAACCGTGAGCGCTGGAATATGATGAACAGTGAGGCCTTGAAGGCTATCACAGGCAACCGCGAGACACAGCGCATGGTCATGGATGCGCAGTATCGCCGCACGCGCCCCGATGACCATACACCCGGCGACTGGTTCAAGTTTTATGACCTTGACCTGCGCGTTCCCTCATACGACTACCAGATCATCGGCACCATGAAGCCCTTCAAGTATGAGGAGCAGGGTTCTTTCACCTCCCTGCGTGAAAATGCCGCTGCCCAGTGGCGCCTCCTCGAGGAGGAGCAGGTCGGAGCTATCGTAGGAAAGGAGTTAGCCGAACTTGCCAAATCCATGAACCTTAACGACTATCTCCGCTATGAGCTGACCCGAGCTTACGTCAATTCCAAGTTTCCGGATGCCTCCCAGATGTCACGCACCGCTCTGGTACATTATCTTCTGGTGCACCAAGGATACGGGGCGAAGTTAGGCTCGTACGACGGTGCGGCTTTCCTCACACTCCCCTCGCGCCAGCAGCTCTTCCAGATCAGCAGGGAGCCCGGCACCCAAAACTATCTCTTCAATATCGATGACGAGGATCTCGGGAAATACTCCATCCGTCCGATGTACTTCTGCGTGGAGCCTCCCAAGGAGGTGCCCGGGGGTAATGATTTCGATTTCAGAATCGACAATCTCAAAATTCCGGAGATGTACATTGATTACTGCAAGGCATTCGGCGATATCACTATCGAAGGCAAGGTCAACGTCCTGCTCATGCCTATCTTGCACCGCTATCCTCAGATGCCGACCGAAGGTTTCGCTGAGTCGACAGTTGACCCCAAGTTCCGCAAGGAGCTTGTAGACCAGGTGAAAGCACAGCTTGCAGGTCTGTCACCCGAGGAGGCTACTCAGAGACTCCTCACTTTCACACAGTGGGGATTCGAATATGAGGTCGATGACACCAATCATGGGTTTGAGAAACCTTACTTCATCGAGGAGAACTTCTTCTATGGTGCCAACGACTGTGAGGACAGATCGATCTTCTTCACCACCCTCCTTTGGGAGGCACTCGGCATCGAGTCGCAGCTTCTCGCTTACCCTAACCATGAGTCGGCATCCGTCAAACTCCCTGAGTGTATAGACCGCAATTCCTATTATTACACGTACGCCGGCGAACCCTTCGTAATCGCCGACCCCACTTACCAAGGCGCGCCGATTGGGCGAGCCATGGACTTTTACGAAGATATCCTCCCCGAGCGCGTAGACCTCTATCTGAGCCCGATATGGCAGCAGGCCCGCGAGCAGGAGAAGGCCTCCAAGGAAGAGGCAGAGGCAAATAATGGCGCTACCTTATGAAGCGAATCGGGATCCTGAGTGACACACACGGCTACTGGGATGACCGATATGCGATCTATTTCACAGGCTGTGATGAGATATGGCACGCGGGAGATGTCGGAGATTACTCCATCATCGAGCGTCTTGAAGACCTGGCACCGGTTGTCAGGGCTGTAAGCGGCAATATCGATCACGGCGAAGTGCGAAGAAAGCTCAAAGAACTCGAAATATTTGAAGTTGAGGACGCCAAAGTGCTCCTCACCCATATCGGTGGGTACCCGGGCCGCTGGGCTCCGGGTATCCGCCGACTTATCTTGGACAACGGAATCAACCTCATGGTTGAGGGCCATTCACATATCTTGAAAATAATGCACGACCCCCAGACAGGAGCGCTGCATATCAATCCCGGGGCGGCGGGACAACAGGGATGGCACCGCAATCGCACCCTCGTGCGCCTCACCGTAGATGGAAGCGATTTCCGTGACTGCGAGATTATTGAACTCGCCAAATAACTTTCCACATGAAAATAGACGATGATGAAATTCTGAGCCGCTCGCGGCGGCTGCTCGGAGATGAAGCCCTCCAACGCTTGAGAGAGGCCGAAGTGATTGTATTTGGCGTGGGAGGGGTAGGATCGTGGTGCATCGAATCGCTCGTGCGCTCCGGCATACGACACATTACGATTGTAGACAGCGACCGCGTCACCCACGGCAACATCAACCGTCAGCTGATGGCCACTGTCGAAACAGTCGGCGAGGTCAAAGTTGAGGCCATGAAGAGACATCTCCTGACCGTAGCCCCGGACGCGCATATCAATGCCATATTCGGAGATTTCACGGCTGAGACAGCCGGGGAGTTCCACTTGGAGCGCTATGACTACATCATCGATGCCATTGATTCCCTGAAGGACAAAGTCACGCTTATAGACCTGGCGACCCGCGAACGCGGAGTCTTTTTTTCCTCAATGGGGGCAGCTTTGAAAATGGATCCGACGCGCGTGGCCGTGGCTGAGTTCCGCAACGTCAAAGGGTGTCCGCTCGCCCGCGCGCTGCGTCAGCGGTTCAAGAAATTAGGATACTGGCCCCGGAAGAAATTCAAGTGCGTCTATAGCGAGGAGCTCCTTCCTAATCTCGGCGAAATAGAAGCACCGTCTCCGTCAACAGAGGGAGCTTTGTCAACCCACGATGCTCGAAAGGCTCAGATCAACGGCTCCCTCATGCACATCACAGCCATCTTCGGCCTGACCTTGGCCGGCCTCGTCATCCAAGACCTCTACCAACGCCCATAATCCCACCTACCTGCACTCGGCCTCTCTACAGTGCCCACTGCCCCGGAGGGGCTTAACAGCGTTATCCCCGGGCGTGAGCCCGGGGTGACCAGCCCCATATAACCCCATTGCCCCGGAGGGGCAGCACATAAACGACGAAGGGAGTGCCCCAAAGCACTCCCTTCGTCGTTTAATTGTACATATCACTCGCCTAAGGGCTCGTAAGTAACGCTGAGACGCTCAGCGCCCTCTTCGTGGTCCACGTTGATGCTGCCGCCAATCTTGCCCTCGGCATTGAGGCCCAGCATCAGCTCAGCCATATCGTCCTCCAGATATTTCTGGATGGCGCGCTTCAGCGGACGGGCACCGAAGTTCTTGTCATACCCCTTGTCAGCCAGGAAATCCTTGGCCTTCTCAGTGAGGTTGAGATGGAACCCTAACTTCTCCACTCGGGCATAGAAATCCTTCAGCTCCACATCAATAATCTTGAAGATAGCGTCACGGTCGAGCTGGTCAAACATGATGACATCATCAACTCGGTTGAGGAACTCCGGAGAGAAAACCCTGTTGAGCGCCTTGGAGATGACCCCGTGAGCCTGCTCCTTGGAAACGGTCTCAGTGTTGAAGCCCACGCCTCCGCCGAACTCCTTCAGCTGACGCGAGCCGACATTTGAGGTCATTATGATGATAGTGTTCTTGAAGTCTATCCGACGGCCCAAGGAGTCGGTCAGACGCCCCTCGTCCATCACCTGGAGAAGGAGGTTGAACACATCCGG
>CAZWVY010000060.1:0-16913 GCA_964637105.1 uncultured Sangeribacter sp. | reverse complement strand
TGAAGTGCACCCACAGAGGGTACAAGCCATCATCAGGGCAATGAAGATGGCAAGGGAGCAGAGAGGCAGCGAGGCAGGGTATTTACTCAGGCTGATGGTCATGAGACAGAAGGTGTTAAAGGATGCAGTCCGTTCAGAACTGGAAGTAGATAAAGGGGGCGACCTCCTCGGACATGTATTCGATGACGAGCTGCACGACGGCGAGAAACACTATCAGCTTGACCGCCCACGGGGAGGCCACGAAGACCTGTCCGCCCCAGTCAACCCACTTCTGCGGCACGAAGTGCGCCACTATCAAGGCTCCCATCATGACGCACCACTCCGGTCGGGCAACGGCAAACTGCGGTATCTGACCCCAGTCGAAATCTACGAAGATGTTGCCTATTATCAGCACGGAGTCCTCAAAACTTGCTGCACGGAAGAACACCCACAGCAGGGATACATACACAAAAGTCAGAAGCCAGCCGATGAACCCTGTCAGCAAGTTGTCAGGTATCCTCGACAATATGGGCTTACAGGCCTTGTGGACGGCGAGCCCTGCGCCATGCATCGCTCCCCAGAACACAAATTTCCAAGCGGCGCCGTGCCACAGGCCACCTATGAGCATGGTCAGGAAATTGTTGATGTAAGTGCGCAGCGTCCCTTTGCGGTTTCCTCCCAAGGGAATATACAGATAGTCGCGCAGCCATGAGGAGAGGGAGATGTGCCAGCGGCGCCAGAACTCCGTCAGGTTGCGGCTCTGATAGGGTGAGTCGAAGTTAAGGCCCAAACGGAAGCCCATCATCAGGGCGAGTCCTATGGCCATGTCGGAGTATCCCGAGAAATCGCAGTAGATCTGCATCGTGTAGCCCAAGACTCCCATGAGGGTTTGCACGCCGGTGTAGAGCGATGGGTCGTTAAAGATAAGGTCGTTGTATTGGGCGATGTAGTCGGCTATGATGGCCTTCTTGACAATGCCGATGATGATGAGCCACAGGCCGCCGTAAATATCGGCAAACGAGGCCCTCTCGTTTTTCTGCAGCTGCGGCAGGAAATAGTCCGCCCGGACGATGGGGCCGGCTACCAAGGCGGGGAAAAATGAGAGGAAGAAGAGGTAGTCGAGCCACGACTTTGTGGGCTTGATGCGCTTTTTATAGACATCCACCACATAGCTGATGGACTGGAAGGTGTAGAAGGATATTCCCACCGGGAGGATGATATCCATCGGCTGGAAGTTGCCCTGCACCATCTGGTTCCAGTTCCACAGGAAGAAGTTGGCATACTTGAAGTATCCCAATATCGACAGCGAGAGGGCGATTGAGAGCCACATGAAGGTCAGCTTGAGCCAGCGCGGGCGCGCGCGGTTTATGCCGTGGGATATGCTCCAGTCTATGAAGCTCGTGCCGATCAGCATTAGAAAGAAGAGGCCGCTCGATTTATAGTAGAAATATAGGGAGAAGGCCACCACGAAGAGCACCATTTTGCCCCGGCTCCCCTTGAGCAGGGCGTAGATGGGGAGGAATACGATGAACAGAATCCAGAAAAGGCCGCTCGAGAAGAGCATCGGGGCCGAAGGGTCATAACGCAGCTGCTCGGCGAGATTGTGGAAGAGGTCAATCATTTGTTGAGGGCTTTAAGGTATGTGACATGAGCGTTGGCTTTGCCGATGGTGTCGGGCGGTGTATCCATGAGAATCGGATGGGCAGAGAGGGGCATCCAGCGCGCTATGGAGTCTATCCAGAGGGCCGAGGCCTGCCGCGTGGGATGGATATGGTCTTTCTTGCGGTCGAGTTTCATTCCCTCGGTGCGGAAGAATGAGCCGGGGCGGCACATCTCGGCCAGAAGGTCGTTGAAGCCTGCGTCCTCCTTCCAGTTGGGCGGCCCTATCCACACGTAGGGTATGTCGCCAATCTTGGAGAGGATAGACTCTATGTAAGGGCGGCGCGAGTCGAAATTCTTAAGGTAAAGCTCATTGCTTCCCAAGGAAATGAACACGTAGGTGACATCATAGCGGTTGATAAAGGCATCGAGCGTGTCGCAGGAGGCCCATATCTTGGTGTTGCTCGAATCCCAGTTGACGGCATGGATGTCATGGCCGTTATGCTTGGCGTATTCGGCGAGGCGCAGGGCCAGGTTGAGCGTCATCGAGTCGCCGATGATGAGCAGCGACTGAGGTGCGGAATCGGTCTGCTGCACTTTCTGCGCTGCCTCCTCCCCGGGGTCCGGTGCATCCGCTGCGGCGGAGACTCCCTTGGTGCCCCTTTTGCGCTCACGGTCATCCGATGTGGCGGTCAGCGTCTCCTTGAACGGCGCCTTCTTTACGGTCCATCCCCCTAAGGTGATGTCATCGTGGAATGATATGCCGATAATGACGGCAAGAGCCACTGCAAGCAATGCCCACAGCCCGGCATAGCCGGTTTTTCGATTGTGACTCACGGTTTTCTGAAAGTTGTTTAGTTGATTGTTCCTTATATATTCACCTTGAACCAGGAGCTCATTTGAAATCGACCACAGTGATGCCTGCTCCCCCGAAGCGCACATCCTCGTCTACAGCCGATGCGACCGCGCCGTTGGCTTTGAGCATCTGACGGATGAGTGTCTTGAGGATGCCGTGGCCCGTGCCATGCAGTATGCGGACCCGCGAGGCGTTGAACTGGATAGCGTCATCGATGAAATACGTCACGGCCTGCAGGGCCTCGTCAGCCCTCATCCCTCTGACATCGATCTCCTGGCGGAAGTTCAGCTGATGCTCGCGGCTGCCGGCCCACGTGGAGGCGCTGACCGAATGTCCGGCCGTGAGGGCCGATTCAGCCGGTTTCTTGGCCGCCTGGAGGCGCGACAGCTCCACAAAGGTGCGCAGGGCCCCGAAAGCCACCTCGGCCTTCTTGCCCTGCACCGAGAGCACCTGTCCTACCACACCTCCGTCAGCCATTCTGACATAATCTCCGGCTGCAATCTCCTTTTTCTCCTGAGCGGCGGGACGCGCAGCCTGCTCTTTCTTCTTGCGGCTCTTATGCTTCAATGGCTTGAGAGGCTCCGGAAGGGCCTCCTCGGCGCTCTCCTCCTTGTCAAGGGAGGCCTTGTACTCATCAAGCTCGCGGCGCACGGCGCGCGTGCGCTCCTTCTCAGCCTGAGCCTCGCGTATCTCGCGTATGGCCCCTTCGAGGCGGGCGTTGGCCGTCTTCATGATTTCCTTCGCCTCGCGGCGGGCATCCGCGAGTAGTGCGGCACGCTGGGTGCGGAGGCTCTCGGCCGTCCCCTCATACTTCGACAGGATGTCGTCAAGACGGTTCTCCTTCTCCTTGATGTTCTGACGCTTGTTGGCCCAGTAACGTCGGTCGCGCTGGATGTCGAGAAGATACTTGTCGGCGTTGACGTAGTCGCTCCCCACGATCTCCTTGGCATTCTCGACCACCTCTGAGGGGAGGCCGATGTTGCGGGCAATCTCCAGAGCGAAAGAGCTGCCGGGGCTCCCGACTGAAAGCTGGAACGAAGGGCGCAGGTGCTGCCGGTCATATAGCATGGCGCCGTTGACAAACCCCTCGGTATCCTCAGCGAAGGTCTTGAGGTTCTGGTAATGGGTGGTAATTACTCCCATGCAGCCGCTCCCGGCGAGGCGCATGAGAATGGCCTGGGCGAGCGCACCCCCTATCTGGGGCTCAGTGCCCGATCCCATCTCATCGGCCAGTACGAGCGTGGATTTGTCGCTGTGGGCCATGAAGTATTTCATGTTGCGAAGATGCGAGGAATAGGTCGAGAGGTCATTCTCTATAGACTGCTCATCGCCTATGTCGACAAATATTTTGTCAAATATGCCGATATGGGAGTTGCTGTAAAGGGTAGGCAGAAGGCCGCACTGGGTCATGTACTGCACTATCCCGACCGTCTTGAGGCATACGGATTTGCCCCCGGCGTTGGGGCCCGAGATGATAAGGAAACGGGTCTTGGAGTCGAGCTGCAGGTTTAACGGCACGGTCTCGCGTCCCTGACGGCGCAGATTGAGCATCAGCACCGGGTGCACAGCGTGATACCAGTCAATCTCCGGAGTGCGCTCCAGCACCGGCATCTGCGCGTCTGTCTCGTTGGCAAACTCCCCCTTGGCGCGCAGGAAGTCCAGGTATCCGAGCAGGCGCACGGCATCTGCCAAGTCATCTATGTGAGGCCGTATGACAGCCGCCACGCGGATGAGTATGGCCACAATCTCGCGGTGCTCCTCCATCTCGAGCTCGCGCAGGCGGTTGCCTGCCTCGACGACTTCGGCCGGCTCGATATATACAGTCTTGCCTGTGGCGCTCTCATCGTGCACTATACCGCTCATACGGCGTTTCATGGCAGCGGGCACGGGTATCACCATCCTGCCGTCGCGCAGCGACGGAGTGACGCCGCTCTCCACTATGCCCTCCGAAACAGCGCGGTCGAGCACTCGGCGCATGGCGCGCGACATGCTCCCTCCCATCGAGGAAATCTGCCTGCGGATGTCATAGAGCGCCTCGGAGGCCGTGTCCTTCACTTCCCCATGCTGCGATATGCACCGGTCAATTTCGGCCGAAATGGCCGGGAAGGTGTGCAGGGACTCGAACACCCGGGAGAGGGCGGGCAAAGCCGGGCGACCGCTCTCGGAGTCTGTGCGTGTGAAAAATTCATGGACGGCACGCATAGTGTCGAGCATCTTGCCCAATTTATGGAGCCTGTCAGCTGTCATGTAGCTCCCTTCGGCCTTTATCTCCGTTAGATAGGGGCCGACATCGTATAATGTTGCGCCCGGTATGTCGGCACGGCGGCGCAGCAGACCGGCCATCTCGGCGGTCTGGAGCAGACGGCTCCTGACTTCATCATAGCCGCTGCTGAATGACATTGCTGCCACCTCATCGCGGCCCATGCGGCTGACGCATTTGTCAGCCACCAGAGCCCTCACTGTGTCGAATCCGAGCTTGGATTCAAAATCAGTTGGATATATCATTAAAAACGCGCGTGTTAATAGACCCTTGTCTCGTTAATTCGGGTCTATGCAAAAACGCTTGCGATGCAATTAATATTGCATCGCAAGCGTTAATTCTTTCCTCTTTCTCTTCAGACGGGGAGGGCGAGCATGGGGATGTCGCGCTCGAAGAGGATCTTGTGGGGGATGCCGGGGTTGAAGAGGCGGGCGAAGATGTTCTTCTTTTTGTTTGGCACTATCAGCAACTGGACCCCGGAGTCGTGCAGGAACTGCTCAAATGACCCCCGCACGTCCTTTTCCTGGATATAAAATACGCTGAATTCCGCCTCCGGATAGTTGCCGGCAAGATACTGCCGGAATGATTCGAGGCGCTCATGGTCACGGCTCTTCCCCTTCTCAGCCACGGGCACGAGGACAATCTCCACGTCAGGATAGCCGAACATGCTCATCAGGAAGTC
The DNA here is from genome assembly GCA_964637105.1 of uncultured Sangeribacter sp. Classification (GTDB taxonomy): domain Bacteria; phylum Bacteroidota; class Bacteroidia; order Bacteroidales; family Muribaculaceae; genus Lepagella. The sequence continues at coordinate 11,537 of CAZWVY010000060.1, read as the reverse complement.
TACTGACATTACATCCTGGCGGTCAAGATTGCAGAAGAAAGCCAGTTTCTTTATGCTCTCCACTTTGTCGAAGTGGCAGTTCTCGGGCACGGTGAACACCGGCACGCGACAGGAGTCGAGCACTTCAGCCGTGACACTGCCGAGCAGGTTTCGCTCCTCGCGGGAGGCGCCGCGGGTGGCCATCACTATGAGCTCGGGAGGCGTCATGCGCGCATATGCTTTGATGACATCCTCCGGGACACCGGGCTCAAGCATGGTGGTGAATTTCACATCGGGCAGTTCGCCGGAGGCAACGAGCTTATCTATTTTGTCCTTAAGCTCGTGCATAGTTGCCTCAGCGGTCTCATCGAACACCTGATTCTCGCGGATTGTCTCGAGAGTGTTTTCCGGATCAACGTTGCCTGCGAATGGCTGCGCCGGAGGGGTGGTCGGGAAAATGCTGGCCGGATAGGCATGAAGCACTACTGCGTTCAGGCCAAGACGCCGGGCGAGGTCAAAGCCTACTTTGACCTCGGCCATGGTCAGTTCAGAGAAATCGACGGGAATGAGCACATTGCCGCTCATTCCCGTCAGTTTCATCTCCTCCTCGCCTGCTGAGGCGCGGAGTCCGCTTTCAGTCACCTTAAGAGCTTTGCCAAGATCCGCGGCAGCCACCGAGAGAGCCACCGCATCAACGTCCGTTCCCGGCACACGCACCGTTTCCGCCTCCGCGGCTATGCCGTGGGATGCAAGGGTATTCTTCACGCGCTCCGCCACTTCGGGAGTGTGAATCACGAGGGTCAGTCTGTCGGGAGTTCCATTCATATCTATCAAGCTCCGAGCCCCTTCTCATAGATCAGTTTCGGGGCGATTTAAGGTGAAAGTAGAAAATTTGATGACAAGGCCTCAGGCCTTCTTGGCAGCCTCCTCTTCGAGAATCTTGACAGCCATGTCGTAGATAGTGGTGTCGTCGAGCACCACGATGCCGCCGTCGGGACCCGGCTCGATATGCATGCCGATGTTCTTGCCAAACTGGTAGTTGACGCCGCCGAAGTAGTTGCGCACGGTCTGCACTGTAACGTTCAGCTCGTCGGCGATACGGTGAGTCGAGCCGTCGGGCAGACTGTCTTTGAGTCTGCGGAGCTCATTGAAAGAAATGGTCTTGCTCATGATAGCAGTATTTTAGGTTGAAAAATTTATTGCGGAGAGTCAGCAAAACTGCGTGAGTTTGCTAATTGATGGCTAATTTAGGCATTTTATAGGGATTGACCAAATATTTTGCCAATAATTTTAACTGTTTTATAACATTTTTGTTTCCCGTCTATCTTCCGGAAGTGGCTGATATAGGTCTAAGACTGTCAGTTTCAATCATATCACCTCGAAGTCGCGCGCCGGAATCCAGCCGGAAAAATCATCGTTGAGGCGAACCTTATACCAGACCGTCTCGCCGCTGGGCCCGGTCTCCTCAGCGAGTATGTGGAGCTTGGTGCCCCGGTGCAGAGGAGAGGTGGCAGCCTTGGCATCGGAGGCCGGCTCGGCCAGAAGCGGGGTCTTGAAGGCCATTATCACCCCGTCGTCCCTGCGCTCGAAGGCGCGGGCGGATACAAAGGCCAGGGTGACCATAGCCGCTGCGAAGAAGGCCATTAGGCCCCCGCCGAAAAATCCTACTTTGCGCACCGCTACGTTGTGAGAGAAAAGATACATGGCAACGCAGCAAAGCAGCAGCACGAAGGCTATGGCCGCCATCCTCGCCCATGAGTCAGAGGAGAGGTCTACGGCCATCGCCTTGTAAAGGCCCTCGAAAAATCCCGTGGCCGCCGGCTCAACGCTCAGTTTCTTATCAGTCAGCGACCCTCGGTTGGCATCCTCTACCTTGGTGATGACATATTTCAGGTTGTTATTGATGAGTTTTCCGGAGGGATCGAGTTTGCGGGCCCGCTCATAGCACAGGCGCGCGTTGCCCAGGTCGCCTGACTGATAGAAGGCATTGCCCAGGTCATAGAGAGAGGAGGCGGAGGTGCCGTAAAGCTCCATCGCGGCTTCATACCTGCTGATAGCGCCCGAATAATCTCCGGCGCTATATGCTGAGTCAGCGGAGGCGAGGTCGCGCTTTTCCTGACGCGAGGCAGCTCCGGCCGGAGCAATCCCGGCTATGAGGAGCAGAATTATGATGATATAGCGGATTTTCATAATTATTCTGTGGTGTGAGAGGTATTGTTTGCAGCCGGTTTCTTGAAAGCGTCTTCGAGCAGGCCGATGACTCCGGCCCCCTCATCGTATGTCTGGCTGAGGGTCTTTCCGGTCGAGGCGGGCGCGTAGCGGGCCATCTCGCAATCATCGAGCACTCCGACAAGTTTCTGGATATCCTCCTCCGGTATGCCGTGCGAAGCGAGCACTTCGCTTACATTCTCGCGGCTCAGTTCTGAGGTGGGCATCTTGAGTTTGTCGCCTAAGTAGCCCCAGAGGGCTGAGAGCATCTCCTCATAGAATTTGTGCGCATCGCCGGACTCTACGCATGCGCGCGCCTTCTTGAGGCGCCGCGCTGCCACCTTGCCGGCCTTCCTGCTTCGGAGCCCCACGAGGTCGGACTGCTGCTCGATGCGCTTGCGGTAAAGTACCACGGCTGTCAGAAGCACCAGGAAGGGAATCACATACCAGAGCCAGTAGGAAAAGCTGTATACCAAGGGCACATGGTCATGCGCCAGCTTGTCACCCTGCATCAGCTCGGGATCGAATTTCAAGCGGGTGCGCGTCTGCGAAGCCACACCTCCGACACCTTTGCCTACATCTACTGTGTAACCCTGCGTGCGCGCCGTCTCATAGCGTCCGGTCGCCGGATTGAAATAGCATAGGTCTACCGGGGGTATGGTGAACCGCCCCTCCTCCATCGGCATGAAGGAGTAATCGAATTTGGCGGTGCCGCTGACATTGGACGAGCCGACCTTGGCGCTGACATCCGTCTTTGGGGAGTAGACCTCCAGCTCCGAGGGATAGAGGGCGTTCAGGTCGGGGAGATGCACATATTTGAGATTGCCTGAGCCCTGGACAGTGTAGACAATCGAGGCGGCCTCGTTGGCGCGTATGTTGCGGTTGTCAAACTTCGATGATATGGTGAACTGCCCTACCCCGCCCGAGAAATTGGCCGGTCGCGGCGAGGGGAGCGCCTTGACATTTACTGTCAGGTCATTGGGTGTCACATTGAGCTGAATGGGGCGGCGCACCGCCACTGTCTGGTAGAAGGGATCGTGATAGTACTCCCTCTCGTCGGTGCTCACTGTGTATGTGTTACCCTTGACCGTCAGTTTGCCCTCCATCTGCGGGAAGATGATGTAACGCGCAATTACGGCGGTGGAATACTGCTTGCCGTTGTAAGTCTCAAAACTCAGCTCATGCGAGACATCATCCGATTCCTCCACCACGAAGCCGTCAAACTTCGGGGCGTCGGTGGCCCCGATGAATTTGATAGGCGAATAGGTGGTGTACAGTTTCACGGTATACACCAGAGCCTCCTGCTCCCAGGCCGTGGTCTTGGACACGCTTGCTCTGAGGAAGATGTTGTCGTTGCCCTTGCCGATGAATTTGGGCGTGTCGTCATCTTCATCGGCATCCTGCTGGCGTGGGGATGCGCTTGGCTGCCCTTGCCTGCCGCTGCCCGACATGCCGGGCACCGCTGACGAGCCCTGCCCTTTGGGGACGATGGTGTACTTGACGGTATTGCTCTTGACACCGCCCACGGTGACCGGGCCGAAGGTGTACGTGCCCTCCTTGGTGGCGGTCAATGTAGCGGTGTAGGTCAGACGCACGCTCGAGGTTGTCTGGCCGTTGACGCTTGTGAACGATGATGAATGGCCGCTCAGGGTGAAATAGTTGACTGTCGCGCCCGGGACGGAAGCGGGAGGCCTGGGCTCATCCTTGAGGTCGGTGATATTGTAAGTGATATAAAACCGTGAGCCGACTTCGATGTCGCCTCCCCTGCCCCCCTCGACACGCAGCTGGACGGAGGCGGCATCCATGCTCATTGCGCATATTGCGCACAGGATGAAGGCCAGCGCGGAGGCTATCCTCCCCGACATTTTCCGGGAGGATGCCCTCGGTGGCAGAATATGGTGTGTACTTCTCATCTTGGTCATTCTTCGTTCATTCGCGGATACTTATCTGAATCACAGGCCGGAAGCAGATTCTGCTACCAGTTCTTCCGATGGCGCGCAGACCCGGCAGCTTCCTGCCCGTTCTGGCCTTTCATCACCTTGGCCCGTGTCTGGTTCTCCTTATTCTCCATTGCCTTGAGAATCTGCTCGGAGGTCTGGGGATTTATCTCCTGCTCCTCAGGCTGCTGAGGCTGCTGATTCTGATCCTGCTGCTGATTCCGGTCCTGATTCTGATTCTGCCGGTCCTGGTTCTGCTGCTGATCCCGGTTCTGATCCTTATTCTGATCCTGGTCCTGCTTATCGTCATTTTTGTCATCTTGCTCCTGCTTCTTGAGCTGGGCGATACGCAGATTGCGGCGAGCGGCCTCGTCATCAGGATTCAGTCGCAGAGCCTGCTTATACTGTGCTATGGCCCCGGCATAATCCTCTTTTTCAAATGTGAGGTTGCCGAGGTTATAGCTGGCGCGAGAGGCTACCAGCGGCTTGTCAGAGCCGTGCCGCGCGGCCTCCGTAGTATTGGCCAGAGCAGTCTGCATGAATGCTTCTTTCAGAGAATCAGCCTCAATTGTCTGAGCGCGCCGGATCTGGCTCAGGCCGAGATTATACCGGGCCTCCACAGAGCCCTGGCGCTCCTCAAGGGCGGCGTTATAGCTCCCCATAGCTCCGGCGAAATTGCCCTTGCCGTAGAGTTCGTTCCCCTCCAATATGTGCCTGCGCTCGGCGCGGGTGCTTTCCGGGGGCTCCGACTTGCCGCAGGCTGCCGCCATTAGGCCTATGGACGCTATTATAAATATATTGCGGATTTTCATAGCTTCAAATTTTCAATTTGCCCGACTCCTTCTTGAAGAAGGTGATTTTGTCGAGCCATCCTATCTTGCGGTCAAGTATGAAGACATTAAACACTATCACGCCCAGTGCGAGCCATACGAATATGGGGAAGAGCTCATCATGCACTGCATAGAGGCTGGAGTCGAGAGAGGTTTTCTTGAGAGTGTCGAGCTGCTTGTCGAGTTCATTGAGAGCGCCCGGGGCGGTGGCGTTGACATAGATGCCGTCACCCTCCTTGGATATTTGCTCGGCCAGTTTCTCGTCAAGGCGTGTCATGACCTGCTCGCCCGTCTCGGGATCCACCAGGTACTGTCCCTTGACCTTCACGGGTACAGCTGTCGGAGTGCCTACCCCTATCACATCGATCTGCACTTTGTTCTTGGCTGCAGCCCTGGCAGCCTGCATCACCTCATCGGGGTCTTCGAGCTCCTCGGCATCGGTGATGAGCACGAGGGCCTTGCCGATGTTCTTGTCGGGGCTGAACGATTTCGTGGCCAGGTCTATGGCCGCCGCGATATTGGTGCCTTGGTTGGTAAACTGCGACGGGTCAATGGAGTTGAGAAACATCTTGGCCGACACATAGTCGCTCGTCACCGGTATGAGGGTATAGGCTCCCCCTGCATAGACAATCAGGCCGACACGGTCGTTGTCAAGACGGTTGATGAGCTTTTCGAGCATGAGCTTGGCCGTGCGCATGCGGTCGGGAGCGTCAGGGTCGGCAGTAGATGAGGCCAGCATGGAGTTGGACGCATCAACTGCGATCACCACCTCTATGCCCTCTTTGGAGGTTTTGATGTCCTTCACGCCTCCCCAGGGACGTGCCGCAGCGATAATGATGAGCGTTAGGGCGAGCATCTCCAGCACAAGCTTGAAGGGGGGCTTGTATGGAGAGGCGTCCGGCATCAGGGTGGCGAGGATTTCGGGGTTGCCGAATTTCTTTAGCTTCCGGCTGCGGCTGTAGCGGGCCAGCGCGTAGAGCAGGCAATAGACCGGGACGGCCAGCAGCAGGAACAGCACTTTTGGATATGCGAAACTGAACATTCTTGTCGCGTTTTATAATTCAGGAGAATGTCTTATGAATCAAGGAATTCTCCTCAATAAGGTATAACGGAGAAGGAGGAAGAGAGCCCAGGCGCCCATTGCGGTCCATACCCAGGGCATATAGTCCTCATCGGTCTGCGTGAACTGGTTGACATCCAGCTCAGTCTTCTCCAGGGAGTCTATTTCGTCAAAAACCTTGCGGAGCATCTTCTCGTCCTTGGCCCTGAAATACTTGCCTCCGGTGGTCGAGGCAATGGCCTTGAGCGACTCCTCATCGATTTTAGTCTCAAGAGTGGTGGTCGAGAAGCCGTAGGGGTCAGTGATCTGCATGCTGCCGTTCGTGCCCACTCCGATAGTGTATACCTTTATCCCTTTCTGCTTGGCTATAGCCGCCGCAGTGAGCGGGGGGACGTTGCCGGAGTTATTGGTGCCGTCGGTCAGCATTATGATGCTCTTTGACTTGGCTTTGCCCGATGCAATGCGGTTGATGGCGCTCGAGAGGCCGTCGCCGATGGCTGTGCCGTCGTCCAAGGCCCCCATCGAGATGCCCTGCACGGCATTTACGAGGGCCGCGCGGTCCGTGGTGAGGGGCATGAGCGAAAGGCTCTCTCCGGCGAAGACCACAAGGCCCATGTTGTCATTCGGTCGGTTGTTGACAAACTGCGTGGCAGTCTGCTTGGCCGCTTCAAACCTGTTGGGGGCGAAGTCTGTGGCCGACATGCTGCCCGATATGTCAATAGCCAGCACTATATCGGTGCCGACGATTCGGGATGTGCGCTCGGAATCAGTGGTCTGCGGACGCGCGAGGGCCACTATGAGGGCAGCGACAGCGATCATCTGGAGAGCGAAACAGAAGTGCATCACCCACACCTTGAACGGCAGCGGGAGTTTCACGAAGGCCTGCGCGGAGGATATGCCGAGCCAGGGGCGGGAATTGCGGTGCTTCCATACATACCATCCTATGAGGGGAATGAGTAGGAGGAGAAGCCATAGCATACCGGGGTTATGAAACATCATGCCTCACCTCCTTTCTTCTCTTCCGCTTGTTTTGCACCCTTTGAGACTTCCTTCCCCTCAACATCGTCAGATGTGAGTCCTTTGGTTTCGTTGACGAAGGCCACGGCATTGTTCCAGGCCGCCACGCTGTCATCAGGCAGGGGGCGCACTTTGGCGAACTTCACGAAATCGGCCATGTCAAGGATCTGGCGCACAAGTCCCCTCTTATCCTTGAGCGATGGGTCGGCGGCAAGGGTCTGCATGATTTGACGCGAGGTCATCTCCATTGCGTTTATTCCGAACCGGCGGTCGAGATAGTTGCGCAGGATGTCAGTAAGCATGGTGAAGTACTCCTTCTCCTGCCCCTGTTCCCACAGTTTCTTCTCCTTCAGCTCTCGGAGGCGCCTGAGGGCCTCGGCATCGGGGTCTTCCGCCGGAGCCGCGGGCACGGGGATTATGCCTCCGCGCGGCTTGCGGTGAAGGGTCTCCTCGAAGGCTATCAGGGCGAGCATCATGACAAAGAGTATGAGCCATCCCCAGTCTACGAGCCAGTCAGGAAGGAAATCCCAGAAAGATTTTCCGGCCGGGTCGGCGGGAGGGGCAAAGTCGGCGATTTTGTCTTCAGCTTTCACTCCGGGGAAGGGATTGACTTTGAGTGTGACGGAGTTGGAGACCACGCTGTCACGCCCGGCCACGTAAACCATGCCCGGGAGTTTGTAGAGCCCGGAGTCGAAGGCCTGGACGGGCACCTGCCAGTCTACCTGGATCCGTCCCGAGCCCAGTTCGGTGGTGTCGCGACGGACGGAAGTGCGCAGTTCGACGCTGTCGCCGCAAACTGCGGCGTAGCCGCGCTCGCCGGGCTGCAGCAGAGGGAAGGTCCCTTTGACTCCCTCGTCCTGCACGACCTGCAGGCGCATGGTGGTCATGCGCCCCATCATGATCTGGACAGAGTCGAGGCTCGCCTTGACGCTGACAGGCCCGGCCGCTGCCGGGAGCGCGCCGCAAGCGGCGACAACTGCCCCGGCGCAGAGAGCCTTTATGTTGATCAGGTTTGATTTCATCTGCATAATTTCAAATATTCCCCCCTATCGTGCCCCATTCCTGCGGCGGAACATGGCGAGGAGGGCCTTCACGTAATCCTCATCGGTGCGCACAGAGGCCAGGTCTACGCCGCAGCGGGCCGTGACCGAGGCGAGCTTCTGCTGCCGGTCGTACCATAGGCGGTCGTAAGCCTTTCGGGCCGAGGATGAGGATGTGTCAACCCAACGGTCCAGACCGGTTTCGAGGTCGCGCACACGCATAAGCCCGACATTGGGCAGCTTGCCGTCACGCAGGTCATAGACCTGCACCGCAGCCAGCTCGTGCTTTCGGTTGGCTATGGCCATAGATCCGGAATAGTCATGGTCATCTATGAAGTCGCTGATCAGGAAGGCCGAGCAGCGTTTCTTAATGGCGTTGGTCATGAACCTCAGCGCGACATCAATGTCCGTGCCCCGGCTTTGAGGGCGGAAGTCTATGATCTCGCGGATTATGAGCAATATGTGCTTGCGCCCTTTCTTGGGGGGGATGAACTTCTCTATGCGGTCGCTGAAGAGAATCACGCCGACCTTGTCATTGTTCTGGATGGAGGAGAAGGCCAAGGTGGCCGCTATTTCGGCCATTATCTCCTGCTTGCGGGGCCCGACGGCGCCAAACTCGCCGCTGCCGCTGACATCAACCAGGAGCATCATGGTCAGTTCGCGCTCCTCCTCATATACCTTCACGTAGGGCTTGTTGTGACGCGCTGTGACATTCCAGTCAATGTCGCGCACATCATCGCCCGGCTGATATTCACGCACTTCCGAAAACATCATGCCACGCCCTTTGAACGCCGTGTGATATTCACCGGCGAATATGTTCTGGCTCAGGCCCCGGGTCTTGATTTCGATTTTCCGGACCTTTTTGAGCAGTTCGTTGGCATCCAACATGTTTTCAGAATTTTATCAGGGTACCACTACCTTATCGAGAATATCGGTGATAACCTCATCGGCGCCGATATTATTGGCCTCGGCCTCGTAGGTGAGGCCGATTCGGTGGCGCATGACGTCATGGCAGACGGCGCGCACATCCTCGGGGATGACGTAGCCGCGCCCCTGGAGGAATGCATATGCGCGGGCAGCCTTGGCCAGGCTGATCGATGCGCGCGGCGAGGCTCCGTATGCGATTATGCCCTGCAGGTCGGGCAGCCCGAATTTGGAAGGCTCACGGGTCGCGAAGACGATGTCGACAATATAGTTTTCGATTTTCTCGTCAATATATATCTTCTCAACAATCTTCTGCACTTCCAGCACTTCAGAGGTGGACACGAGAGGCTGCACGGGATCAAGCACCCCCTTGATGTTCTGGCGGATAATATCCTTCTCCTCCTCCTTGGTGGGATAGCCGATGATGACCTTGAGCAGGAAACGGTCTGTCTGCGCCTCAGGCAGCGGATATGTGCCCTCCTGCTCGATGGGGTTCTGCGTTGCCATTACCAGGAAGGGGCGGTCAAGGGGGAAAGTCTCGTCGCCAATTGTCACCTGACGCTCCTGCATGGCTTCGAGCAAAGCGCTCTGCACCTTGGCCGGCGCGCGGTTGATCTCATCGGCAAGGACGAAGTTAGCGAAAATCGGGCCCTTCTTGACCTCGAAAGTCTCCTTCTTCACACTGTAAATCAGCGTGCCGATAACGTCTGCAGGAAGCAGGTCGGGAGTAAACTGTATGCGGCTGTACTTGGCATCCACAAGCGTGGCAAGCGTCTTGATGGCAAGCGTCTTGGCAAGGCCCGGCACACCCTCCAGGAGCACGTGCCCGTTGCAAAGCAGGGCTATGAGCAGGGAGTCCACAAGGTGCTTCTGTCCGACTATGCGCTGCTGCATGCCGGTGCGGATGAGATTCAGGAAATTGCCTTTGGTCGCGATCAGGTCGTTAAGTTCGCGTATATTGACTGTTTCGTTCATTATTTTATGAAATGGGGTCTATATTTGTATTTTTAACGCGCAAAAATACGGAAAATGGGCGTAAAAGCTGAATTAATTGTGTTAATTTAGCTTAAACGCCCACACTTCGCATTTATTTCTTCTCTTCCTCTTCGGGTTGCGGATCCGCTTTGGTTTCTGATTCAACTGCTGAGTGCCCGTGGGGTTCCTCTTTGGTTTCCGATTCAATCACAGCTTCCTCGACGGGGGACGACACGGACTCAGTGAAGGCATTCCACCCTTGGGCCCTGATAGGAATTTCTGCGCCATCGCGCGTCACCATCGCCGCACCAAGCTGCGGCTCGGTGATGTAGCCTATCATCTTGATGCCCGGGAGCGATTTTATCTTCTCGTTGTCAGCCAAGGGGAGCGTGAAGAGCAGCTCATAGTCCTCGCCGCCGTTCATGGCGGCCGTGACGAGGTTCATGTTCAGCTCCTCGGCCATGAGAGCCGTCTGGTAGTCGATCGGGATACGGTCCTCATACACGCGGCAGCCCACATCAGAGGCCTTGCAGATATGCAGCAGCTCGGACGAGAGGCCGTCGCTGACATCCATCATGGAGGTCGGTGTAAGCCCATTCTCACGGAGCATGCGGATTACATCCTTGCGGGCCTCGGGCTTGAGCTGCCGCTCAAGAATGTATTCCTTGCCTGCGAAGTCAGGCTGGAAATTGGGGTCTCCGGACTCGGCGCCGACACGGTTCTCGCGCTCGAGCAGCTGCAGACCCATGAAGGCTGCCCCCAGATCGCCGCTGACACATATCAAGTCGGTGGGGCGCGCTCCGCTGCGCCTTATCTCCTTGCCTTTCTCGACTGTGCCCAGACAAGTGATGCTGATGACCAGTCCGGTGACGCTCGCGCTGGTGTCGCCCCCAACAAGGTCAACTCCATATATTTCACACGCAAGGCGTATGCCGTCATACAGCGCATCCAGGTGCTCGACGGTGAAGCGGCTGGAGACGCCCAGGCTGACGGTAATCTGCTTGGGGTCGCCCCCCATAGCGTATATGTCGCTGAAGTTGACTACCGCAGCCTTGTATCCGAGGTGCTTGAGGGGCACGTAACGCAGGTCGAAATGTATCCCCTCCAGCAGCAGGTCAGTGGTCACGAGTGTGCTTCGGTCTCCCATTTCGAGCACGGCGGCATCATCGCCAGCGCCGAGCTTGCTCTCGGGATTGCGCAAAGCGAAGTCTTTGGTGAGCCTGTCTATAAGGCCGAACTCACCCAAAGTGGATATCTCTGTCTGGTTTTCCATAATTCTTACTATTACATGCGGGCCTCTTACATGCGGGCCATCATCTCCTTCATGAGCAGAGTGATGACAGGCTGTGCGGTGAGGGCTGCCTTCTGCACCTCTTCGTGGCTCGGCACCTCGGTGATGTCTTTGCCCCCGAGGTCTGTGATTACCGAGAGGCCGAACACCTTCATACCGGCGTGATTGGCCACAATAACCTCGGGCACAGTTGACATGCCCACGGCATCGCCTCCGATGATGCGGAAATATTCATATTCGGCGGGAGTCTCGAAAGTCGGGCCGGGAGTGCCAACA
>CAZWVY010000059.1:0-16955 GCA_964637105.1 uncultured Sangeribacter sp. | reverse complement strand
GGCCTGGATGGCGCAGAGCTCGAATGAGAGCTGGTCGGAGTCAACGGGGTGGAAGGAGCCGTCGATCAGAGTCACTTTCAGGCGCTCTACGGGATAGCCGGCGAGCACGCCGTTCTTCATGGCGTTCTGGAAGCCCTTCTGGACTGCGGGGATGTATTCCTTGGGCACGTTGCCGCCCTTCACCTCGTCTACGAACTGGAGCGAGCCTACGAAATCCTCGTCGGCGGGCTCGATGCGCACGATGATGTCGGCAAACTTACCTCGGCCACCGGTCTGCTTCTTGAAGGTCTCGCGGAGCTCTACGGGCTTGGTGATGGCCTCCTTGTAGGTCACCTGGGGACGGCCCTGGTTGCACTCTACCTTGAACTCGCGGCGCAGACGGTCGATGATGATGTCGAGGTGGAGCTCGCCCATGCCGCTGATTACGGTCTGGCCGGTCTCCTCGTTGGTCTCAACGCGGAAGGTGGGGTCTTCCTCAGCGAGCTTCTGCAGGCCCACGCCGAGCTTGTCAAGGTCTTTCTGGGTCTTGGGCTCAACTGCGATACCGATCACGGGATCGGGGAATTCCATAGCCTCGAGCACGATGGGAGCATCCTCAGCGCACAGGGTGTCGCCGGTGCGGATATCCTTGAAGCCTACGCCTGCGCCTATATCGCCGCAGCCGATCATCTCCTTGGGGTTCTGCTTGTTGGAGTGCATCTGGAAGAGGCGCGAGATGCGCTCCTTCTTGCCCGAGCGGCTATTGAGCACGTATGAGCCGGCCTCAACATTGCCCGAGTACACGCGGAAGAAGCACAGACGGCCTACATAGGGGTCAGTGGCGATCTTGAAGGCCAGCGCGCACATGGGAGCCTCGGGGCTGGGCTCGCGGGTCTCGATGACATCGGGGTCATCCATAGCGTGGCCCTCGATAGCGCCTGCGTCCTCGGGCGAGGGGAGGTATGCGCAGACAGCGTCAAGAAGGGTCTGCACGCCCTTGTTCTTGAACGAAGAGCCGCAGAGCATCGGGTTGATCTCCATGGCGAGTGTGCCCTTGCGGATGGCCTTGCGGATCTCCTCCTCTGTGATGGTGGAGGGGTCGTCGAAGTATTTCTCCATTAGGCTCTCGTCGAGCTCAGCGAGGGTCTCGAGCATCTTGTCGCGGTATTCCTCGGCCTCTTCGCGGAGGTTGGCGGGAATCTCCTCTACGGAGTATTCAGCGCCCATTGTCTCGTCATGCCAGAAGAGGGCCTTCATGGTGATGAGGTCGATGACGCCCTTGAAGGTCTCCTCGGCTCCGATGGGGAGCTGGATGGGGAGGGGGTTGGCGCCCAGGACTTCTCTCACCTGGCGGACCACCTCAAGGAAGTTGGCGCCGGAGCGGTCCATCTTGTTGACGTATCCGATACGGGGCACATTGTACTTGTCAGCCTGACGCCATACGGTCTCGGACTGGGGCTCAACGCCGCCTACGGCGCAGAATGTAGCCACAGCGCCGTCGAGCACGCGCAGTGAGCGCTCCACCTCTACGGTGAAGTCAACGTGTCCCGGGGTGTCAATGAGGTTGATCTTGTATTTCTCGCCGTCATATTTCCAGAAGGTGGTGGTGGCGGCTGAAGTGATGGTGATGCCGCGCTCCTGCTCCTGCTCCATCCAGTCCATGGTAGCGGCGCCGTCGTGTACCTCACCGATCTTGTGAGTCAGGCCCGTGTAGAACAGGATGCGCTCTGAAGTAGTGGTCTTACCGGCATCGATATGAGCCATAATGCCGATATTGCGCGTATATTTGAGTTCGTCGTGTTTAGCCATTGCTTGAAATCTCCTTTAGAATCTGAAATGTGCGAAGGCGCGGTTAGCCTCGGCCATGCGGTGCATGTCTTCCTTGCGCTTGAATGCGCCGCCCTGGTCGTTGAAGGCGTCGACGATTTCTGCGGCCAGCTTGTCGGCCATCGTCTTGCCGCCGCGCTTGCGGGCGTAGATGATGAGGTTTTTCATGGAAATGGACTCCTTGCGGTCAGCACGGATCTCGGTGGGCACCTGGAAGGTGGCGCCGCCTACGCGGCGGGACTTCACCTCGACCTGGGGTGTCACGTTCTCCAGAGCCTTCTTCCAGATTTCAAGGGCGCTCTTCTCCTCGTTGGGGAGCTTGGCCTTGACCTGCTCGAGGGCAGTGTAGAAAATGGTGTATGCGGTGTTCTTCTTGCCGTCATACATAAGGTGGTTCACAAACTTGGTGACCTTCACGTCATGAAAGACAGGATCGGGCAGGATGACCCGCTTCCTGGGTTTTGCTTTTCTCATTTTGAGTTTTGAGCTTGTTTAATGTTTTTGTCTTGGCTGCCTTTAATCTTCAACGCCGCTCTCCAGCCACGTTTACTCAACCTTTAGCCATCCAACAAATCAAAAACAGTGTGTGGGGGTTACTTGGTTTTTGTTCAGGCTCTTTCCCGGAACATAGCCCGGAGCGGGGAGCCCACCCTCATTTGCGCCTTGGGCCGCGAAATTACTTCTTGGCGGCTTTCGGACGCTTGGCTCCGTACTTGGAGCGGCGCTGTGTGCGACCCTGCACGCCGGCGGTGTCAAGGGTGCCGCGCACGATGTGGTAACGCACGCCCGGAAGGTCTTTCACACGGCCTCCGCGCACCAGTACGATCGAGTGCTCCTGCAGGTTGTGGCCCTCTCCGGGAATGTAGGAGTTGACCTCCTTGCCGTTGGTGAGGCGCACGCGCGCCACCTTACGCATTGCCGAGTTAGGCTTCTTCGGGGTCGTGGTGTACACACGCACACACACGCCGCGACGCTGCGGGCACGAATCCAGGGCGGGCGATTTGCTCTTGTCCTTGAGCACCGTGCGCCCCTTTCTTACTAATTGCTGAATAGTAGGCATTCTTTTGTTGTGTTATTTGATTGTTAGTTGTCTGGGTTATCAATCTTTTTTTGCCGTCCGGAAGCCTTCGCCCCTACACACTTTAAGGTCTCCCAACCGGCTGATGATCAGCCGGTTGACAAACCGTGCGGGGCGAAATCTCCCTTTCAGTGCCGCAAAATTACAAAAAATCAGCGGATTAGACAAATATTTTTTGTGAAAATTTACAAAAATCTGCGTCGGGGGTCCGGAGCCTCATTTGTAGGCCGAGGCAATCTCGTGGACCATGTCGAATATGCGACGGTCCTCTTCGGTGACGCTCTTGCCCCGGCGCGCCATGACGCGCTCGGCTATCTCGAGGAATTTCTTCATCGGCACATGGGTAAATCCGCCCGCCGGGCTCCCCTCAAGGAAGCTGGGTATGAAGACACGCGGGAAGCCGGCGCCGTGGACGTTGACACCCACGCCGACAACGGTGGCGGTGTTGAACATGCAGTTGACCCCGGCCTTGGAGTGATCGCCCATTATGAGGCCGCAAAACTGCAGGTCGGTGCGCATGAAGGTGTGGCGGGCATAGTTCCAGATGCGTATCTTCGAGTAGTCGTTCTTGAGGTTGGAGCAGTTGACCCCGGCTCCGAGGTTGCACCACTCCCCCACTACTGCCGATCCGAGATAGCCGTCATGGGCCTTGTTGCTGTATCCGAAGATGACGGCGTTGTCCACCTCCCCTCCCACCTTGCAGAAGGGCCCGATGGTGGTCGAGCCGTAGACCTTGGCCCCCATCTTGACCTTGGCTCTCTCGCAGAGCCCCAGGGGGCCGCGCAGGCAGGCTCCCTCCATCACCTGGACATCGCGGCCTATGTAGACGGGGCCCTCCTTGGTGTTTATGGTCGCCCCCTCCACTACGGCCCCCTCCTCGATGAAGACCTGAGGGAGGCCATCGGCATCCGTGCGGGGGCCGATCCACATGTTTGACTCATCGAGCGGACGCGAGACGCGCCCTGCGATGAGAAACCTGTAGTCGAGCGCTATCATCTCGCCGTTGCGCAGGAAGACATCATAGACAAATCGCACGCGCGACCCCGGATGGTCGAGGGGGAGGATGCTCCGGAAATTGCGGGCCTCGAAATCGGCGCGCGAGCCCCGGTAGGCCATTGGCTCATCGCCGTCCATTATAGCCTCGCCCGGGCGGAGCATATCGAGGCGAGCCGGAAGGTCGCCCACCGGAAGCAGTGCCCCGGCCACGAAGAGCGCATCGTCGAGTTCGGCCTCGCAGTCGCCGAACTTTGTGCGGAGGTATTCCACCGGCAGCGCGCGGTATGACCCGGGGAGCAGCCGCTCCCATTTATAGCGCACTGTGGTGATGCCGACGCGGAAGTCGCACACGGGCCGCGTGTAGGAGAGCGGCAGAAGGTTCATGTGTGAGGCCTCGGTGTCAAAGAGCACGATTATTCTTTCGTTTTTCATGTGTCGGGATGTCTATGGGCCGCAAAAATAATGATTTTCGTTTAAACTCACAAACAAATTTGGCAACTTGCTCAAAAAACATTACCTTTACGCCGCAAAAACGCACCACCCTTGAATCGAACCTGAAAAAAAACATATTCCGCTATGGAAAAGAAAAACCTTCAGTATCTCGCCGCCCTGCGCGAGGCAATGCGCAAGAACGGCATCGACACGGTCATCATCTCGGGCACTGACCCGCACCAGAGCGAGCTCCCCCCGCGCCACTGGCGCGGCCGCGAATGGCTCACGGGCTTCTGGAGCGAGAACGGCACCAACGGCACGGCTGTCATCACCGCCGACCAGGCCCTCTGCTGGACCGACTCGCGCTATTTCATCCAGGCTGCCGACCAGCTCCAGGGCACCGGCTTCACCATGATGAAGGAGGATGGCCCCGACGCCACAGACCTCATCGACTGGGTCACCGAGCACACCGCCGCCGGACAGACCGTCGGAATCGACGGCATGACCTTCTCCGTCTCCGAGGCCCAGAGGATGCAGCAGGAGTTTGGCGACAACGGCATAAAGTTCAACGACAGTTTCGCAGTCTTCGACTATATCTGGCCCGACCGCCCCGAGCGCCCCAAGAACAAGCTTTTCATCCATGACGAGGGCATCGTCGGCGAGACCGTCGACTCCAAGACAGCCCGCATCATGACCGAAGTGAAGGCCGAGCTGGCCAACGCGGTGATGCTCTCCGCCCTCGATGACATCGCCTGGGCCACCAACCTGCGTACGGCCGGCGACATCGCCTTCTCCCCCATCTTCGTGGCCTATCTCTATCTTGACGACTCGCGCCGCGTGCTCTTCATCGATGCCGACAAACTCACCGCCGAGGTGGAGGCTCATCTGAAGAAATACAATTTCGAGGTGCAGCCCTACGAGAAGGTGCTCGACTTCGTGGCCTCGCTGCCCAAGGAGACGCGCCTGCTCATCGACCCGGCCAAGACCTCGCGCGGCCTTTACGACCACATCGGGTGCACGCCCGTCTTCGGAGGGGCAGGCGTAGCGCGCCTCAAGAGCGTCAAGAACGACTCCATGCTCTCCTCCCTGCGCAAGGCCATGGAAAAGGATGGCGTGGCCCTGACGCGCTTCTTCATGATGGTAGAGAAAGAGTATCCCACGGGCAAGCTCACCGAGGTCGAGCTCGGCAAGCGCCTGCGCGCGCTGCGCCTGGCCGATGAGGCTTGCGTCGATGAGAGCTTCTCCCCCATCCTGGGATGGAACGCTCACGGCGCCATCGTGCATTACGAGGCCAACGAGGAGACCGACGTGGCCATCGAGGGAGACGGCCTTCTGCTTGTCGACTCGGGGGGCCAGTATGTCTACGGCACTACCGACATCACACGCACCGTGGCCCTGGGCACGCCTACAGATGAGCAGCGCCACGACTTCACTCTCGTCATGAAGGGCCATATCGCCCTGGCGCGCGCCATCTTCCCCGAGGGGACGCGCGGCTCCCAGCTCGACGTGCTCGCCCGCCAGTATCTCTGGAACGAAGGGAAGGCCTACTATCACGGCACGGGACACGGCGTGGGCTTCTTCATCAACTGCCACGAAGGGCCCCAGAACATCCGCCTCAACGAGAACCCCGCCACCCTCGAGCCGGGCATGATCACCAGCAACGAGCCCGGCCTCTACCTCGAAGGGCGCTACGGCATACGCTGCGAGAACCTCATCGTCACCGAGGAGTGGAAGACCACCGAGTTCGGACGCTTCTACCACTTCAAGACCATGACCCTCTTCCCCTTCGACCTGCGCCTGTTCGAGACAGCCATCATGACCGACGAGGAAATAAAGTGGCTCAACGACTATCACGCCGAGGTGCGCAGCCGCCTCACCCCGCTCCTCACGCCCGAAGAGGCCGCATGGCTGGAGGCCAAGACAGCCCCCCTGGCAAGATAAGCTGACGCAAAAAAAAGGACTAAGACCCCATTTCATAAAACAATGGCAATAATACAGGAAGTCAGAGGCTTCACCCCCAAGATAGGCGAGGGATGCTTCCTCGCCGCCAACGCCGTCATCGTGGGCGACGTCACCATCGGCAATGAATGCAGCGTGTGGTTCAGCACAGTGCTGCGCGGAGATGTCAACACCATCACCATCGGCGACCGCGTCAACATCCAGGACGGCAGCGTGCTCCACACGCTCTATCAGAAATCCACCATCGAGATCGGCAACGATGTCTCCATCGGCCATAACGTGGTCATACACGGAGCCAAAATCCGCGACTACGCCCTCATCGGCATGGGGGCCATAGTCATGGATGACGTCGAGGTCGGCGAGGGGGCCTTGGTGGCCGCCGGGTCGGTCGTGCTCAGCCGCACCAAGATCGGGGCCCACGAGCTGTGGGCCGGATGCCCGGCCAAGTTTGTCAAGATGGTCGAGCCCGAGAAAGCCAAGGAGATGAACATCAAGATAGCCCGCAACTATCTGATGTACTCCAAATGGTATGGCCCGCAGGAGTGAAAAAACCGAAAAAATCGCATGAATCTGCATTTTTTTAGTGAAAAATTTTGTCAGTCAAGCGATAATATATAATTTTGCACCGCAAAAACCGCGCCCGGCGTCCCGCCGGGGGCGATTTGCGCGATATAAGCACTCAAAAACAAATTAACATAAAAACCAGCAAATGATAATCGTACAAGTAAAAGAGGGCGAGAACATCGAGAAAGCTCTGAAGAAATTCAAACGTAAATTCGAACGCACAGGCATCATCAAGGAGCTTCGCGGCCGCCAGGCCTTCGAAAAGCCCTCTGTGGCTAACCGCAAGAAGATGATGAAGGCTGTCTACGTGCAGCAGCTTCGCCAGGCCGAGCAGTAATCAGGGCCCCGTCGTCTTTTACACAAGACGCCAACCTTCATATCCCATCATCCGCCGCACAGCGCTCCTACGGGACGTCTGCGCGGCGGAAATTTTTTCTTGGCATATCAGACCACAAAAGGCGGCATATCCTGACACAACTCATCACATCTTGACACAACTCATCACATCTTGATACAACTCATCACATCCTGACACAAATCATCATATCATGACACCCAAGGGCATGACAGACGAGGCCCTCGCCGAAGAATTCCTCCGCTATCTCAGTCTCGAGCGCAACCGCAGCCCCCTGACCATCGAGGCATACCGCCGCGACCTGGACCAGTGCGCCGAGTTCCTGCGCGAGACCTTCGGGCCGGAGGCCCGGCTGGGCGGAGCCTCGCTCCGGGAGCTGCGCGCCTGGATAGCGGCCCTCGGGCGGCTGGGCGACTCGCCGCGCACGCTGCGGCGCAAGACGCAGGCCCTGCGCAGCTTCTTCCGCTGGATGCAGAAGCGCGCCCTGCGCGCTGACAATCCTGCGGCCGACATCGCCCTGGCCAAGACCGACAAGCCGCTGCCCGCCATAGCCCGCCCCGACCAGCTCGAGACCCTCATAGAGGATGGGGTGCCGGGTCGTGACCCCGCGCGCAGCATCCGCGACACGCTCATCATCGAGCTCCTCTACAGCTGCGGCCTGCGCCAGGCCGAGCTGCTGAGCCTCACCGATGCAGATGTCGACACGCGCGCCGGACGCATGCGCGTCACCGGCAAGGGGAGCAAGACCCGCATCCTCCCCCTGCCCCCGGAGCTGTGCGCCGCCATAGACCGCTGGCGCACGGTGCGCGATGACGCGCCCGGCGCCCCGCGCTCCCCGGGGAATTTCCCCCTCATACCAGGGCGCGCAGGGGCCCCGATGTCCAAATCGCGGCTATACGCCATCGTGCGCGCAGCCTTGGCCTTCACCTCGGCATCGCGCCGCAGCCCCCACACGCTGCGCCACTCCTTCGCCACAGCGATGGTCAGCGGAGGCGCCGACATCAACAGCGTAAAACACCTCCTGGGACACGCCTCCCTTGCCACCACACAGATCTATACCCATCTCGACCTCTCAACCCTGCGCCGCGACTACGCCCGCGCCCATCCCCGCGGAGGGACTCGCATCGCAGCGGAGGAGCATGAAAAGGAGCATGAGGGGGACCACGACAAGCACGAACGATAAAGGGGGCCAAGTCTAAACTTAACATTTTTGCAACATCATGGATGCGGAGATTTGCAAAAATTTATATAATTTTGCCATTGTCCCCGGGCCTCTCCGGGCTGAGGGGGACAAACCTTCACCGGGCCGCGCCCCCGATTCAAGGGACAAGGGCGGCCATAATACCCGTAACACTATGGAAATCAAGATTAAAGCCATCCATTTCGACATCGCCGACAAGCTCGTAGCGTTCACCAATAAGAAAATCGACAAGCTCACGCGCCGTTTCGAGTTCATCACCGATGTAGAGGTGGCCTATACTCTCGAGAAGCCCGAGGCCGCCCTCAACAAGACTGCCGGAGTCACTCTCACCGCACCCGGCGTGAACCTCTTCGCCTCCAAGACGGCTGACACCTTCGAGGAGGCCCTCGACAACGCCCTCGACGGACTGGAGAAGCAGCTCGAGAAGCACAAGGAACGTAAATAATCCCTCTCCCTTGGTCCTTCTCCCGATGAGCAGCCCCCTTGACAGAGTGAGGGAATATGAAATTCCCAAGGTCAGCGACCCGCGCGGCAGCCTCTCCTTTATCGAGGAGGGGCGCCATGTGCCCTTCCCCGTGCGCCGCGTCTTCTACATCTACGACATCCCCTCCGGCTCCACGCGCGGCGGCCACGCCCACCGCGAGCAGCAGCAGCTCGTGCTCTGCGTCAGCGGAGCCTTCGAGCTGCGCCTCACCGATGGAGACCGCGAGATCTCCATACCCATGAACCGCCCATGGAAGGGTGTCTACGTTCCCCCCGGCGTATGGCTGACCATGCACGACTTCACCACGGCCAGCCTCTGCCTGGTGCTCTGCTCGGGAGAATATGAGGAGTCCGACTATATCCGCGACCTTGACGAGTATCTCCGCCATGTGGCCATGCTCCGACACGGCTGAGCCGCCTGAAACACCGCTTCAATCCCCGGCATGAAATATCCCTTTCTGTCCCTCAATGACATCACCGCCCCGATAGCCGATGAGCTCGTCGGGGCGGCCGCTGAAACTATACGCAGCGGCCGATACCTGCACGGGCCCAAGACTGCGGAGTTCGAGTCGGCTATGGCCCGGACATGCGGCACGCGCCACTGCGTGGCCGTCAGCAACGGACTGGATGCCATACGCCTCTCCCTGCGAGCCCTGATGGAGACCGGGCGACTCGCCCCGGGCGATGAGGTCATAGCCCCTGCCAACACCTACATAGCCTCCATCCTCCCCCTGACCGAACTGGGCCTGCGCCCCGTGCTCGCCGAGCCTTCGGAAGCAGACTTCAACCTCGACCCCGCTGAGGTGCGCCGCCTGCTCACGGCACGCACCCGCGCCGTGCTGGCAGTCCACTTATATGGCAATCCCTGCTGGGACGCCCCCCTTATGAAGGAGCTCGCCGACCGGGACATCTGGATTGTGGAAGACAATGCCCAGGCTATCGGAGCCCTCGCGGCAGATGAAGGCCTTGCAGGCACCCGCGCCACCGGAGGCCTCGGCCATATCGCAGCCACCAGCTTCTATCCCACCAAGAACATCGGCGCCTTGGGCGACGCCGGAGCCGTCACCACTTCCGACGAGGAGCTTGCAGCAGCCGTGCGCGCCCTGGCCAACTACGGCTCCGACCGCAGATACCACAACATCATGACGGGCTACAACAACCGCATGGATGAGATCCAGGCAGCGATGCTCTGCGTCAAGATGCGCCACCTTGATGAGGTCTCCGAGGCCCGCGCCCGGGCGGCACGCGCATACTCCGAGACTTTGGACAACCCCTTGGTGACCCCGCCCCAAGCGCTGCCGGGCATGCGCCAGGTGTGGCATCAGTATGTTGTGCGCGTCCCTGCCGAAGTCCGCGACCGCTTCCGCGAGCAGCTCGCCGCCGAAGGGGTAGGCACGGATATCCATTACGCCGTTCCCCCTCATCTGCAGCCCTGCTACTATCCCTCGCTCGGCACCTCCTACCCCATCACCGAGCGTCTGGCCTCCGAAGTGGTCAGCCTCCCCATCGCCGCCGTCACCCCGGCCCAGGCCCGCGAGATTGCCGGCATCATCAACAGGCTCAACCTCTGAGATCCCCTCCCCGCACATTCGGTTCTCCCGCCACCATCCTCCCCGCTCCTCCCCAAAGAAAAAGAAATGAACGATAAGACCAACCAGCCCGATTCAGCCTCCGGACCCCGCCCCAAGCGCAGGGCCGGCGAGCACATGAACCTCGCCCGCATAGCCCTGTGGGCGACCGCGGGATTCGTGGTGTGCACATTCTTCCTCGTCGCCCCCATCTTTATTGTCGGCACCGACAATGATGCCATAATACGCATCCCCGACGGAGCCTCCCGCGAGACTGTGCGCGACAGCCTGGCTAAATATTTCGGCGAAAGCTACGCCACTCGAGTGGACCGGCTCATCGAGGCCCGAAACACCGACATGAGCCGCCGCAACGGGGCCTACCGCATCCGCAAGGGCGACACTCCCTTCAACGCCATGCGCCGCCTCACAGGAGGCTCGCAGGAGCCCGTGAGGGTCACCATCAACGGCTTCCGGTCCCTCACCGACCTCACCGACCGCATAGGGCGCAAGATGGAGTTCCCCGCAGACTCCCTCCGCATGGTCCTCAAGGACTCCGCGCTGCTGAGCCGCTACAGCCTCACGCCCGAGCAGGCCCTCTCGCTCTTTGTCGAGGACTCCTACGATGTCTATTGGAGCGTGGACGCGGTGGCATTTACCGAAAAGATCGGCCATCATTACCTCAACGTCTGGAACGGACGCCGCCGCGCCGAGGCCGCGGCCCTCGGGCTGACTCCCTCGGAGGTGATGATAGTGGCCTCAATCGTCGATGAGGAGACCAACAAGGCCGACGAGAAAGGGCGCATCGGGCGTCTATACATCAACCGCCTCAATGCCGGGATGCCCCTCCAGGCCGACCCCACGGTGCGCTTCGCCCTGGGCGACTTCTCAATACGCCGCGTCAACTCGGGCCATCTGAAGACTGACAGCCCATATAACACATACCTCCACAAAGGGCTTCCCCCGGGCCCGATCCGCACCACCTCCACCGCCACCATCGACGCCATTCTCGGCAGCCTGCCGAGCGAGGACCTCTACATGTGCGCCCGCGAGGACTTCTCGGGCTATCATAATTTCGCCTCCGACTACAACGAGCATCTCGCCAACGCGCGCCGCTATCAGGAGGAGCTGGACCGCAGAAACATACATTGACATTGACTTAAACTATCGCAAGCGCCAACATCTCCCCTTGACACGCCTCCGCCACATCATACCCATGCTGCTCCTCCTGCCGGCCCTGCTCCCCGGCGGGATGGCCGCGCTGCACGCCTGCGAAGAGGCGGACACGCTGAGGAAAGTGGCCGGATACGGAGGCGCCCCCGACGTGCTGCTGCGCCACCACGTGGCCCATCCCTCCCGGGCCGGAGTGTATTACCCCGAAGAGTCGCGACGGGCCGACTCCATTGCGGCCTCTGACCCCGACCGCAACTGGTGGCACCTGCTCAAGCAGGGACGCCTCTCAATGCAGGACACCACCGTGCAGTGGCCACGCTTCCTGAAATTCTGCGTTGGCGTCTACAACTGGGGCGACCAGTTCTTCAACGGCACCGACCATGAGTATGTGGTCGGCACCGGCCGCCGCTGGAAGGTGCGCCTGGTCAACGACAACTGGACCGATGCCTACTCCATGAACCTGGGCCATGACATGAAGATGAACATGCTCTCCGAGCCATACAGCAACGCCGGAATCTTCCTACAGTACATGGCCGTCAGCTACGGCTACTCGCTCGACCTCACCAACGTCATCGGCAACAAGCCCATCAACCATAAGAAGATGAATTTCGGCTTCAGCTGCGCCCGGTTCAATGTCGAGCTCAACTACTCTGAAAATACCGGGGGCACCTATCTGCGCACATTCGGCGACTATGACAAGGGGCGCATTTTCAAAGAATATTTCAAGGGCCTCGAGATGCACAATCTCACCGTAGACGCATACTACTTCTTCAACCATCGCCGCTATTCCTACGGCGCGGCCTACGGATTCGCCAAAATACAGAAGAAAAGCGCCGGATCCATCATCGCAGGATTCGCCTACACCTACCAGGATGTCCTGCTCGACTTCAATGAGCTCCCCCCCAACCTTATGCCCTACCTGAAGATTCCCGCAGCCGACTACCGGTTCCGCTACAACGACTACTCCCTGCTCATAGGCTACGGCTATAACTTCGCCGTATCGCCCCACGTGCTTTTCAACGCCACGGCCATGCCCACCATCGGCATCAACAACTCCTACGAAGACTCAGTCGAAGGCTCGCAAAAACTCTTCTCCTTGGGAGTGCGCGCCCGGGGATCGGTTACCTATAATTACAAGGACTTCTTCATCGGCGCCTCCATAAAGTTTGACGGCCACTGGTACAACTCCTCAGACTACTCCTTCTTCTCCTCCCTCATCCCCTTCTCAGTCACAGCAGGCGTCCGCTTCTGACCCTGCTTTATCCCGGAATTGGCCATCAATGTCCCTTACAATATTCCTCTGATAACATGTGGAACTGACTCGTGCTATCGCCCGCGACCCCATAGACAGTGGATTCATGCAATTTTTTTGCGATTTTTATAACTGACTGATTCCTAATACCCCTTCCCGCACTTTTTTTTATAAGTTACTGATTGTCATATACCCCACCCGCACTTTTTCCGCACTTTCCTCACTCTTACCCGCACAATTTTCGCACATTTTTCTTGCAATCATTCCATTTTTATCCCTTATATTTGCACCCGGATTGCCACCCCGGACACACCATCTCCTGATGAGATGACTACTATAATCTCTAACCCTTTTAAAACTTCACACCATGACAAGAAGACTATTTCTTGCAGTATGGCTGATTACAGCCATGCTGGTGTCGGGAGCGGCGCAGGCTGCCACCCGGACACGCGCCCAGGCCCTGAGCCTGGTCAAGGAGAAGTACGCCTCCCGGGACGTGGACATCTACTACCTCGAAGATGACCCCGCATCTCCCGGGCTGTGGCGCTTCTTCGTAGATGCCAATCCAATGGCAGGATGGGAGCACGAATGCTACGTTGTCACCCTCCCCAAAACGGTACCCTCCTCCGGCACAGGACTGGCACAGACTGAGATGAGGATGCCCCCCGCTGAGACAAGAACCCCCGCTGAGGTGAAAAACCGCTGGGAAAATGTCTCCTGGACCCAGCCCTCCCTGCCAAATGCCTTCACAGGCAACTCCCCCTTCTCCGAAGCGGGCGAACGCACTTACGCCGTCATCCTGAACGGCGGTTTGGATGCCAGCTACAATAGGGAGCAATACTGGCACAACTGCTCCTTCATGTATCAGATTCTGACCCGCACAATCGGTGTGCCGAAAAATCAGATTTACGTTATTATGAGCGATGGCACTTCTAACGGCCAAGACATGACTGATCATTCAGGGAAGGGTGTTGACTCATCAAAGGATCTCGACGGGGATAATCTCCCTGACATACAGTATGCTGCAACACGCGAGAATGTCCAGGGGGTCCTTTCCGAAATCGCTGACAAAATTGAAGCAGGCGACCATCTGCTGTTCTACATCACCGGGCACGGCGGCCATGATCAGAACAAGCCCGATGACTGCTACACTTTCCTATGGTCACCCGCCTATTACCCCCCCGCAGGACTGGGGCTGCGGCAGCCGGACTATGCCAAGATGTACGATTACGAGCTGGCCAACTGGCTGGCACCCGTGCTGGCCAAGGATGCCGCGGTAAGCGTAATGCTGACCCACTGCTATTCCGGAGGCTTCAAGAATGACCTCACCTCCGCCGGTTGCGTGGTGATGACAGCAGCAAAAAACAATCAGGAATCACATTATGCACCCGATGTTCCCTATGATGAGTTCGCCTATCATTGGATGAGCGCGATAAACGGTGCGACTCCTTACGGAGAGAAGGTAAACGCAGACCTCAACGGAGACGGTTACGTGAGCATGAAAGAGGCTTTCAATTACGCAAGTCTTCATGACAGATATAACGTTACTTCACTTGGAAAACCCGAGACTCCTGACTCCCAATCCATCCCGTCCCATCTGATGGACGGCCTCGGGCTGGCCAATCCGCTCTATCCGGCAGAGCTGTATATCTCCACAGCCGCCAATGACAACGGCATCTACTCCCCCTCATACAGCTCACGCTTCTGGACCAGCCCGTCGCTCTGGCTCAGGAACGCTCAGGACGGCGGCGCTGTCTGCGACATACCTTATTACTCCTCCACCCACAAGCAGGCTTATGTCTATACCCGCATAGGAAACAGGGGATGGCGACCCTACAAGGGTGGAAAGTTCCTGCATCTGTACTGGCACGAGGGGTCGACCTGCGTGACTCCCAACGGATGGCGCGGACTCGAGAAGGAGAATGGAGTAGCCACCGGAGGAAAAATCGGCCTGGCGTATATTCCCGGCACCATCCAGCCCGGCAGCTCCGTTGTACAGTCCGCTGCGTGGACGCTTCCCTCAAACGTCTTCTCCTCTTCTGCTGGGCAGACCGTGAGCTTGCTGGCTAACATTAGGGACACCAGCAGCGACAACATCGCCAGCGACCAGCTGTTCTATACTTTCAACGCTGCGAAAAATCCCAAGACAGCGCAGCGCACAACCACCTCCCTCGCCGCTCCGACAGGAAACGTCTCCGTGCGCCGCAACCTGCGCTTCACCAACCTAATGTCGGATGTCGTTTACTTCGACCTCGACCTGCGCCCCCATACCGATGCCGACAAGGCCCTATTCGCCGACCAGCGCCTCGAGCTCATAATCAGCTCCGACCTGTACTGGCTCTGGTTTGATGGCGGAGCGGAGTTTAACCGCACTTTGGTGACCCGCACTGTGTCGGGTGATTACAGCATCATGATGCTTGACCACAACAGCAGCATCCGAAATATACCCGCACTGGGAAAAAGTTTCGAGAAGATAGGCATACGCCTGCAGAATTACACCAACCGCACTGTCACCGGAGGCCCGTATCACGTAGACCTCGTGCAGACCAAATCGGGCGGCAGCGTCTACGGCGGCATTGACCTGGTGGCGATGAACACGACCTCCGGGTCTTCCTCAGTGTCGCTGAAGGAGACCACTGCCGATGGCGCGATCCTCTCTGTTGATCTCCCCGAGTCCGAACGCGTCCTCGGATGGTATGACTCGGAGTCGCAGCTTGTCGGCTGCGGAGAGGAGGCCACCGTAAGATCCTTCAAGGATAACAGCCGGTTCACCGTCATCACAGCCTCGGACGGCGAGAACGCCGCATACAGCTGCATGGATGTAGCCGTGCCCGGCACAATCAAGGATCTCGTCCGCAAGGATGCCGGACGCTTTGAGGTCGTGCTCAGCGACAAGGCGCCCCGCACGCTGCATATTCAGGTGCTGTCAGGCCTTACGGCCCAGACCGTATGTCTCTCCGAAATCCGTGAGGGCGCCGATTGCGGCACAGTGGATTTATCGGACGTTCCCGGTGGCACCTATATTCTTGTAGTGATGGACGGCGAGGTGATGACCGACACCTGGAAATTCAATAAGTAATCTAACAAAAAAATGGATATGAAACGTATACTTCTAATAATGGTCCTGGCTGTGAGCGCGCTTTCGGGCTATGCGCTGGACATCACAGTCGCCCAAGGATGGATCAACGATTGGATTTTGCCAGATGGCTCAAGCCCTGAATTTGAGTGCCGATACGATGGTGAGCTGCTGGCCTTCGATTCCCTTGATAACGAAGACGGGGTGTACTCAAAAATATGGGATAAGGTGCTTGTGGCAAAGCGTCGCCCCAGTTACATCAACGGCCCTCTTGGTCCCGTTGTGTCATACCCCGATGCTGTCGAAATAGAGGGTGAGATCTACATGGTCTTAGCATTGGGCAATATATTTGATTTCTCCGATATTAAAGAACTGACACTGCCCTATGAGATGCGCTGTGTGATGGACAATGCCTTTACTGGTGAGTACGTGGATGGAATATGGATGGGAGGCCAACGCTGGATTGATGAGCTGACACTGCCCCCCGCAATGGCAAAATTCGGACGGAATGCGTTTAATTCTATCTTATGGCTCCCGGACCTCGTCATGCAGGCTCCTTTCCCTCCTGTATGCGTGCTTTCGGATGACCGGGAGGTGACCGTCGGGGATGAGCTCTCCGGAGCCTCAGGACCTTTCGCGAAATTTATAGAAGGTTGTGTCCTCAGCGTCCCGGAAGGCTCATCTTTCTTCTATCGCAGCCACCCATGCTTCTCAACGGATGTGTTCTACGAACTCAAGGAAATCTCAATGGCGGATATATGGATTATGGATAAGGCCACCATGTACAGCGCTCCATATTCCGGTGAAGCTTCTGTCGGAGTTGCTTACATAGGTAACAGTGAAGCGGTGCTGGTGTCCATGGAGAATGAAGTCAATCCAACCGCTGGTGGCTTCCTAATGCCACCCGTTATCCATGCATTCGACTTCTCCTGTGCCTTGGTAGGAATCGGGCGCGGGGCCTGCAAGGGCACGCAGTTGGAGAAAGTGACCCTCCCCGAGACGGCACGTTTCGTCT
>CAZWVY010000058.1:0-17109 GCA_964637105.1 uncultured Sangeribacter sp. | reverse complement strand
AATGGGAAGAGCATTTGAATTTCGCAAAGCCCGCAAGCTGAAACGCTGGGGCAACATGAGCCGTACGTTCACACGCATCGGCAAGGAAATCACCATCGCAGCCAAGGCCGGCGGTCCCGATCCCGACATGAATCCGCGCCTTCGCGTGCTGATACATAACGCCAAGGCAGCCAACATGCCCAAGGACACCATCGAGCGCGCCATCAAGAAGGCGACCGAGAAGGATGCGTCCGACTACAAGGAAATCGTATACGAGGGATATGGCCCTCACGGCATCGCTATCGTTGTGGAGACCGCCACGGACAACAACCAGCGCACCGTGGCCAATGTCCGCTCATACTTCACCAAGCATGGGGGCTCGCTGGGCACGAGCGGCTCGCTGTCATTCCTGTTCGACCACAAGAGCGTCTTCCATGTGAAGCCCGATGCAGCCAAGGCTCTCGAGGACTTCGAGCTGGAGCTGATGGACTTCGACGCCGAACTTGAGGCCGAGGAGGAGGAATGGCTCATCTACGGCGCCTTCGAGCAGTTTGCCGCAATACAGAAATTCCTTGAGGATTCCGGCATGGAGATTATCAGCGCCGAGTTTGAGCGCATCCCCACCGACTACAAGGAGGTGACCCCCGAGCAGCGCGAGGCCATCGAGAAGCTCCTCGACAAGTTTGAGGATGACGATGATGTCCAAAACGTCTTCCACAACATGAAGGAAGCCGAAGGGGAGTAAAATTTGCAGGAATCAAAAAAAACACTTAACTTTGCACTGCCGTTGCCCGAAGAGTCCTCCTGAGGGGCTCCGGACGGCGGCAGTGGATGCAGAAATGGTGGAATGGTAGACACGAGGGACTTAAAATCCCTTGGCCCTTACCGGCCGTGTGGGTTCGAGTCCCACTTTCTGTACCGGAAATCCCTGAAAACTCAAAAGCGGATGCGACAAGAATCCCCGCTTTTGAGTTTTTTTATGGAGACAAGCATGAAATAACCAAACAATAACCCAAAAACAACCGAACATCATGAGCATTTCCACACGTCCGGACTTCCATCCGGCTGTGCTGTCCTGCGTGAAAGGATACACCTTCGCGAAATTCAAGGCAGACCTCATCGCCGGCATTGTGGTAGGCATAGTGGCCCTCCCTCTGGCCATAGCCTTCGCCATCGCCAGCGGCGTCACCCCCACTGTCGGCCTGATCACAGCTGTAATCGGCGGTTTCCTGGTCTCAGCTCTCGGAGGCAACTCCGTCCAGATCGGCGGCCCGACGGGAGCATTCATTGTAATTGTCTACAACATCATCCAGCTCTACGGCCTTCAAGGCCTGGCCATCGCCACATTCCTGGCCGGGTGCATACTGGTGATGATGGGACTTTTCAAACTGGGCACGGTGATCAAATTCATCCCCTATCCGATTGTGGTAGGTTTCACGGCCGGCATCGCCCTGACTATTTTCTCCACCCAGATGCCTGATTTCTTCGGCCTCAAGATCTCCGGCCCGGTGCCGGCTGACTTCATATCGAAGTGGGGTGTGTATTTCCGCCATTTCGCCACGCTTGATCTCGCCACAACCCTTGTGGGGGTCGGCTCGCTGCTCATTATAATACTGACTCCCAAGATTTCACCCAAGCTGCCGGGGGCGCTGACGGCTATCATAGTGGTGTCGGTGGCCGTGTGGGCCCTCAAGAGCTTCTGCGGCGTGGAGGGTATAGTCACGATTGGCGACCGTTTCGGCGCTCTCGACTCCTCGCTGCCTCATGCCGAATGGATAGGGATAAGCATGGAGACCATCAATGTGCTGCTCCCCTCTGCCTTCACCATCGCCATGCTCGGAGCCATTGAGTCGCTGCTCAGCGCTACGGTGGCCGACGGTGTGACGGGAGGGCGCACCAACAACAACACCGAGCTTATCGGCCAGGGTGTGGCCAACATAGTGGTGCCCTTCTTCGGGGGCATACCCGTGACGGGCGCAATAGCGCGCACCATGACCAACATTTCCAACGGAGGGCGCACGCCCGTTGCGGGCATCATACACTCTGTGGTGCTCCTGCTCATCTTCCTCTTCGCCATGCCGCTGATCAATCTCGTGCCTATGGCATGTCTGGGCGCGGTGCTGATAATGGTAAGCTACAATATGAGCGGCTGGAGGGTGATACGCGGCATGCTCTCCAATCCGCGCGGCGATGTGTCGGTGCTGATAGTGACTTTCCTGCTGACGGTGATATTCGACCTCACCATCGCCATTGAGATCGGCATGCTCCTGGCCATCGTGCTATTTCTCAAGCGCGTCACCCAGAACACCACGGTGCGCGTCTACGGCCGCCAGCTTGACGCGGCCGACGGCACGGACCTGACGACCCACGAGGTGCTCGACCTCGCCCCGGGCGTGTCGGTGTATGAGATAGACGGCCCTTTCTTCTTCGGGGCGGCCACGAAGTTTGATGAGGTGGTGCGCCACAGCATGCGCGAGAAGCCTGTGGTGCGCATCATACGCATGCGCAAAGTGCCCTTCATAGACTCGACGGGCATCCATAACCTCGAGATTCTGATTGAGTCGTCGCATGCCGAGGGCATCCATATTGTCCTCTCGGGCGTGAACGAGCATGTGGAGGAGGCCCTGCGCCATGCGCATATCGACCGCCTGATGGATGGCGACCATATCTGCTCCCACATTTCGGAGGCTGTAGTGGTGGCCAACGGCATTGCGCGCGCCGCTGCCGAGGGGCGCAAGGAGAGCGTCTGACAATCACAATCACACACACAGAGAGAAAGCCCCGCGCCATCACGGCGCGGGGCTTTCTCTCTGTGTGTGTGATTTCTATATTGACTTGGCGTTACTTGGTCACGGAAGTTGAAGTGCTGACGGGAGCGTTGTTGTCAAGGATGCAGACAGCTACGCGGTTCCAGCTCTCCTCCTCGAACATGTGTCCGATGCCCTGGCCTTCAGCCTGGATGCGGTCGGCGCTGATGCCATACTTGTTGATGAGCATGTTCTTGACAGACTCAGCACGCTGGTTGGCGAGACGCTCGTTGACCTCCAGGGGACCGTCCTGCGAAGCGTAACCCTTGATCTGAACGGTCGACTTCGGGTGGTTCTTCAGATATACTGCCACGGCTGCCACGTTAGGCATCTGGTCAGCAGGAACGTTATACTTGCCGATTGCGAAGTTCACGTAGCGGACTGTGCTGAGGAAGTCGTTGGTGGTCTTCACGATTTCGGGTTTCTGCTTCTCGGCTGCGCTGAGCTGAGCCTGCAGGTTCTTGTTGCTCTGAGCCATCTGGGCGTATGCGCCTGCTGCGTTCTGGAGCTGGCCGCGGAGGTCGTTGACTTCTGCGTTGAGGGCTGCGATCTCATCGAGGTTGTAGTTGGGCACTACGTATGAGAAACCGTTGCCGAGAGCCACTGATACGCTGGCCAGAAGGTTGAAGGCTGCGCGGTGCGAGTCGTAGGAAGCGGTGGACTGGCTGACGGGAGTGCCTGTCATGTTCCACAGTACGCTCGGCTTGAGCGAGAAGGTGACGCGGTCACTGGCGTGGAAGTTGAAGTTCAGGCCTGCCTTGGTGGCAAAGTAGTTCTGGTCTTCTCCGACACCCTTGTTATAGTAATCATGTCCCCAGCCGGCGCCTGCCTGAGCCTCGATGTCGAATACGCGTCCGATCGACGAGCTGTACGGGCTGAAGAGATTGAAGAGGTTCACTACGCCGTAAGCGCCTACATACTGGCTGTCAAATGCGGTGCTGCTCTTTTCGCCGCCCCAGGAGGATGTATTTACTCCCCAGAGACCTTCGGCACCGACGCCGAATGCAGGGGTGATCTGCTTCTGAATATGGAGACCTGCTGCACCACGCATGTTCTGGAAGAACGGGGTGTTCTTGCCGGTGGTGGTGGCATGCCTGTTGAGGGTAGTGGTGACGCCGCCGTCAAGACCGATTGACCAGTTGTCACCGAAATTAGGCTTCTGGAGCATCAGCTCCTGTGCGCTCATGGAAGTTGCAGCTGCTCCACCCAGGAGGGCCACTGCGAGTAACGTCTTCTTCATAGTTGTTTAAGATTTGATGTTGATAATTTTGATTTGTTTGATTTCATAACACGCTTGCGAGCCAAAAAGTTAAAATTTCTTTCTGAATTTTTTTCGGCTTTCATGGCCGCGGGGTGTTATTTTGGTTGTAAATTGTTGATTATGTGGATATTTAGCTGCGCAATTCGGAAATGTTGTATTTTTGTTTCATTATATTTCCCGTCGCATTATCACGATTTGGCGCGCAGTATCTCAATCCAGTAGCCATCGGGGTCTTCGATGAAGTAGATGCCCATCGAGGGGTTCTCAAAGCAGATGACACCCATTTCGCGATGCCACTCACGCACCTTGTCGTAGTCCTGCCCCGGATTGAGGCGCAGGGCGAGGTGGGTCTCATTCTCTCCGAGCTCATAGGCTCCGGGATGGTCCCTGAGGCAGGTAATCTCCAGACGGAAGCCTGTCGTGCCATCGCCGAGATAGTCGATAGTGAAGGCTCCGTCGGGGCCGTCCATATGTCCGACCGGCTCGAGGCCGAGGGCCTTGCGATAAAAGTCGAGGCTGCGCTGACGGTCTGCCACATTGATATTATAGTGGTCGAAATGAAAAGAATACTCCATAAATCAGTAATGAATATGAAATCAGTAATGAATATGTGTAAAAAAACATAGGATGCGCCCGGCGCATCCTATGTTTAAAACGCTTTCACCCCTCAGGGGGTTCATTTTATTCTATCTCATAAAAGATTATGAGCCGGGTCTTATCGCACGACCACCTTGAGGGTCTTCGCGCCGGCCTTGACCACGTAGATTCCGGCCGAGGGGAGGAGGGCGGAGGCTGAGCCGCGGCTGACGATGCGTCCGGCGATGTCGCTTACGGTGATCTCAGCGCATCCGTCGGCATGCACATTGCGGCCCTCGATGCGGATAGTGACATCGCCTGCCACGGCTGCCACGCCGGTGGAGGAGAGGGCTACCTCGACCTCATCGGAGGGTGCGGAGGTATATGTGCCGTCAGTGGCCTTGACAATATAGGAATATCCCTTGGCTGCGGGATCCAGACCCGAGACAATCATTGAGGTCATGCCGGAGGTGGAGACATTGTCGTAGCCGGGCAGAATGGCCACGCCGTCGCCGCCGGTGACAATCTCGACATCATCCAGGGCGAGGTTGCCTGTGGACTTGGAGTAGACGAAACGCACGGCGCGGATTCCAGCGGGGATGTTGTCAATTACGTAGTTCTCGGCAGCATTCTTGGCGGGGATGATGGCATCCAGAGTGACAAACTCGCCCTCGGAGGTGAGGCCTTCGACAGTCAGGACGGAGCCTGCGGAGTTCTGGCCTTTATACCAGAATGAGATTGACAGAACGTCAGCATCGAAAATGGGCGACTCGAGATATGCGCCATCCTTGGCCATCTTATATGAAGGGGAGGTCTGGCCGTAGTTGCCTGTGGTGGAATAGTTTTCGGTGGAGGAGGAGCTCCAGCCGTCAGGGAGGCGGAAAGTCTTGCCCGAGCCCATGTCGGCTGAGTGGGTCTCCTCGGCGCTTCCTTCGGTGATAGCCTTGACGGTCAGAAGATAGTCTGTGGCTCCCTCTACGGGTTCCCAGGCGGCCTCAAACCAGTCCACGCCGACATTGGCGGGAGTCAGGGCCACCGGGGCCTCGAAGGGGCAGTATCCTCCGGCCACCATGAAGGAGATAAGGCCATCCTTCTCAGTGATGCCGGTGACGGGGAGTCCCAGTCCCTGGCCGGCCCAGGTCTTCATGGAGGGTTTGGAGGAATCGGTGAATTCAGTGGCATGCGCGGTGCCGGGCCATGCCCATCCGGCGAGCACGGAGTTGTCGTCGCTGCTGAAGACGCCGTTGGCCTTCTCTATCTCCACATACTGGTGGGAGGAGGAGTTGTTGACTGAATTGTCGTCCCATACGCTCTGGTTGAAGTCAACGTGCCATATCAGCATGCCATGGCCGGGCAGATACTTGTCCCATCCCTCCTTCTGACGGTTCTCGAAGAGGAAGAACTCGTTGGTCTTGGGGGTCTGGATGATTGCTGCCTCATTGGTGGCGATAGGCTTGAGGGTCACCGTGGAGGGGCCGTCGAGCACGCGGGGCTCAATCCATCCCATGGCGTTGCGCTCGAACACGGAATAGTTGGGAGGCGTGCAGCCGTCATTATTGTAAGGGCCGTAGTCGAGCACCGACCAGGAGCCGGGGGTGCAGAGGAGGTCGCCGTAGGTGTCATAGAGGTCGGGGAGGCCGATGACATGCGAGAACTCGTGGATGAAGGTGCCCACGCCGTCGGGGCGGTTCTGCTCCCATTCGTTGGTGCAGGCGTAGGAGTTGACCGTCACGCCGTCAACCTTGAAGCTCTGCCCGGCCGAAGAGAGGTCCCAGGAGTGGGGCCATACGGATTCTGAGGGGCCGTAGGAGGCCTCGCCCTGCCCGGCATAGAAGATGAACACGTTGTCGAGGACGCCGTCTCCATCGTTGTCATACTTGGAGAAATCCACCTGAGGGTCAAGGGCCTTTACGGCATCTACCACCATCTCCTCCGCGTAGCGGTCGTTGCCGTATGCGTCATTGCCTCCGTAGTAACGGCGGTTGTTAGGCAGGGTGACAGGGCCGTAGAGGTCGAAGTGGGGATTGAACTGGCCCAGAGACTGCTCGCGGAAGTACTCCACGGCGCACCCGGTGCCGCCATACTGCGAGAAGCCATCCTTGTGGAGCATCTCATCGAAGTAGGCTTTGGGGTCATCGAGGGTGAACTTGACATCCTTGTATTCCACGAGAATGACGAGGGCGTTGATGTCGCCCGTGCGTGGATAGGATGAAGTGAAGCGTCCCAGCCCGGTCTGGGCTATTGCGCGCTTTGCTGACGCTGCGCGCTTGCGCGAGGCGGCGCGGAGCGCCTCATCGCTCATGCGCAGAGCCACGGCGTTCTGCGCGGCAGTGCGCGCCATAGGCCCGGAAGCCTGAACCCCGGTCGACACAACGCGCCCGCGCGCGTCAAGGGTGCCGAAAGTGTAGAGTCCATCCTGCTCGGCGAGCAGGCAGCCGTCGGAGGTGAGCAGGAAATGTGAGCGCTCATCGCCGACGCGTTTCACAGCCAGCTGTGTCCCGTCAGGCTGCGTGACGGTGCGCGGAGTCTCCAGCGCGCGCACGCCCAGTGAGGGCAGAGCGGTGAATAGCGCGGCTGTTCCGGCTAAAAAAATCGTTTTCAATGTCATGATATGGTTAATTAACTTGTAAAATTAATGATTTTTTCTGAGCGGGGCAAGATTTAGTGGCCGGAAAATTGCGAATACCGATTTTTTTGCTTACTTTTGTCATCCTCTACCCCCGCCACCTCCTCACTAATAACTACTCACTACTCACTAATACCTCACCCCCGACGTGCAATACAACCCTAAGAAAATAATAGGCGCCCTCGGGCGGCGTTACGGCGGCAGACCCTTCCAGGCGGTAAGGGCGTTCTGCTACGACACGGTGCGTCTGATGGCCGACCTGCGCGGGACGCTGTTCGTGCGCCTGGGGCGTCCGGCCCCGTCGTCGCTCGACCGGGACGTGGACTCGCGGCTTTATCATGACCGTCCCGAGCCCTTGGCGCGCCCGGGTGTGGTCTGCATGCTTGACGGCGAGATATGGCACGG
Organism: uncultured Sangeribacter sp.; assembly: GCA_964637105.1. Lineage (GTDB taxonomy): Bacteria > Bacteroidota > Bacteroidia > Bacteroidales > Muribaculaceae > Lepagella. Next base: position 9,455 of record CAZWVY010000058.1, on the reverse strand, counting down.
CGGAATCACTGACCGCCTGCGTGGCATTCTGACTGCCTACCGGGAGTGCCGCAGCCGTGGCATACCCTTCTACATATACTGGACGCAGCCCTTCCCGCTGACTGACTATCTTGTGCCGGCGGCCGTAGACTGGCGCATAGCCCCCGGGGAAATCAGCCGGTCGAGGATTAACTCCAGGGCGGTGGTTATCGATGATATGAATGAGCGGCAAAGCCTCCTGCGCCTTCGCGCCGCCCTGGCTGTGCGCAAGCCGCAGCTGCATCTCTATACCAACGCCGACAGCGCCCGGGGCGGCTACGCGCAGCTCTACAGCGAGCTGTTCCGCCCCTCGGAGGCCCTTGGCAGGGAGGTGGCGCGCCACAAGGCCCGGCTCGGGTCCGGATACCGGGCCATCGCCACTCGTTTCCTGACTCTGCTGGGCGACTTCACTGACTGGTGTGACAAAGTGCTCGATGAGGAGGAGAGCAAGGCGCTGCTTGACAAGGTGACAGAGGAATTCAAGCGAATCGCGGCGCGCTTCCCCAAGGATGCGCGCATACTGGTAACGAGCGACAGCCGCCGCTTCCTGGAGCATATCCGGGGAGTGGATCCGCGCATTTATATAGTGGAGGGCGACATAGGCCACACGGACCTGAACCGCGACAAGGGGGATGACACATGGATGAAGACCTTTGTTGACCAGCAGCTCCTAATGGGGGCTGAAGAGGTGGTGCGCATGCGCACCGGAGGGATGTATGCCGGCGGATTCCCCCGGTTCGCGGCCGAAGTCGGGGGTACCCGCTTCACTGACCATCCTTTCTGACAGCTCGCGGCGCCAAAAAATCCCGGGATTTGGACAATAGTTTGGGATTACGGGGGAAAATGATTATTTTTGCAAAAATTTAGACTCCATCTCATAAAATTTTTTATGTCCCGGGGGTCTTGCATATAAACCCAGCTCACCAACTTTTCAAGCAATGACTGACAAGATTGCCCTTTCATTAGCATGCCTGGCCGCAGCAATTCCTGCATCGGCTGAGGTAATAGTAGCCACGGATGCCTACACTTGGCATGGCGACACCATCACCCAGGGAGAATTTTTCGCCACAGCCCCCTCAGGGACGGAGATAGTGTCAACTTACAGCGCGACCCCGGGATTCTTCATGCCTATTGATAAGGAGTGGAGGCTGAAAAATGACATCTCGGCCTATCCGCAGCTCCGCACCCCCAACCGCATGCATACGGCTATCTATAACATGGGCCTCGATGAGATGGTCAATGCCGTGGAGCCGGACACTACCCTGCGCACAGGCAAGGAGTGGGCCGGGGTGTGGACGCGCGATGTCAGCTATTCGATCCTGCTCTCAATGGCCTATATGCAGCCCGAGGCGGCGCGCATATCGCTGATGAAGAAGGTGGACCCCATGGGGCGCATCATCCAGGATACCGGCTCGGGAGGTGCCTGGCCCGTGTCGAGCGACCGCATGATATGGGCCGTGGCCGCATGGGAGGTGTATAAGGTGACGGGCGACAAGGATTGGCTGAAATATGTATACCCCATAGTGAAGCGCTCGCTCGAGGATGACCTTAAGACGGTCTATGATGCCAATACGGGGCTTGTGAAGGGGGAGACCTCGTTTATCGACTGGCGCGAGCAGAGCCACCCGAAGTGGATGCAGACGGCCGACATCTATACCACGCAGACGCTCTCCACCTCCGCTGTGCACGCGCAGGCCTGGCACGTGCTCTCCGAGATGGCCGAGGCTCTCGGCCACAAGAAGGAGGCCAAGGAGGCGCAGGCGCAGTCAGACGCAATTGCAGCGGCCATCAACGACCGGCTGTGGCTCGACGACAAGGGGTATTACGCAATGTATCTCTACGGCCGCGACAATCTGATCACCAATCCGCGCGCGGAGAATCTCGGCGAGGCCCTGGCTATCATGTGGGACATCGCACCCGAGGAGCGGGCCAAGACGCTCTCCTCGAGCATGCCTGTCACTCCGTTCGGTCCTCCGATTTTCTATCCTCAGATTGCCGACATGCCCTCTTACCACAACAACGGCCTATGGCCTTGGGTGGCCTCCTGGTGGGGTCTGGCGAGCGCCAAGACCGGCAATGAGGATGGTGTGATGCAGGCCATCGGCTCCGTGTTCCGCCCTGCGGCCCTCTTCGCTACTAATAAGGAGAATCTCAATCTTGACAACGGCGACATCGCCACGGAGCTGAATTCCTCCAACATGCTGTGGTGCCTGAGCGGAAATATCGCCCTTACGCACAAGATTCTGTTCGGAATCGACTTCCGCAAGGATGGACTGGCGTTCAATCCCTTCGTGCCCAAGGCGATGGCGGCCACACGGTCGCTCGACGGCTTCAAGTACCGTGACGCGACACTCAACATCACTGTCGAGGGCTATGGCGACAAAATCAAGGAGTTTACTGTCAACGGCAAGAAGCAGGAGCCGTTCATCCCGGCCAAGAAGGCCAAGGGTACTATGGATGTCCGCATCGTGATGGACAATCAGGACATCGAGCCGATGAAGGTCAACAATGTGCCCAACGCGAAAGCCCCGCTGACTCCGATAACCTGGCTTGAAGGCTCGGAGCTGGCATGGAACCCGATTGAGTACATCAACCATTATATCGTGCTGCGCGACGGCGAGCGCGTGGCCCGGACACGCTCCACGACCTTCGATGCCACGGAGCCGGGCGAATACCAGGTGATCGGCGTAGATGACAGCGGCGTTGAGTCGTTTGCCTCCGAACCTCGTTCCACTCGTCCCGCATTCGTCTTCCAGGTGCCCGGTGAGAATACCGAAATGGTATCTGAAGAGGTAAGCTATCCGGCTTCGGAGCCTTTTGCCGGATTCAGAGGCGCAGGGTTTGCCGAGACCGACCACGGCAAGCCGGCTGTCACCGTGCCCGTGATGGTGCCTGAGGCCGGAAGATATGCTGTCACTGTGCGCTTCGCCAACGGCAACGGCCCCGTGAACACGGAAAACAAGTGCGCTATCCGCACCCTGCTCCTGGATGGCAAGAAGATAGGCACTGTGGTGATGCCGCAGCGCGGACGGGGCAACTGGAATGACTGGGGCACCTCCAACAGCGTCATAGCCGAGCTCCCCGAGGGCGAGCATGAGCTTACGCTCACCCTGCTCCCGGAGAACGAGAATATGAACATCCGCACCAATCACGCGCTGATTGACTGCGTGACACTCACCCGTCTGAACTGATTCCCGATGTTATGAACTCCGCAGACCTCCCTGTACTGGCCATCGTCGTCCCCTGCTACAATGAGCAGGAAGTGCTCCCCATGACAGTGCCTGCCATCGACGGGCTGATCAAGGGGCTGATTGAGCGCGGCAAAGTTTCCGAAAAGAGTTTCGCGCTCTATGTCAATGACGGCAGCCGCGATGCGACCTGGCGGTTGCTCTCCCGGGCTGCGGAGGAGAATCCCCGCGTGGCCGCGCTTAACCTGGCGGCCAACGTCGGGCATCAGAATGCCCTCATGGCCGGACTGGAGGCGGCGGCGCCCCTTTGCGACGCCGCCGTCTCCATCGATGCCGACCTGCAGGATGACACCGCCGCAATTGAGAAGATGGTGGATGGATATGCCGCAGGGGCAGACATCGTATACGGCGTGCGCGCGCGGCGCGACACCGATACATGGTTCAAACGCAACACAGCCCTTGCCTTCTACCGTCTTATGAAATCCTTGGGGGTGAAGAGCGTCTACAATCATGCTGATTTCCGGCTGATGAGCGCCCGCGCTCTGCGCGACCTGGCGCAATATCGTGAGCGCAACCTTTTTCTGAGGGGCATCGTGCCCCTGTTAGGCTACAAGCAGGCGGAAGTGTATTATGACCGCCGTGAGCGCATGGCGGGGGAGTCGAAATACCCCTTGCGCAAGATGCTCTCGTTCGCCGTGGACGGCATTACCTCCTTTTCGGTCAAGCCCGTGAGGATGGTCCTGACGGCCGGAGTGATTTTCCTGCTCGTCGCCTTAGGGATACTGGTCTACGTGCTGGTGCGCTACGAGAGCGGGCAGACCATACCGGGATGGTCGTCCCTTATACTGTCCGTCTGGTTCTGCTCAGGCATTATCCTCATTTCCTTGGGCATAATAGGGGAATATGTCGGCAAGATCTACAGGGAGGTGAAGCAGCGCCCCCGCTATTCAGCCGAAACCTTCCTCCCTCCCCGCGCCTGAAGAATCTCAGGACGCAGGCCCGGGTCTTTGAGGCCACCGATTCCGACATCGTTTTCCCTTAAGAAGTGGCGGTGTGTCATTATGACACACCGCCACTTCTTAAATACGGTCATACTTTATAGTAGGTTACAGCAGGGCCGCTGAGATAGTAAGGCTGTCGGCGCCTACGGAGACGGCGCGCAGGGCTACGGTTTTGACGAGTGAACGGGTCTGTTTGAGGCGTGCCAGGTCTACGGAAATATGGTGGCCCTCGCTTGTAGTCAGGGCTTCTGTCAGTTCCGGCAGGAGCGACTTGAGGGCCTTCAGTGCTCCGCTTATTATCATATCCAGCCCCAACACTTTTCCGTCGTAGGAGATAGTGACCGTAGTGGGAGTCACCTTCTCAAACCGGATGTTGACCGGGATTTGAATAGTCTTGATCAGCACCTTCTTGCTGAAAGTGACGCACAGCGTATCATCTCCCGCCTTGGAGAAGTTCAGCGACTGGCCGTAGCGCTTCTGCACATATGCCGTCAGCTCGTCAAAAGTCAGTTTAATTTCCATATTTTAAAGTTAAGTTACTTATCGTAAATACAATAATATCGTAATATTTAAAAAAAATGAGAGAAACGCCGTTCTGGGCGAATCTCCGGGCAGCGCAGTGCAAATATAATGAAATTTTACGACAATTCCCACCTCTTCCCGCAAATTCTCTTCAGTCGAGCCTCCATGCTGTTGAACGGCCGGTAATAAACAATAACGTAACTCCGGATGTTCCAATAACCACTACCGGAGGTTTCTATAAAAATGAAGAGTAGATTTCCTCGCCAAAAGTTTGTGAATTGAAGAAAAAATTGTAAATTTGCGTAAAGTAATAAGTTAAGATAATGATACGTTCAATACCGAATCCTCCAATGGATCGAGAAGATGTCGCTCGCTTCCGTTGTAATCTGGAGAAGCATCTCCGGGGGGATTTTAGCGCAGAAGAACGACATCGCAATGCAGAGCGTAAAGCTCGTGCAGAAGCAAATGCAAACCGAATAATTGCTAATTGTGGAGGAAAAAACCCGCTTCTTGGATATTGATTCCCAAATTCAGATAAGATTAATGACTGACGCAGACTATCAAAATATGTCTGCGTTTTCATGTGGTGTAGAGGCTCTTGATGAATTCTTTCATTTCGAGGTCAAAGAGTGCGTGCAACGACATTATCTTTCTGCTTACAGTGTATTTATAGATTCAGGGGAAATTATAGCAGCATTTACTCTTATGAACGATGCATTGATGATTGGGAGTCAGTCTGAAAAGAACGATTTTATTGAAGATCTGGAATTAGAAACAGATAAGGATATCGCTTCTTTCTTGAATCGCCAGTCTTCTTATCCTGCTATAAACATAGGCCATCTGGGTATATCGGAGAAATACCAAGACAGGGGTATAGGCTCCAAGATAATAGATTTAGTAGCTGTTACTTACGGAAATTATCGGCAATCCGGCTGTCAGTTTATTACTGTTGATGCTCTAAATAATAAAGAAACGATAAACTTTTATCATAAAAATAATTTTGGATTTCAAACAAACAGAGATTCGACTTGTCAAACGAGACGAATGTATAAAATTTTATTTTAAGACCGCATCCATGCTGTTCTTGAACAACGTGGACTTCGTCAGAAGGACCTTGCATCCATGCTTGATAAGAAAGAGTCTGAAATCAGCAAGTGGATGCGTGGAACGCACAATTTCACAATTGAGACTATCTCGCAGATTGAAAAAGCTCTTGGAGAACCGATTCTACAAGTTGTGGGCGTATGACTTTTGTAAATGATTCACCGTGGCTTCTTTTTGCACAAGCGGTAATTGTGGTCGCATATTTTGAACTTGTAGACTTTAATTAGTCATTGCGATCCCAATCAGCATTGAGGTCGAAGGAGCCATAAGAATCGTAATCAAAATCAAGATCCCATTCCTCACATACATCGGCCAGATCGTTCTCAATATCATCTGAGTCCCAATCTTCGTGGATTGTCACCGTGAAGTATGAACACTCAGAACTCCATCCACGTCCCCGTTTGGGAGTGTAGTCTACGTCGACATCATAATTTGACAGCGCATCATAGATGTCAGACTGGATTTTTCTCCATTCTCTCATATTAGATAAAGGATATTATGAGATATGTTAAATAATACGGCTTGCGCCATTTAAAGTTGCACTTTAAAAAATTTCAAGTGCAACTTTAAATATATATCTGCCAATTTGAAAACGGGAACCGACCGTAAGGCTGATTCCCGTTTCCGGTGTCGGGGTGAGGCGACTCGAACGCCCGACCTCTACGTCCCGAACGTAGCGCGCTAACCAACTGTGCTACACCCCGAATGCAATGCTTCGCTGCGGCCCGAGGCCGCGTGTCTTGGCTTTTGCAGGTGCAAAGTTACACAATTCCCCCGAAATCCGCAAATATTTTCCCAATTATTTTATCTTCGGGATTCATCATATTTCTCTGGCGAGCCAGGCGTCAATCATGCGGCGCGCCAAGGAGGGGAGGGTGGGGAGCTCGGGGAGTTTGTCGCGGGTGAAGAAGGTGCCGGAGGTCAACTCGTGGTCGGCGAAGCGCACGCTCCCTTTCTTCCACTTGGCTGTAAACCCTATCATGAGCTGCGATGGAAAGGGCCAGCTCTGCGAGCCCCAGTAACGTACGTCTTCAATCTGAAGGGAGGTCTCCTCTTTCACCTCGCGCGCTACACACTCCTCAAGGCTCTCGCCTGTCTCCACGAATCCGGCTACGAGGCCGTGCATGTCGGGGCGCCTGAAGTTGGCGGCGTGAACCAGGAGGGCCTTGTCGCCTTTAGTGACGAGCACGAGCACTGCAGGAGCCATGGCGGGCCAGGATTCCCAACCGCATTGCGGGCAGCGGCGCGAGATGTCTGTTGCACGCTCCATACGGGCCCCGCAGACGGGACAGAAACGGCTGTGCTGCTCCCACCATATCAGTTCGGCCCCTTTGACGGCGAGCTGCCACACGTCTTCTGGCAGCAGGGGATAACATTCGCGGAGTTCCACCCAGCGGCGTCCGTCGGGACGGCCCAGGCGCTCGGCCTCCTCATCGGAGACGGCCATGCATCCCCAGTCATCGTTTTTGGTGTCGGGACGGAACATCCAGCCGTCTGGCGATGAGATGACGCGGGCCGGACGGTTGTCAGCCTCCAAGAGGAGGCGGTGGCGATTGAAGATTAGCTGCATGGCTTACTTTGGGAGGAGGTTATAGTGAATAGTGAATAGTGAGTAGTGAGTAGGGAGTAGTGAATAGTGAGTAGGGAGTAAACTATGGTCAGGGGAGGCGGGAGAGCATTTCGGCGCAGGTGAGGCCTGTGCGCGGGTGGCGCCAGCCGGGGGCGAGCTCGGCCATTGGTTCGATCACGAAGCGGCGCCCGGCCATGCGGGGATGGGGTACGTGGAGATGATGGGTGTCGATGACGAGGTCGTCCACAGCTATTATGTCAATGTCAATCATACGGTCGGCGTAGCTGCCGTCGGCCCGGCGGTGAGGTGCGGGCGATATGCGCTTCTCGATGGCCTGCAGGCGCTCCAAGACCTCTTCCGGGTCAAGATCGGACTCAAAGGAGAGGCCGATGTTCATAAACATGCGGGTCGAGTCGAAACCCTGGGGTTCCGACTCGACCGCGTGTGAGAGCTCATAGGGTCCGAACTCATCGCCAACCGCCTTCATGGCGCGGGTGAGGTTGAGGCGCGGATTGCCTAAGTTGCTGCCTAAGTTGAGATAGTATTTCATCAGAGCGTCTTCTTGACTTCGACTTCCTCGAAGCCCTCGATCATGTCGCCTTCGCGGATGTCGTTGTAGCCCTGCACCGACAGGCCGCAGTCGTAGCCGGAGATGACCTCCTTGACATCGTCCTTGAAGCGCTTGAGCGAGCCGAGTTCGCCGGTGTAGATCACGATGCCGTCGCGGATCACGCGCACTTTGCTGCCGCGCTTGATCTTGCCGTCGCGCACGATAGCGCCTGCAATGGTGCCGACCTTCGATATGTGGTAGGTCTGGAGCACTTCGGCCGTTCCCGTGATCTCCTCCTTGATTTCGGGGGCAAGCAGTCCCTCCATAGCATCCTTGACCTCCTCGATGGCCTTATAGATGACGGAGTAGAGGCGGATTTCGACACCCTCTTTCTCAGCCTCCTTGCGGGCGGCACCCGAAGGACGCACCTGGAAGCCGATGATGATGGCATCCGAGGCGGCGGCCAGTGTGACATCGCTCTCCGAGATGGCGCCTACGCCCTTGTGGAGCACGTTGACCTGAATCTCGGGTGTGGAGAGCTTGATGAGCGAGTCCGAAAGGGCCTCGATCGAGCCGTCCACATCGCCCTTGACCACAAGGTTGAGCTCATGGAAGTCATCGAGGGCGCGGCGGCGGCCGAGTTCCTCAAGACCGGGACGCTTCTTGGTGCGCAGGCCCAACTCACGCTGCAGCTGTTCGCGCTTGCCGGCTATCTCGCGGGCCTCCTGCTCGGTTTCGAGCACGTTGAACGTGTCGCCGGCGGCCGGAGCGCCGTTGAGTCCGAGGATGAGCACCGGGGTGGCCGGGCCGGCCTCCTTGACGCGCTGGTTGCGCTCGTTGAACATCGCCTTGATCTTGCCGTAATGCGTACCGGCCAGTATGACGTCTCCTACGCGGAGCGTGCCGTTCTGCACGAGCACCGTGGCCACGTAGCCGCGCCCCTTGTCGAGTGAGGATTCGATGACGGAGCCGATAGCCAGACGGTCCGGGTTAGCCTTGAGGTCAAGCATCTCAGCCTCCAGGAGCACCTTTTCCATAAGCTCCTCGACACCGATGCCCTTCTTGGCGGAGATGTCCTGGCTCTGGTATTTGCCGCCCCATTCCTCCACGAGGTAGTTCATCTGGGCGAGCTCCTCCTTGATTTTGTCGGGATTGGCGGCCGGTTTGTCAATCTTGTTGATGGCGAACACCATGGGCACACCTGCGGCAGAAGCGTGGTTGATGGCCTCGATAGTCTGGGGCATCACATCGTCATCGGCTGCGACGATGATGATAGCCAGGTCAGTCACTTTCGCGCCTCGGGCACGCATGGCGGTGAATGCCTCATGGCCCGGGGTGTCGAGGAATGTGATGTGGCGCCCGTCAGCGAGCTTGACGTTGTAGGCTCCGATATGCTGCGTGATGCCTCCGGCCTCGCCGGCGATCACATTGGCGTTGCGGATATAGTCGAGCAGCGAGGTCTTGCCGTGGTCGACGTGGCCCATGACGGTCACGATCGGCGG
>CAZWVY010000057.1:0-17483 GCA_964637105.1 uncultured Sangeribacter sp. | reverse complement strand
CCGAGGCTCCAGTTGTTGTGCTTGCCGCTGCCGTTGATGCCGGCGAAGGGTTTCTCGTGGAGGAGCACCCGGAAGTTATGACGTTTAGCCACTTCCGCCATCAGCGACATCAGCTGAAGGTTATGGTCATTTGCGAGGTTTGTCTCCTCGAATATCGGCGCAAGCTCGAACTGATTGGGGGCCACCTCATTATGACGTGTCTTGGCCGGTATGCCGAGCTTGTGACATTCATGTTCGAGGTCAAGCATGAAGGCCTCCACGCGTGACGGGATAGCTCCGAAATAGTGGTCTTCAAGCTGCTGGTTCTTGGCGGACTCATGCCCCATCAGGGTGCGCCCGGTCATCACGAGGTCGGGACGCGCAGCGTATAGAGCCTCATCTACCAGGAAGTATTCCTGCTCCCAGCCGAGGTTGCTCGTGACATGATTGACCTCCGGATCGAAATACCGTGCTACTCGCGTAGCGCCCTTGTCGACGGCATTGAGAGCCTTGAGCAGAGGGGTCTTATAGTCGAGGCTCTCGCCCGTATATGCTATGAAGATAGTCGGTATGCAGAGGGTATTGCCCATTATGAAGGCCGGCGAGGAAATATCCCATGCGGAATATCCGCGCGCCTCGAAAGTATTTCGTATGCCGCCGTTAGGAAAAGAGGAGGCATCGGGCTCCTGCTGCACGAGGAGCTTTCCGGAAAATTCCTCCACCACTCCCCCCTTGCCATCGTGGCTAATGAAGGAGTCATGCTTCTCCGCGGTGCCGTCGGTCAGCGGATGGAACCAGTGGGTGTAGTGTCTCGCACCCTGCTCTATGGCCCAGCGCTTCATGCCTTCGGCCACGCTGTCAGCTACTTTGCGGTCAAGTGGTTTTTTGTTGTCAATAGCGTCTACCAAGGCGTTATAGGTGTCCTTGGGGAGGTATTCAAACATTTTCTGGCGGTTGAACACCTGGCAGCCGAAATATTTGTCGACCCGCTCATCCGGAATGTCGACCTTTACTGCCTTACGGGAGGACGCAGTCTCCACGCTTTTAAATCTCAGGCTTGACATGTAAAATTGTAGTCTTGATTATTCGGACGCAAAATTACTAAAATTATGCGAATATCCGCCCCTTTTTGGTTGAAAAAATTCAATTTTATCCTTTTTTTTCACCTTTTTGATATTTTCCCGGCAATCCGCCTCAGCCGCAGCCTTTCTCACTGATGTCTGCTGCCCACGTTATCGGGTAGGCGTCATCTACATGGAGAGCGAGACCATGACACTGTCGCTTATCATAATCCCGGCACGTGTGAGCTTCAAATGCGAGCCGGTGATTTCTGCAAGGCCCCGGGCAATCTGGTTGGCCGCGTTGGCTCGCAGCCTCATCATGGCCTTCTCGCCAAATTTTTCCGAATATTCCCTGAGGTCTATCCCCTCGGCAGTGCGCAGCCGTGTGAGAATCATCTCATCTCTGAGTTCTGCGGCGTTAAGCCGTTCCTCGCTGTAGAATGGCTGACAAGCTGAGCGATTGTGTGGAGTGAATCTTTCAAGATAGTATTTAATGTTTGCCTTGTTCCATCTTCTTCTTGACACTCCGTCATAACTGTGGGCAGAGGGCCCGAGACCCAGATAGGGGGCTCCTTTCCAGTAGGAGGAATTATGAAGTGACCTTCGGCCCGGGAGAGCGAAATTCGATATTTCATAAGCCTCATATCCCTCTTTGCGCAGCGTGTCGCGCAGCTCCGAATACATATCTTCTGTCATTTCCTCTGACAGCTCTGTAATAAGTCCTGCGTCACGCATCAAGCTTATCCTTGTACCCGTTTCATACATCAATGCGTAACAGCTGATATGATCCGGTCTGAGAGAGACAGCTTTGCGGAGCGTCTGCTCCCAATCCTCCGAAGTCTGGCCCGGAATGCCGAACATCAGGTCAATGCTGATATTGTTGAAATATTTCCTCAAAGTATGGAAGGCTCTCTCCGCCACCTCCCCGTTATGGCGGCGACCCATGAAGCGGAGCAGACTGTCGTTGAAACTTTGCACGCCCATGCTGATTCTCGTAATGCCGGCACTTGCCCATGCCCGGCACATTTGGGGCGTGACATCATCAGGATTCACCTCGATGGTAGCCTCCTTGAGACTCTCCCATCTCTTATGACCTGCGATATTTCTCAACCCTGCAAGAAGCCGCTCCAAATCTTCGGCAGGCATCATTGAGGGGGTGCCACCTCCAATATATAAGGTGTCAAGAAGTGCGGGAAGTTCATCGCGCCGTTCCTCACATTCATTTAAAAGAGCCTGCGCGAGCCCCGCGTAGTCATGCTTTTTGAATTTGCCGCTGTAGAAATCGCAATACAGGCATTTGGAGGCGCAATAAGGTATATGGACATAGAGGCCTCCCCGGCTACCGGAGGCAATATTCTCAGTACTTCCTGATGTGAGGGTTTCTCTCATATATTGGGTCTCATGCAATGATGCATACGCGCAAAGATAGGTGAAATTTCACAAAATCAGGGCCGAAAATAAAAAAAATTATGCAAAAATTTGTAAACAGCCGATTTAGAGATTAATTTTACAATCTAAAACCCTGTCTTATAAAAATTGCATGAGCCGGGGGGCATAAAAACGGAAGAAGGTATGGCAGAGAAAGAAATTCCCGCTCAGGTTCCTGAAAAGGACTATACTGAAGAAATCAACGCGCGCGCCCGGGAGGTGTTTGACGCCATGGCCCCGCGTGTCAGCGAGGAGGATATGAAACGCTTGAAGCTCGCGTTCGAGTATGCGCGCGAAGCGCACAAGCCGCAGAAGCGCAAGTCGGGGGAGCCCTATATATTCCATCCAATCGCCGTAGCTAAAATAGCAGCCGAGGAGCTCATGCTTGACATCGACACTGTCATCGCGGCCTTCCTGCATGATGTCGTGGAGGATACGGACTGCAAGATTACGGATGTGCAGCGGACATTCGGGCCTGAAGTGGCCTTCATCGTCAAGGCCGTCACCAAGCCCAAGAAAAAGAAATATGAAATGTCAAAGCAGCTTGACAATTTCAAGCACATGCTTAACTCGCTGCAGTACGACATCCGTCCTCTCCTGCTGAAAATCGCTGACCGCCTTCACAATATGCGGACCCTCTCCTCCATGAAGGCTGACAAGCAGATGAAGATCGCAGGGGAGACAGACTACTTTTATGCACCTCTCGCTACGCGCTTAGGGCTTTATAATGTCAAGACCGAGCTGGAGAATCTCTCATTCAGGTTCCGGTGTCCTCATGAATATGAGGAGCTCCTTGAAATGATCAATGACGACAAGCGCGCCAACGCCGGTCGCCTCAAGGTATTCACAGAGGAGATATACAATCTGCTGACTTCTCACGGCATTAAGGCGCGAGTTTATGTCGACTATCGCGAGCCATACAGCCTCTGGCGCAAGATGCAGAAGTATGGCGATGACTTCTCCCATCTGAAATACCGGCATTTCATCGAAATAGTGTACAGAGGCGAAGAGGGGTATAATGAGAAAGAGACTGCGCTGCGGATCTATCAGTTGCTCACAGACCGGTTCAAGGAAAAGCCGGGCGGCATATCAAACTATATCGATTCCCCCAAGGAGAACGGATATCAGAGCTTCCACCTGAAGCTCCTCGCCGACTTCGGCAAATGGCAGGAAGTCCATATCAGTTCTGAGGAAATGCTCCGCAATTCGCAGTTAGGCTACACGGCCGGGCGCAACCAGGTCAATATCCGCCGATGGCTCGACCGGTTCAAGGCCAGCCTGCGCGAAATAGCCCGCGACAATCACGAGGGACGCTCGTTTATTGAAAACGTGGTGCTCGCCTTCTATAATGATGACATTATGGTGTTCTCCCCCCAGGGAAAACCTGTCAACATGCCTCAGAGAGCGACCGCCATAGATTTCGCCTTCGAGATACACACCAACCTCGGGCTTCACGCCAAGTATGCGCGCATCAACGGACGCCTCGCCCCTATCAAGGCCAGGCTGAGCCGAGGCGACATCGTGGAGATATACACCGACTCACATTCCCATCCCCAGGCTGACTGGCTGCAGCATTGCGTGACCTACAAGGCGCGTAAGCATATCCAGGCATGGCTCTCCAAACAGCCCCAGCCCAAGTATCACCGTTGTCCGGTCTGCCACCCCATACCCGGGGAGGAGGTTGTCGGTTTCAAGGAGCCCGACGGCGAGATTGTCATCCACAAGCGCAGTTGCGTAGATGTCATCAGGCTCGCCTCCCAGTGGGGAGATGACATCCGGTCAGTGGATTTCGTTGAAGACGAGACGCTTTATCCGGTTGAGGTGGAAATCAAGTGTGTCGACCGCCCTCACATGCTCATCGACATAGTGGACTCTATCTCCAACAAGCTGAACCTCTCCATCGGCACTATCGTCACTGAAACCCATGACTCGATTGTGACCATACGCCTCTCCTTCGCGGTCCACTCCTTCCAGGAGCTGCAATCCATTCTCCATCACATCCAATCCATTCCGGATGTAGATGAGGTGAAATTGGTGAAATGATTCCCTGAAGATGTTGTGCCATGAACAGCCGGGGTTTATTTCCCGTTTATTATTGAGAAAATGATAACCCGATTTTTTATCTGAAATTGATATGAAGCATTTCATTCCCCTGATGGCAGTAGCACTGTGCGCCGTGCCGGCCGCCGCTCGAGACAGAATCACGCATAATCCCGATGCCACCAACACTGAATCCATTCTGCACGCTTGGAGCTGGAACTTCCCTACCATCGCTCAGAACATGAAGCAGATTGCGGATGCCGGCTTCACTATGGTACAGGTGTCTCCGGTGCAGCAGAGCTGGAATCCGGAGGGAAGCAGCAAAAAGCTCTTCGACGAGAAGGGGGGCGAGGGCAACTGGTACTACTATTACCAGCCGACTGACTGGAAGATAGGCAATCAGATAGTTGGCACCCGCGACCAGATGAAAGTGATGATGGACTCGGCGGCCAAGTATGACATCAAGGTGATTGTCGATGTGCTGCCCAACCATACGGCATTCGACATCGATGCCGTCTCCGAGGACTTCTACAAAGCTGTCGGAGGGCGCGACAAGATGTATCACACCAACGGATTGACTCCGATACGCGACTATAATGACAGAGTGGAGTGCACCCTCATGGGCACCGGAGGACTTCCTGATGTCAACACCGAGAATCCGGCCTTCCAGAAATATTACATGGAGTTTGTAAATGACCTCCTTTCGCTCGGCGTGAAGGGTTTCCGCTATGACACGGCGAAACATATCGGTGTGCACAGCGATCCCGTGGACACGGCAGCCGGAGTCAAGGAGAATGATTTCTGGGACGTAGCTACCGGGCGCAAGTCGGTAGGCGGCGTCAAGCTCGCTGTCCCCTATGATGAGCTGTTTGTATACGGCGAGGTGCTTCAAGATAAGAATGTGCCTGAAAAGGAATATGCCGACTATTTCGGACAGACCGCGTCAAGCTACGGGCATGTGCTTCGAGAGGCTCTTGAGAAGCATTCCGCCAAGGGCATTGACCTTCTCAACTGGTATCATGACGCCGCACCGGAGTTTCTCACCACATGGGTGGAGAGCCACGACACCTATTGCAATGCTCATGAATCAGCCCATCTCACTGATGACCAGATACGCACGGGCTGGGTATTCCTGACAGCGCGCCAGAACGGCACCCCCCTCTTCTTCAGCCGCCCGATGAATTCCACCCGCGACAACTACTGGGGCGACAATATTATGGGGGCCCGCGGCAATGACGAGTTTTTCCATCCCGAGGTCGTAGCAGTCAACAAATTCCGCACCGCTATGGAGGGCCAGAAAGAGAATGTCCAGATGACCGACAACGGTGAAGTGCTCGTGGTCAACCGAGGCAAGAAGGGAGCTGCAATCATCAATCTCAGCACCTCTGCCAACAGTGTCAATGTCCCGACGGGACTTCCCAACGGAACATACTATGACACGGTGTATCATAAAGAATTCAAAGTGAAGAACGGCCGTCTGACCGGCATCACAGCCCCGGAGCGCACCTATATCCTCTACAAGAAATAATGCCTGCATGGCATACCCACCCACAAGAGGCGCGGCACGAACAAAAGTGCGGCGCCTTTGTTTTATTTATGAATACCGAGTCACGCCCTACGTACATGCTTCGAACTGCGAGTTACGGCCCGGCGGATATATTTGGCACGGCATTTGCATATAAAAATTCAGTACAATAAAAATCTATAATCTAATCATGACAATCAAACCGTTAGGCGATCGTGTGCTCATCGAGCCCACCGCCGCTGAAGAAGTTACGATGGCCGGCATCATCATTCCGGACTCAGCCAAGGAAAAGCCCCTTAAGGGCAAAGTGCTCGCCGCCGGACATGGCACGAAGGACGAGGAGATGATTCTCAAGGCCGGTGACGAAGTGCTCTATGGCAAGTATGCCGGCACAGAGATCGAATTCGAAGGAGTAAAGTATCTCATGATGCGTCAGTCTGACGTTCTTGCGGTTATCGTAGATTGAAGTAAAACACAGCTATGGCTAAAGAAATCAAGTTCAATATCAAAGCTCGCGAGGAGCTGAAAAATGGCGTTGACGCTCTTGCCGACGCAGTCAAGGTCACCCTTGGTCCCAAGGGCCGCAATGTAATCATCGAGCGCAAGTTTGGCGCCCCCCATATCACTAAAGACGGTGTCACTGTGGCAAAAGAGATCGAGCTTTCCGATCCCTTCCAGAACATGGGCGCCCAGCTTGTCAAGGAGGTAGCCTCCAAGACCGGCGACCAGGCCGGCGACGGCACCACCACTGCCACTGTACTTGCCCAATCCATTGTCAATGTAGGCCTGAAGAATGTGGCAGCCGGCGCAAATCCCATGGATCTCAAGCGAGGCATCGACAAGGCTGTCTCTAAAGTAATCGAAGGCATCCGCGAGCAGGCTCAGGAGGTCGGCGACGACATGGATAAGATCGAGAACGTGGCCCGTGTATCCGCCAATAACGACGAGGAGATCGGCCGCCTCATCGCCGAGGCCATGAAGAAAGTGAAGAAAGAGGGTGTCATCACAGTCGAGGAGGCTAAAGGCACAGAGACTACGGTTGAGATTGTAGAGGGCATGCAGTTTGACCGCGGATACATCTCCCCCTATTTCGTGACTGACACAGCGAAGATGGAGTGCAACATGGACAGCCCCTATATCCTGCTTTATGACAAGAAAATCTCCAATCTTCAGGACATGCTCCCCATCCTGGAGGCAGTAGCCCAGAGCGGCCGTCCGCTGCTCATCATTGCCGAGGATGTGGATAATGAGGCCCTCGCCACACTCGTGGTCAACCGTCTCCGCGGCTCACTCAAGATCTGCGCAGTCAAAGCTCCCGGATTCGGCGACCGCCGCAAGGAGATGCTTGAGGACATCGCCGTTCTCACCGGCGGCACAGTCATCAGCGAGGTTAAGGGTATGCAGCTCCGCGCTGCCACCGTCAACGATCTCGGCACTGCCGAGAAGGTGTCTGTCAATAAGGACAACACCACAATCGTCAATGGCGCCGGCTCTAAGGAGGCTATCGCTGACCGTGTCGCTCAGATCAAGGCCCAGATTGAAACCACTACCTCCAACTATGACAAGGAGAAGCTCCATGAGCGTCTCGCGAAGCTCGCCGGCGGAGTGGCTGTGCTCTACATCGGAGCTCCCTCTGAGGTGGAGATGAAGGAGAAGAAAGACCGTGTGGATGACGCCCTGAGCGCTACGCGCGCCGCTATCGCCGAGGGTATCGTTCCTGGCGGAGGCACGGCTTATATCCGCTGTCTCCCTGCTCTTGACGAGCTCAAGGGTGATAACGATGATGAGAACACCGGCATTGCAATCATACGCCGCGCTATCGAAGAGCCGCTTCGCCAGATTGTGGCAAACGCAGGCGTCGAGGGTGCCGTGATTGTGCAGAAAGTCAAGGAGGGCACCGGTGACTTCGGCTACAACGCCCGCACCGATTCTTTCGAGAACTTCTTCGCCACCGGCGTGATTGACCCCGCCAAGGTCACCCGCGTCGCCCTTGAGAATGCTGCCAGCATCGCCGGCATGTTCCTCACCACAGAGTGTGTCATCGCCGATAAGAAAGAAGACACTCCCGCACCCATGCCCGCCGCCCCCGGAATGGGCGGAATGGGAATGATGTGATTTGAATCAATAAAAACATAGCAAAGGCCCGGACTTCAAAAGTCCGGGCCTTTGCTATGTTTTTATTTGGCTGGCAACTACTGTCTGACGATTGTCGAGCCATTGGCCTGGTGAGTGGCCAGGACGAGTATCTCAGCTATCTGCACATGCGCAGGAGCCTGGACGGCATACACCACGGTGTCTGCAATGTCACCACCCGTGAGAGGTTTGATCCCCTTGTAGACGTTATCGGCGCGCTCGCTGTCGCCATGGAAGCGGACCACACTGAAATTTGTCTCCACCAGTCCCGGCTTGACGAGGGTGACTCTTACGGGCGTGTGGGACACATCTATGCGTAGGCCGTCAGTGATAGCTTTGACTGCCGCCTTTGTGGCGCAATACACGTTGCCGTTAGCGTAAGCTGCATCTCCCGCCACGCTGCCTATGTTCACCACATGCCCGCGACCCCGGGCCACCATTCCCGGCACTACGGTGCGGGTGATGGTGAGCAGCCCCTTGATATTGGTGTCTATCATTGTATCCCAGTCATCATAGCGTCCCTCGTACTCCTTGTCAAGTCCCAGGGCAAGGCCTGCATTGTTGACGAGCACATCAATGTCTTTCCAGTGCTC
The DNA here is from genome assembly GCA_964637105.1 of uncultured Sangeribacter sp. GTDB lineage: Bacteria > Bacteroidota > Bacteroidia > Bacteroidales > Muribaculaceae > Lepagella. Next base: position 8,724 of record CAZWVY010000057.1, on the reverse strand, counting down.
GGGGAGATTGTTCAGAAGAGACTCTGCGCGTTCCCGATCGCGCACATCGAAGGTCAGGGCAAGAGCATCCTCACCCCATTCGCGGGCCATCCGGGTGAGTCGTTCCTCATTGCGGCCCGTTATAATCACGCGGTATCCCGCGGCATGGAGCTTTTCGGCGCAGGCCTCCCCTATTCCGCTGGTCGCTCCTGTGACAAGTGCTATTGGTTTCATGATAATATTGATTTTGATGTGAACAGTTTGTGAGACCCCTGAGACATAGAAATTTTATGTCAGGGGGTCTTGGCATTGATGCCGTGATGCAAATTTACGCATTATCTCGCGGATTTCACCATATCCGCGGGAATAATTTTAAAATCTCATAAAAAAGTTGTAACTTTGAACCATGTTAGCCATCAACAATCTGAGTGTGGAGTTTTCCGCAAAACCGTTGTTCAGCAATATCAGTCTTGTCATTAACGGCAATGACCGGGTTGCCCTTGTCGGCAAGAACGGAGCGGGGAAGTCCACCCTGCTAAAAATAATAGCCGGGCAGCAGGAGCCCACGTCCGGCGGTGTTTCAAAGGCCGGAGATGTCACCATCGGCTATCTGCCGCAGCAGATGGCAATAGCAGACAGCACGACCCTCATTGAAGAGACCCGGAAGGCCTTCAGTGACATAAATATGCTTAGGGAGCGGATGGATAAGGTTATGAAGGAGGTGTCGGAACGCACAGATTATGAATCTCCGGAATATGCCGCTCTCCTCGAGAGCATGGAGACTCTGAATGAGCGTCTCGCAATCTCGAGCGCGGACAACATGGAAGCTGAGATGGAGCGCACGCTTACCGGACTCGGATTTGTACGCGAGGACTTCAATCGTCCGACCTCGGAATTCTCGGGGGGCTGGCGCATGCGAATCGAGCTGGCCAAGATTCTTCTCAAGCGCCCCGACTTGCTGCTCCTTGACGAGCCCACCAATCATCTTGACATCGAATCTATCCAGTGGCTTGAGCGTTTTCTCCAGACCAAGGCTAAAGCTGTGCTCCTGGTCAGCCATGACCGGGCGTTCCTTGACAACGTTACAAACAGGACAGTGGAGATTTCATGCGGCAAAGCCTACGATTACAAAGTGAGCTACACGCCATTTGTCGAATTGCGCAAGGAGCGTGTGGAGCAGCAGCGCCGGGCTTACGAAAACCAGCAGAAACTGATAGCTGACACAAAGGATTTCATTGAGCGTTTCCGTTACAAGCCCACAAAGGCAGTGCAGGTGCAGAGCCGCATCAAAATGCTTGAAAAACTTGTGCCCGTGGAGGTCGATGAGGTGGATAATTCCCGTCTTAGATTGAAATTCCCACCCTCCGCAAGGTCAGGTGATTTCCCTCTGATTGCAGACAATGTAGGCAAGGCGTACGGCGCCCACCTAGTGTTTGACCATGCGGAGTTTACCATCCGCAGGGGTGAGAAAGTGGCATTCGTCGGCAAAAACGGCGAAGGCAAGTCAACACTTGTCAAGTGCATCATGGGAGAGATTCACTATACAGGCACGCTCAAAGTCGGCCATAATGTCAGCATAGGCTATTTCGCGCAAAACCAGGCTCAGATGCTTGACGGCGAGCTGACAGTCTTTGATACAATAGATCGTGTGGCCACGGGCGACATGCGGACTAAAGTTCGCGATATTCTCGGGGCCTTCATGTTTGGAGGGGAGGACATTGACAAAAAGGTGAAAGTCCTGTCGGGAGGCGAGAAGACCCGCCTCGCGATGATCAAGCTACTCCTGCAGCCCGTCAATTTCCTGATTTTGGACGAGCCCACGAACCACCTTGATATGAAGACCAAGGATATACTCAAGGAGGCTATTCGCGATTTTGACGGGACGGTCATAGTCGTGAGTCATGACCGCGAGTTTCTGGACGGCCTCGTGGAGAAGGTGTATGAATTCGGCGGAGGGAAGGTAAAGGAGAACTTGGGAGGCATTTATGACTTCCTACGTTCCCGCAATATGGACAGTTTCCGTGACTTGGAGCTGTCTGAATCACCCCATCGCAGCGCTGCCGGCGCCACGGAGTCGGAGCCCCCGGCTGTATCAGCCGGCAAACTCTCCTATGTCGAGCAGAAAGAGAGGGAAAAGACGTTGAGGAAAGCCGAGCGCGCCGTTGCAAAGGCTGAGGCTGACATAGCCGAATTGGAAGAAAAGCTGGCTGCATCCGAAGCGGCAATCGCCGCAGGGGACGCCTCCGCTGAGACCCTTGACACCTATGCCAGCCTCCAGAAGCAGCTCGAGGCCGGCATGGAGCAATGGGAAAAGGCTCAGAACGAACTCGACGCCCTCAAATCCGGCGAGTGACCCGGTTAATGTTTTTTGTATAAACGAACCAATTCCTACGAATGTATAATCACACATATAACAACTATCCTTACAGCAATATGGACCTGAAAAAACTCTTTCTATCATTTGCTCTCGTCCCGGCGATGGCATTTGCATCGGGAGGGCACGGCATCGACAGGAATAATCTCAATCCCGATGTAAAGCCCGCAGATGACTTCTACTCATATGCTTGCGGAGGGTGGATGGCCCGCAATCCGCTCACTCCGGAATATTCGCGCTTCGGAACATTTGACCAGCTCCGTGAAAACGCCCGCGAGCAGCTTCAGGAGCTCATCACCAATCTGGCGTCTGACCCGCGGTCTAAGGTGAAGGGCACCAACGCTCAGAAAGTTGCCGACCTGTATGCCCTCGGCATGGACAGCGTGCGCCTCAATAAAGAGGGTGGCCAGCCCCTGCAGCGTGTACTTAAGGAAATCAATACCCGTTCGGTAAAGGATCTGGGCAGCTACATCGGTTGGCTTCATCGCGGCATAGCCGGGAGTTTCTTCGGCTCAGGTGTCGGAGCAGATTCCAAAAATTCCGACATGAACATCCTGCACATAGGAGAGGTAGGCCTTGGGCTCGGCGACCGCGACTACTATCTGGAGCGCAATGAGACCAATGACAAAATCATGGCTGCGTATGAAAAATACGTGAAGCGCATGATGGAGCTCGCCGGATATGACAAGAAGGCGCAGGAGCGCGTATGGAAGACTGTCATCAAGATTGAGACAGATTTCGCACGCAACAAAATGTCAAGAGAGGAGAAGCGCAACCCGACTTTGCGTTACAATATACGCACCGTCGATGAACTCCGCTCCCAGTTCCCCAACATCCCCTGGGATTCCTATTTCAAGGCACTCGACCTCAAGGATGTGGACAAAGCCAATGTGTCCGGGCTCGGGTTCATAACTTTTGTCAATGACTATCTTCCTACCCTTTCGGAGCAGGAACTCCGTGATTTCGCATCATACGAATTCATCTCCGAATCCTCCAATCTGCTCAGCGATGATTTCGTGGAGGCCAATTTCGAGATGTTTGACCGGGTGATGTCCGGCAAGGAGGAGATGGAACCCAGATGGAAACGTGCCATGGGCATACCCAACTCCATGCTCGGCGAGGCTGTCGGTGAGCTCTACGTCAACAAGTACTTCCCCGAAGAAAACAAGGCCTACATGAAGACCCTCGTGGAGAATCTTCGCGTGGCTCTCGGAAAGCATATAGACAACCTGTCGTGGATGAGCCCGGAGACGAAGGCTAAAGCCCATGAGAAACTCTCAACTTTCACTGTCAAAATCGGCTATCCCGACAAATGGAAAGACTATTCGGGCATCTCTGTCGATCCTGAGAAGTCCTATATGGAAAATGTGCTCGCGGCATCCGAGTGGTATACGATGGACAACTATTCCAAGCTCGGCAAACCGGTCGATAAGACCGAGTGGCACATGACTCCCCAGACAGTCAACGCATACTACAATCCCACCACTAACGAGATATGCTTCCCTGCCGGAATACTCCAGGCTCCCTATTTTGATGTCACAGCAGATGACGCTCAGAATTATGGAGCCATAGGTGTGGTAATTGGCCATGAGATGACGCACGGATTTGATGACTCCGGTCGTCAGTATGATAAAGATGGCAACCTCAATAACTGGTGGCTTGAGGAGGATGGCAAGAAGTTCACCGGCCTGGCTGATGCCCTCGTGGAGCAGTTTGATGAGGTTGAGGTGGCTCCCGGCGTCCATGCCAACGGCCGTTTCACCCTGGGCGAGAATATCGCTGACCAGGGGGGACTTCGCGTAGCTCTCACAGCCTATCTCGACTCTATGAAGGATAAGGAAATGCAGGATATTGACGGATTCAGCCCGCTGCAGCGTTTCTATCTCGCATACGCCAATCTGTGGGCAGGCAATATCCGTGATGAGGAAATCCTTTCACGCACCAAGACCGACTCTCATTCGCTGGGCAGAAACCGTGTCAACGTATCCCTGCGCAATATCGGGCCTTTCTTCGAGGCCTTCGGCATTTCCGAGGGAGATCCGATGTTCCGCGCTGAAGATGAACGTGTGGTAATCTGGTAAACTGCAAAGATGAAACTTTTCGGACTTATCGGTTATCCTCTCGGACACTCCCGCTCCCCTGAGATATGGAACAGCAGGTTTGAATCCGAAGGCATCGATGCCCGGTATTCCCTATATCCGTTGCCCTCTGTCAGTGACGTAATGCCCCTGATAGAGGGCAACCCCTCCTTATGCGGCCTGAATGTGACTATCCCCTACAAGAGGGCTGTTTTGCCATACATGCACAGCCTTTCAGAGGAAGCAGCCGAGGCGGGGGCCGTCAATACGATTCTGATTCAGAGGAAAGCAGGAGGTGAAATTGTGTTGAAGGGATACAATACCGATGTGTCGGGATTCATGCATGCTGTGGGGCCGCTGATTGAAGGAACCCCGGAAAATGAACGGACAGCCCTGGTGCTCGGCAGCGGAGGGGCCTCGCAGGCGGTTTGCGCGGGTCTTCGCAAAGCGGGTTGGAAGGTTATTACTGTTTCAAGAAGCGCCGGGAAGGGAGACCTGGCTTACTCCGATCTTACACCCGAATTGATAGTCAGCTCCGGTCTTATTGTCAATGCCACTCCTGCCGGGATGGCGCCGGCTGTCAACACCGCTCCCCCATTCCCGTACGAATATCTCAGACCGGGGCAAGTGTGCTTCGATCTCGTCTATAATCCCGAGGTCACATTGTTCATGCGCATTGCAGCCGCCCACGGATGCGTGGTTGAAAACGGTCTCAGGATGCTTCAATTCCAGGCTGATGAAGCATGGAAAATCTGGAATGGAGCCCCCGGAGTATCCTGAGACAGAATATGAAATATCCGTTTCTCCTGCTTACGGCCGCTCTTGCTTCGGGCATCCTCATTGCTTCGGCCCTCCCCTTGACGCTCGATGCGATCCTGTGGGGGGCCGCCGCTTTAGGGGGCGCCTCAATAATGGCTTGGCACTTTTGTCTGGTCCGTTCCTCCAATGGAAAATCATCTTCAGGCATCGCCCTGGCACGACTTGTATGTGTGATTTCGCTTTTTTCCGCAGCAGGAGCATTAGCATGGGTGATTTCTTCACCACCACACAGGGATTTGACAGAAGCGCGCATGCCCGTTAGGGCAGTTATTCAAGATATAGCCGTGCTTACCTCCGGAGACCGCATCATCGCCGATGCTGATGGGCAGATAGTGCTGGTAAGATGTAAAGCCTCCTCAGTCAGACCGGGTGATATAGTAGTCCTTCCTCCGCGATTCAGACGAGTCGGTGACTTGCCTAATATGTATATGGAGGAATACACGGAGAGAATGAGGGCGCAGGGAATAGAATATGAGGAAACAGTGTCAGGAGATGAGCTTGTGGTAGCGGGCCGTTCGCCGGCCTTGAACTATAAGGCGCGTGAAATACGCGATGCACTGGCGCTGCGCATAGAAAGCCTCCCTCTGCGGAAGGCTACATGCGATTTTCTCATCACGCTTTTCTTGGGAGAGAAGAACGTCATAGATTCCAATGTAAGGAAGAAATTCTCAGATGCAGGCATTTCTCACCTGCTCGCTTTAAGCGGGATGCATGTCTCCATTGTTGTAGGGATTATTCTATGGTTGCTCTTTCCAATCAATTTTGCAGGACTTTGGAGATGGAGATACCTTTTCGCCGCCATTCTTCTCTGGGTGTACACATGGATAACCGGAATGGCTCCTTCGACTGTCAGGGCCTCACTCATGGCAACCTTTTTCTTTGCCGCCATCATTATGCAGCGAAGGGGCAACGCTCTGAATACCCTGGCTGCCGCAGCATTTGTCATTCTTATCTTCTCACCCGAATCTATCAGAGACATCGGCGCGCAATTAAGTTTCCTGAGTGTAGCCTCGCTGATAATTTTCGTTAACCCCCTTAACCGTGTCAGCCACCGCGAGCATCCCCGGCTTTATGCGCTGACCGGTGCATTGCTTACGAGCATGGCTGCATTTGCCGCCACTTGGCCCTTAGTTTCATATCATTTCGGGAGGGTTCCCCTGCTTTTCCTTCCTGTTAACATTATCGCACTCCCCCTTCTGCCCTTCTACATGGGCTTGGCGCTGGTCTATTTCTTCTCCTGTGCTCTGGGTGTGGAATTGGAGTTTATGAGGCATGTGCTTGATTGGGGATTTCAGTCATTGGTTGATTTATCTTCATTGGTGTCAGGCTCCGGTCGCAGTGTTTTGGAAATGCAGGTGGGAGTCGTCACTGTGCTGCTCTGGTGCATGGCGCTTGCATTTGCAGCGATATGGTTTCTTTCATCTTCGCCAAAATTAAGAAAATTGGGAAGATGGGGAGCTTCTGTCAGTGCCATCCTGGCCTTAGGTGGCTGCTGTCTTCCGGTCCGGGAAGCCGTGCCTCGCGGAATAATAGTGCAAAGCTATCTCAATGGCATCAATATTCTCCACGTTGAGGGTGAGAGCAGGAATACTGTCACACTTCCCCGGGGAAAGGTTTCAGGATTTATATCCGGGAATATTAAAATTGTTGGAGTGGACAGTGACCCGGCCAAAATCGATTCAGCGGCCGATGGCTCCCACCGATATGATTATGCCATCATAGCCTCAGGATACAAGGGCGATTTGGCACATCTCATACAGAATATTTCTGCGGATACAGTGGTATTCCATCCTACTATAAACAAAAGGCGCGAACAAATGCTTATGGAGGAGGCCCGGCAGATTGGTCTCCCGGCTCATTCCCTGCGTCTGCATGGCCCTTTGAGAAATATATCCCTCTCATTTGACACGGAGTTGTAGAAAAATGACTAAATTTGCATCATGATTGCTGATGTAAAGTTCATGAAAGAGAAATTCAGCTCTTTCAACAAGCTGATATTCTCTTCTTCCCTTCCGGCACCCTATTTTAAAGTCAGGGAAGCCAGGAGCTATCGCGGTAAGTTCATTCATGACCGCTCTCCGCTCTATGGGGATATTTACACTATTATACTAAGCAAGTCTTTCAATCTTGAGGAGAGAGAGCTTGAGGATGTGATGATTCATGAGATGATTCATTTACATATAGCCTATTCCCGAATCAACGATTCTTCCTCTCACGGACCTCAGTTCAGGGCCCTGATGCATCGCATCAACAGCGCCTATGGACGCAATATCCAAATAAGCCACAGGATGAGCGCGGAATCTTCCGGCAGTGTGTATGTGCAGAAAGATAAAAGAAGCTATATCTGCGTGATGGAAAGCCGCGACGGGGAGAAAATGATAGCAAGAGTGCCCTCGACAAAAATTTTTGAATTTCACCGGATATTCTCTGCCAATCCCTTGATTGTCTCAGAGACCTGGTATGGCTCGCTACATCCCGCGTTCCAGTTTTTTCCGGCTTCACGCACTCCTAAGGCATATAAAATGACTCCGGAGGCAGAGGAAGCCCTGTCTTCTCGCAAGACAATAGAAATGGTGTTTAAAGGCAGATACTTCCAACCTAAATCCACAGTATCATGAGAACGGGGAAATTGAATTCACTTGCTTTTGCCGTCATGATGACTATGGCAGGATGCAACAGCAGGCCTGACGGCGTGCTGCCGCAAAAGAAGATGGTGGAAGTCATGACTGACATGCAGATAGCTGAGGCCTATTCACGGTCGCAATATTCTATGCGGCAGGATCCTGAAGGCATGACTTCTTTAGGGGACGGGGTGCTCGAATATCATGGAGTGACACGAGAGCAATTCGACTCCACACTCAGCTGGTATGGCCGCAATCTTGACGAGTATGAGAAGATGTATCAGGAAGTAGACAGAGCTCTGCTCAAGCGTCAGAAGGCCTTGACTAAGGCTGCAGGAGCAAGTCAGCCGGATGTCTCCGGTGAGGGCGACCTTTGGCCTTACAGCCATCATTTCCTGTTTACTGACAAGGATCTCGCTGACCAGATATCTTTTTCTCTCCCTGTCGGGGAGCTTTCGCCCGGCGATAGGATTGAATGGAGCTTGCGACCACAGAATGGCCAGTCCCTATCGGTTATGTTAGGAGCTGAATACGATGACCGCACGGTGCAGTATACCTACACCACTGTGCAGGGGCGTCCCGGCAGAAATGTCCCGTCCCTGCAGACGGATACTGCATCAAGAGTGGTGCGCCTTTTCGGCGTGGCCCGCAGCACGGGCGGACGCCCCGTGATAATGCGTGTGGACAGCGTCTCGCTCATCAGCTTTCCCTTTGACTCTATCGCTTATGGCAGGGCCGGGCGAATACGGCGCATAAAACTTTGAAACAAGCCCTCAAACAATGATATGAAAAAGTTTTTGTCACGTAAAGTTGTTCTTAAGGATTCACAAGGCCTGGAAACCTCTTATCCCAT
>CAZWVY010000056.1:0-17529 GCA_964637105.1 uncultured Sangeribacter sp. | reverse complement strand
ACCTCCACCCCTGCTCGGCACCAATCTTCAAATTAAAGATTGGTGCCTTTTTATACATTACACTCTATGACACAAGAACAAATTAATGAACTGGCACTTGCCAATCAGGAGAAGGCCAGTCAGGTTTTGGCGGAGTCGCGGATCGCCGAGACATGGAGGGATGGGGGATGCCTCGTTAATTTGGTCGGTTCGCTTAGAATGGGCCTCCTCATGAAGCACCGCGATATAGACCTGCACGTGTATTCTTCAGGCATTACACCGGAGGCGAGCTTCGCTGTCGCTTCCCGAATCGCCGCTAATCCTAAGGTGACTGAAATCCGGTGCGTCAACGGCCTTCACACTGATGAGCACTGCATATCCTGGCAGTTTTTCTATCGGGATGACGATGATGATCTGTGGCAGTTTGATGTGATTCACATCGAAGCCGGGTCAGAGTATGACGGTTATTTCGAGAGAATGGCTGACAGGATTAAAGAGATCATGACCCCGGAGCAAAAAGACCTCATACTGCGCCTGAAATATGAGACATCCGAGGGCAAAGACTATCACGGAGTGGAATACTATGAAGCCGTCATAGCCGACGGCATAAAAGATATGGCCTCATTTAAAGCCTGGGTGGCTGACCACAGGACCAAAGCCCCCCATTACTGGATCCCTTGATCGGTACCGCCGCCACGTAGGGAAAATGCAATACCTCCTTTTTTTCTGAGATTTAAGGACAGGTTATTATAGATTCAGGTTCGGATGGTTTCTGATTTGAAGGGGTGTACGCCCCCAGTATCTTTTCACGCACTGGCAGAAGAAGGAGAAATTGGAAAATCCTAATCTTGAGGCCACCTCCTTTATTGAGAAGTCAGATGAAGTAAGATAACGGTAAGCATCATTCATAACATATTCCCTGATCCATTCATTTGCAGTTTTTCCGCTCCGGCTTTTGCAGACGAAAGAGAGATACTTTGGCGTAACAGCCAATTCATCGGCGTAGTACGACATATCATGCGGTTTGACAGGCAGGCTGATCAGGAGGTCCAAAAATCTTTGATACAGCAGTGCCGGACGCGAAATGCCCCCTTCTTTCGCACATAATGGTTCGCTTTCTATAAGAGAAAAGATTTCAATCAGCAATGCCGTGGCTGTCAATATTACCACGCGTGTTTCCTTTTCGCCTCCGCATGAATTCCTATGGCGCAGGATTTTTAAATAACACCATATAAGATCCTCCGAGTCCTCATCAAGTTTCAGTACCGGGTTCGCCTTCAATTTCATCAATATTTCCCTTATCTCGAGAGAGGGAATATGAGATGAGACCAGATCGAGATTCGCATATATGAACGTAGCGTAGAAATCATCGCTGAATCTGATATTGAAATAGAAATCATTAGGGTGGCATACCAGGACTTCCCCTTTCCGCACTGCATATTCCTTGCCGTTGAGAGTGGATGTGTGCGTACCCCTCTCAACAATGCATACGCACAGCGAATCAAGGCGGTAATTGATATTTCCGTCTTCATTATGCCAGCCACCATGATAGATAAACAGGTCTTTCGAGAAAGTCCTTCCCTTGGGATTTTCTTTGGTGACTGTGGGTATATCTACTATTTTCATAAGCTGTTCATTAAGACCCCTGAGACTTAAAAAATTTATGAGCCTGAGGCTAAGATAAGCTGAAAACAACATCCTTAAAGCCGTTCAGAACATTTTATATCCTAACAAACGCATAATGTCCATTGTTTGAAAAGTAGAAAAAATGAAAAATGTGAAAATATGAAAATCATAGCTATCAATGGCAGCCCCAGAAAGGGATGGAACAGCGACAAGATGCTCGACAAGTGGGCGGAAGGAGTCACTTCGGTGCTTCCTGACGCCGAGGTGAAGAAAGTGAACCTGTACGACCTCAAATACACCGGATGCCACAGCTGCTTCTCCTGCAAAATGAAGGGCGGGAAATTTTTTGGCACATGTCCCATACCGGACGGAATCCATGACCTGCTCGCGGAGGTGCGCGAAGCCGATGCCGTAGCCATAGCCTCGCCCATATACTACCTGGATCTCAACGCATACACCAAGTGCCTACTGGAGAGGATGATCTTCTCGGTGGCTCAATATTCCAGCCCGGCTGTCAGCCTGGCTCCCAAACGGGTCTCGTTCACGATGATTTACACTATGAATGCCTCTGAGGAGGAATTCAAGTCTTACGGCGTAGATGCCCGCTGCGCACAGGAAGAAAGGCTGCTGAGCCTGTTCTATTTCATGCCTTCGCACAGGGTCACCGCGTTTGACACATACCAGTTCGCGGACTACGCCAAATATGAGTCAAGCGCCTTCTCGGAGCCGGCCAAGCGCCTGCAGCGCGAGGAGCAGTTTCCCAAAGACCTGCAGGCAGCCTTTGATACGGGTGTGAAGGTCGCTGCCGAAATCCAGGACCCCACAGTCAAAGGAGACCCCATCGACCACACAGTCCGCTTCTAAAAGCCTTAGACCCCGTCTCATACAATTTTATGTTTCAGGGGTCTAAGCAGCATAAATCCCGCAGCAACGCCCCCGGGAAGCTTCCCGGGGGCGTTGCTGCGGGATTTAATATGAGGTAGCAAGCCGGGGCTCAGTGCGCCGGGCATTGAGCGGAGGCGGAGGTTGTGGCATCCGCAGGAGTGTCAGAGGCGACAGCCTGGTAGCCTATTTTCTTGAAGCCGGATATGATTTTCTCCTCATCGGTCTTGGTGTCATCATACGTCACCGTGACAGTCTGGTCGCTCAGAGATGTCTCTATCTTCTTCACGCCCTTTTCAAACCGCAGATTGGATTTGATCTTGTTTTCGCAGCTGCCGCAGCTCATGGGAGGGGTCACTGTGAACACTGCCTCTCTTGTCTCTGCCGTTGCCGCTGCGGCAAAAAGTGAGGCGAGAGCCAAGGAATATATGATTTTCTTGAAATTCATTTTCATTACTTGATATTTTACGATAGATAAACGCTCAATATTTAGTGATATTGTATCTGAAACCCACATAGATCATGGCTCCCTCGATAGGCCCGTAGACCATCGTGGCGTCAAAATTATTGCCCCAGGGGTCGCCGGCACCTATCACCGGCATTTTCTGGCGGTAGCCCGTAAGATTCTCGCCTCCTGCATAGACGCTCCAGTGGCGGAAGTTGCGCGTCACCTGCGCGTTAAGCTGAGGAAAGGCTTTGTATGTCCTTTCCCAGGTCGGTTTGCCGTCACTTCCGACATATGTTGCCGGCATTTTCCCTCCCCCGTTGAGGGCCAGCGACACATCAAACTGCCACAAGCCCATCATTGGAGCATAGGAGGCGGCAAACAGGCCCTTCCAGCGTGAATGAAGAGGCTTTTCCTCCACTCCGCGTCCAAAATCCAGACGCACATCGTCCATTTTAACTGCCAATGTAAGTGAGAGGTCGCTGACTGGAGAGGCCGAAATCTCTGCCAGGGCGGAATGGGAGTACGACTTGCCTTTGAGGTCCATGATATGCGCGCTGTGAGGATCCATATTCAAGTCCGCCACGGTCTGATGGATGAAGTTGGTGTAGTAATATTCCGCGCTCCAGTCAAACGGGACAGCGCCGATGCTGAATTTGCCACTCAGCCCCCCTCCGAAATTCCAGGCCTCCTCCTGATGCAGGTTTTCATCAACGATAATGCTGCGGGCCGAAGCGAGCAGCCAGGCATTGTCAGCATACGCATGTGGCGAGCGGTACCCTTTTCCGGCCGACGCGTGAACCGACAGCGCATCCATGGGATTCCAGCGCAAATGAAGGCGCGGAGTTAGCATCGAACCATACAGCGAACTGTGGTCGTATCGCAATCCGGCCATTCCTGTGAACTTCGCCGAAGGAGTGAAGGTGTACTGGGCGTAGATGCCCGGTGTGGTCTCGGTCTCTTTAACGCGGCGCTCTCCGGGGTGCTCCCTGCTGATGTCCATATACTGGTCATAATAGTCGCCGTTGAGGCTGAGTCCCGTGGATAGGGCGTGAATTTCCTGCCATGTCTTCTCAAACATCAGCGAGGCATATATGTTCTTTTGGTCCACATCATAGAACTGCCGTCCGTATCTGGAATCCTGCCTGTGCAGGGACCCCGAGAGGATCAGGGCCACGTTTCCGGAATTTTCGCGGTCGAAGATATAGGCATTCTTAGTGAATGCCTCCCACCTGCGGGTGTCTATGCTGATGGTGTACGGATTATGGATTTGAGAGCTGTGAGCCCCAATTTGCCCGCTCTCCCTGAGTTCTTTCAGGAATTTCACTCCTGCCTGCATCACGTATGCATCCCCCTGATATATCCAGCGGGTCATGCCGGAGAACTGCCGGATTTTGGGAGCATCTATGAATGAATCCCCATTTGCATCATGAGAAGCGAAGGAATTCTCCGCATGAAGCAGCAGGCCCCCTTTCCAGCGCTCCCCGAAATGAAGATTTCCGGCGGCGTTGAGCTCCCCCTTGCCCATGAGGTTGGCATAGCCGTTAAGCGACAGCGACTGGTCATTCTGGGGCTTAAGCATTTCGATATTGATCTGGCCGGTCACTGATTCGTAGCCGTTCTTGACGCTGCTCGCCCCTTTTGACACCTGGATGGAACTCATCCAGGGCCCCGGCATATATCCGAGGCCGTATGCCGATGCCGCCCCGCGGAAATTGGGGTAATTCTCAGTCAGCATCTGCACATACTGGCCCCCGAGGCCAAGGAGCTTTATCTGTCTGGCGCCCGTGGCCGCATCGGTATATGACACCTCCACAGAGGGATTGGTAGTAAAACTCTCGCCGAGATTGCAGCATGCGGCCTTCTTCAGCTCCGCTGAGGTTATAATTTCGGTGTTCATGCCTCCCCGCAGCTTCCTTCTGCCGGATTGCGCGCCCCTCACCACGACCTCCTCCAGGTCAGATACCGCATCCGGAATGGAATCGGCCAAAGCCATAGCTGAGTGCCCTGAGCTGTCAAGGCCCTCAGCAAAAACAGAAGAAGAGAGAGCGGCAGCCAGGAGCAAAGGCAACACGCCGGACAAATTAGAATGGTAACCCATAATATTGAATGTAGTCAGGTAAGCCACGATCAATCATGATAACTCAAGCTACCTCATGATAACTAAAGCTATCTCATGATTACTCAAGTCAATCATGATAACTCAAGCTATCTCATGATAACTCAAGCCTTCAATCAGACTGCAAAGTTAGCAAAAAATCCGGATTTTTTACTTTTTCATTCTCTATCCGCACGTAGCTGAATTTAACCTTTTGCCCTTACAGTTGTCAATATAAGTAGCTAATTTAGCTGACATTATACAATTTTTTGCAATGTTTAAGAAAATACTTGTCATGATCTGCGCCCTTTCAGGCGCCACAGTGATGACTGCCGAGACCTATCCCTGGCTGTCATTCAAGATGGCCGATGCCACGGAAATCTCCGTGGTTGCCGCTGATCTTGAAATCCGCTACGCAGACAATCTTCTGCACCTCTCTTCCGCGTCAGTCAACCAGACGCTTCCGGTTGACCAAATACTCTCCATGAGCTTCTCCTCGACTGCCACGGGCCTGGGCGAAACCCTCGCCTCAGACTCCCCCGAGGCGGAGTATTTCACTCTTGACGGCGTGGCCGCCGGACACTTCGCCACCCCCGATGAGGCGCGCGCCGCTCTCCCCTCGGGCATCTATGTGGCCAAATCTGCTTCAGCAACCATTAAAGTAGTCTTCTGAGCGCATGAAAAAATTATTCCTCATATCCACGTGCGCTATTGCTGCAATGGCGGCGCAGGCGCAGTCCATCAGTTTCATCAACGGGGGCGTCACTTACAGCTTCCAGGCCGAAGGACTCGGCGAAATGCCCTTCAGCGGCTCCTCGGTCAAAGCCGGCGCCCGCATGTTTGACCTCAACAGCTGGTCGCTAATCCGCGTCTCCGATACTGATGTGGCGGCTGCTACCGTGGAAATATCATATTCCGGCTCCTCGGCCACAGTGCTCATCGCGGGCGACATCGCCGAATATGTGGATGCCGAAGTCAACGGCGCTCACGTCATCATCAACCAGTCTGAGCTGGCCGGAGCCGACACTTCGGGCGAAATCACATATGTGCTTCGCGGAGAGTCAGCCGACGGCTCCCTTACGCTCAAAGGCTCTTACAAATCCACCCTCGAGCTCCGCGGCCTCTCGCTCGTCAATCCCATCGGAGCCGCTCTGAATATCCAGAATGGCAAACGCATCGCCCTGAGCGCCAAGAACGGCACCGAAAACATGCTTGAGGATGGCTCCGGCTCGCAGAAGGGCGCAATCCACTGCACGGGTCATCTTGAATTGAAAGGCAAGGGCCTGCTGACCGTAAAAGGCAACAAGTCTCACGCCATCTATGCCAAGGAATACGTGGAAATCAAAAACCTCACCCTGAATATCACGGGGGCGTCCAAGGATGGCATCAACTGCTCCCAGTACTTTCTGATGGAGAGCGGTGAGGTCAACATAGAGGGCACCGGCGATGACGGCATCCAGGTGTCTTACAAGGATGACGCGGACCGCGAGGCGGAAGACACCGGCACGCTTACCGTCAGCGGCGGCAAACTGACTGTGGGCATCACGGCCGATGCGGCGAAGTGCCTGAAGGCGGACGCAGATGTCTATATCAGCGGCGGGGAACTCACTCTCGAGACGGCTTCCAACGGCATCTGGGACAGCGCGAAACTGAAAACGAAGGCTTCAGCCTGCATCGGGGCCGACGGAGATGTGACAATTGACGGAGGCGCTCTGACCCTCAAGGCCACCGGAAGCGGCGGCAAGGGCATCTCCTGCGACGGTGTCTTCACCTCCAACGACGGCACCCTCGCGATAGCGACCACCGGAGGCATGCTGGTCTACTCCAACGGCACTCTCAACCATAACTATACGGGCAATGCCGACCGCATCAGTTCCGACTACAAGTCTTCAGCCAAAGGCATCAAGGCAGACAGCGGCGTGGTGATAAACGGCGGAGACCTCCATATCACCACTGCCACCAACAACGCCGAGGGCATCGAGAGCAAGAAGGAGCTCGACATCAACGGTGGCACCATCTTTGTCAAGGCATACGACGACGGCATCAATTCATCGAATGACTTCCGCGTGAGCGGCGGCGACCTCACCGTCATCTCAATTGTTGGCGACGGACTCGACTCCAACGGCAACCTCACCATCTCAGGCGGATATGTGCGCACTATGGGCTCCGGGGGCATGGAGATGGGCCTCGACGCCGCCACGGAGAACGGCTGCGCGGTCTATATCACCGGAGGCACTGTCTTTGCATTCGGAGGCAGCAACACATATCCCAACAGGAGCGGCTCCACACAGGCCTTCGTGCGCGGCTCGGGAGCCATCAAGGCGAACACGGAAGTGTCTGTCAAATCGGGCAGCGAGGTGTTAGCATCCTTCACCGTACCGGCTGAATATAGTTCATCGACCATCACCACCCCCTTCGGACCCGGCAACGGTCCCGGCGGCGGAGGATGGAATCCCGGAGGAGGTTCCGGCAGCGGCTCGATCCTTATCAGCTGTCCCGACCTCAAGACCGGAAGCTCATACACCATAGACAACAACGGCACCACTTCCACCGTCACAGCTGTCCTCACCTCCTCCGGCAGATAATCTGCGGCACGGGCAAGCATCCCGTCAACAATGCCCCGGAGGGGCACAACAAGGTTAACTCCGGGTGAAACCCGGAGGTGAAGATCCCGGGCTAAATCACCCCGCAGGGCTCGCACGCATTTGCGTGCGAGCCCTGCGGGGTGATTTTTTAATGCAGTGCGAATACCGGAAAAACATTGCTCATAGTCCCGCTGTTATTATTCAATAAGCTTATATAAAAAATTTAAATAATAATGAAAGTACTTGTAATCAACGGCAGTCCCCATCTTAACGGATGCACGGACCGCGGGCTGCGCGAAGTGGAGAAGACACTTGAGGCCGCAGGAGTCGAAATAGAGAGAGTCAACGTAGGCAATAAGGATGTGCGCGGCTGCATCGCGTGCAATTTCTGCCGAGAGCATGGACGCTGCGTCTTCAATGACCTGGTCAATGAGACCGCGCCCAAGTTTGCCGAGGCAGACGGCGTGCTCATAGGATCGCCCGTATATTACGCCGGGGCCAACGGGCAGCTCCTCGCCTTCCTGGACCGCCTCTTTTATAGCACTGCCGGGACATTCGACAAGACCATGAAGGTCGGAGCGGCCGTTATCTCCTCGCGGCGCGCAGGGTCCACATCAGCCTTTGATGAGATCAACAAGTATTTCACCATATGCTCCATGCCCATAGTCTCGAGCACATACTGGAACGAGGTCCATGGCTTCACGGCAGAGGATGTCGAGGATGACAAGGAGGGCCTGCAGACGATGCGCAACCTCGGCACCAACATGGCCTTCCTGATTAAAGCCATCTCCGGACTCAAGAAGGAGCAGGGGCTCCCCGAACAGGAGCGGGGAGCATTCACCAGCTTCCACACCGAAATGTAAGCGGGCAGCGGTTTGGACTGCCCCGGAGGGGCGTAACAGCGATAACCACGGGCGCGAGCCCGTGGAGTAAACCCTCCCGCAGACTGCACCCCGGAGGGGTGGCACAGGATTCTCAAGTGCCACCCCTCCGGGGTGCAGTCTCATTTATAGGTCGCAGCCCAGGGTTTCACCCTGGGATAACACTGTTTAGACCCCTCCGGGGCCTCACGGAAAAAAACTTAAAGATTTTACATTTTTTCTGTGATTTGCTTGCCACTTTAGGAAATTATGATTAATTTTGCATAATTTAGGAGAAAATTTATGCGTCAGCTAAAAATCACCAAATCAATCACCAACCGCGAGAGCGCATCGCTTGACAAGTATCTTCAGGAAATAGGCCGCGAAGAGCTTATCTCCGTAGCAGAAGAAGTCGAGCTCGCCCAGCGCATCAAGAAAGGTGACAAGAAAGCGCTTGAAAAACTCACCCGCGCCAATCTGCGTTTCGTCGTTTCCGTGGCAAAGCAATATCAGAACCAGGGACTCTCCCTCCCCGACCTTATCAACGAGGGAAATCTCGGATTGATCCGCGCGGCGCAGAAGTTTGACGAGACCCGCGGCTTCAAATTCATCTCCTACGCAGTGTGGTGGATCCGGCAGTCTATCCTGCAGGCCCTGGCCGAGCAGTCGCGCATCGTCCGCCTCCCCCTCAACCAGGTTGGCTCTCTCAATAAAATCTCCAAGGAGCTCTCGCGCTTCGAGCAGGAGAACGAGCGGCGCCCCTCCCCCGAGGAGCTTGCCGAGCGCCTCGACATACCGGTGGAAAAAATCTCGGACACACTCAAGGTATCCGGTCGCCACATCTCCGTTGATGCCCCCTTTGTCGACGGCGAGGACAACTCCCTGCTCGACGTGCTCCCCAACGACTCGAGCCCCATGGCTGACGCCACGCTCAACCAGGAATCGCTCTCGCGCGAGGTAGACCGCGCCCTCAAGCAGCTCTATGACCGTGAGCGCGAGATTCTGAAAATGTTTTTCGGCATCGGATGCCAGGAGATGACTCTCGAGGAAATCGGCGCCCAGTTTGACCTCACACGCGAGCGTGTGCGCCAGATCAAAGAGAAAGCCATACGCCGCCTGAAGGGCCAAAAGAGCAAGCTGCTCAAAAGCTACTTGGGTGAGTAAACCAGTATCATTCTCCATCAGTCTCGCGACAAAGCTATCAAAAGGCGCATGAAACTCCTGGGACATGAAAATTTTATGAGACGGGGCCTCAAGACCCTGGTGGCCTCCGCCACGCTGTCATTGCCGCTGCTCGCTGCCGGAGCGACGCCCGCCGACAGTATAAAAGCGGAATCGCCGCGACACGTGCTCATCACCACCGAGCTGGGCAGCTCCATCGACCTTGGCAGCCACGACATGTCCACCTTCGACATTGACCTCGCAGCAGCCTATACCAACCCCTTCATCCGCGCCGCGGGCATCGGCATAGGGGTGCACCGCTCATTCGGCACATCCAACACATTCATACCCATCTACGCCCTTTTCCAAAGCTCTTTCCGCACCAAGCCCTCCCTCTTCTTCTTCAGCCTCAAGGTAGGATACAGCTTTTCGACTGTGGGCAGCTCAGCCATGTATGGCGACACCAGCGCGATGGCCGGTGTGGGCATAAATCTCATGACGCGTAAAAATTTCCGCTCGCACATCATCTTAGGCTTCGGCTACCGACATTACAACCGCAAGCACCAGTCGGCCATAAGCCTCGACACCCAGAACGTAGGCCTGGCCAACCTCGCTTTCGGCATTTCCTTCTGACGCCCCCTGATATTTGACTCAGCCCCCTCGCGTGAAATTTCACGCGAGGGGGCTGAGCGTTGTTATCATTTCTTCATGCGGTGTCGGAGAGCTATAGTGCGCAGGGTGTCCTTGTAGAGATTATGCGCATTGACCTGCTCCACGCTGAGCGCGGCGTCGCTATTGCCCTGCCAGCGGCGGCAGTAATAGAGCGGCTCGTATATTCGCCCTACAGCATAACGGCCCGATATTGTCAGAGCCATAGCGTAATCCTCGCCGTAGCTGACGTTGGGAAACAGTATGTGGCGCGCAAGAGCGGTATAGAACGCTCGCGGCGCCCCCATGCCGTTGACACGGAGCAGATTGTTGCGGCCGTTCTTCGCTGTCCACTCCTTGTGATCCACGAGTCCCGGAGCAATCTCATTCAGGTCATAGTCAGTAAGGACATAGCTCCCTACAACCATGCCGCACTTCTCGGCGCGGAACTTTGTCACTATCCTCTTGAGCACCTCCGTATCGGAATAGACATCATCGCTGTCAAGCTGCACGGCAAACCTGCCGCAATGCTCTGACTGAAGCGCGCGGTTCCAGCACCCTCCGATGGCAAGCCCCTCTTCGGCTTTGGCCTCAATCAGCACAAGCTGCTCGTCCTCGGCCGCGATCTTGCGCAGTATCTCCGTGGTGCCATCAGTGCTGCCGTTGTCCACCACAATGACATTATAAAGGAAATCCGCCTTCTGGCTCAGGGCGCTTTTGACTGCGTCTGCGATAGTGCCGACACGGTTGCGCACGGGTATTATGACCGATGCCTCCACGGGAAATTCTCCCGCGCTCACATCCACTCTCAAGGGGTCATTTCTCAGAAGGGCCCCAATATAGTTGAGATATGCCGTGAACTCACGCTCCATATCCCGCTGATACTCGCGCGCGTCGGGACGCACATAGTCATGCTGCTTGGCGCCGGACTCACGGCTGTCGGTGCGCTTCACCTTGTACAAAGGCTCGGGAAGCATGATTATTCCGGCTCCCTCCTCGCGCAGCATCAGCCACCACAGATAGTGGCCATGATCGGCTGTCTCAGTCATGGATTTGGCAAAGCTCTTGTAATATACCATCTCAGCCTTGGCCATGGCCCGCGCGGCAAGGCGCTTGTCGACGCACATCACAGCGCCGAAATCGAAATCATCCCTCACCGACCCGAAGAGATGCTCCCCTGCGGGGTGCATGACCTCGGTGCCATCCTCGAGTACCTCGATATAGCTGCTGTAGACCATTGATGCCCCGGACATCCTCACGGCCTGGCCCATGCGCGACTGCCCGTACGGGAGCCACTCAATGTCGGCGGCCGAATGGCCGTGGAGCACTATCAGAGAGGTCTGCGCTACTCCTCCCGCACCCTTGCTTCTTTTCTTATTTCCCTTTGCTTTCCCCTCTGTCGCTGAACCGCTCTGAGAGGATGTGTAAGCATCACTGTACTTCATATTTCGGTTTGTAATTCCGGTTTATTAAATTTGACAAGCCAAATTTAATCATTTTTTCATTAATATCCAAATTCAGGCGCTTCGCAAGGCTGATATCGCCCTCTCAGGAAGGTAGCGAACAAACCATACTGCGACTTCACGCGTTTTAACACTGAAACATTATAAAAAACTTTAATACTATGATCAGACCCGAAAAGATACTCGTAGCCTATTTCGTACAGAAAGGCAAAGAAGATAGCTCTAAGAGCGCCGAGGTAGCCCGCCAGGCAGTTGAAATGCTCAAGGCCAAAGGTGTGGACACAGACTCGTTTGCCATCACTCCCGTTGAGGAGTATCCCGCAGATGAGGCAAACCTTGAAATCGCCACCAAAGCGGAGCGCGACACTCACGCCCGCCCCAAGCTCGTAGGCAAGTACAGCGGCATGAAAGACATCACGGGCGTCGTGCTCGTATCGCCCAACTGGTGGGATTCGTTCCCCCAGGCAGTGTTCAGCTTCCTTGATGACTACGACTTCGCCCAGACGCGCGTAGTGCCCGTGATTGTCACCCGCGATGACGCCAAGAATGTCCGCATGCAGCTCCGCGACTTCCTCGGCAACTGGGTGCTCCCCGGAGTGGATGTCAAGGAAGATACAGCCGCAGATGCCTCCGCACAGCTCACCGAGGCCCTCTCGCAGCTCTTCGAGCCCTCTAAATCCAAATACTGAATAATAAGCAGTTCAGATTATGAAATACAGTGAATTTATAAAATCCAACACCAAGGTCCTGATAGAGTTCTACGCCGAATGGTGCGGGCCCTGCCAGACTATGGGCCCAATCATGGAGGAAGTCCAGGGCATGGTTGGTGAGGATGTCAGCATCGCGCAGATCGACATCGACAAGAACAAAGAAGAAGCCGAGGCACACCATATCGAGATGGTGCCCACCTTCATCATCTACAAGAACGGTCAGGAGGCCTGGCGTTACAGCGGCCTTATGACCCGTGGGGAGCTGATGGAGAAAATAGAGAATATCTGAGTACAATCCCACCGGATACATGAGGAGGGCGCGCAGACTTGATTTCTGCGCGCCCTCCTCATGTATCCGGATGATGTGGCGTGGTTACATCCTCGCCTCCATAGGAATGGGATTCTTGCGGTTGCCGAAAAAGCGGTCGACTATCTGCGCTATCGCGCCATCGCCTGTGACGTTGCAAGCCGTGCCGAAGGAGTCCATAGCGATATATAAAGCAATCATCAGCGCCTGATTGGCCGAGTCAAACCCGAGATATGTGGCCAGCAGCCCTAAAGCGGCCATTATCGCGCCTCCCGGCACACCGGGCGCAGCCACCATCGATATGCCCATCATGCAGATGAAGGTGACAAACTCGCCCGTAGAATAGTCCATCCCCTCCATTATCATGAGAGCGACAGCGCAGGCTGTGATTTTCATTGCGCTGCCCGACATGTGGATTGTAGCGCAAAGGGGCACTGTGAAGCCCGCTATATCCTCGCTCACACCCATCTTGATGGCCTGGCGCAGCGTCACGGGGATGGTCGCGGCCGAAGACTGCGTGCCCAAGGCGGTGAAATAGGCCGGTAGCATGATGTAGAGCATCTTGAAAGGATTGCGCCTCACGAAGAGGGCCGCGATGCAATACTGCAGCACGAGGAGCAGGACGTGCATAGCGAAGATGATGAGGATAATGCGCAGGAAGGCCGAGAGCACTGAGGCCACCTGCCCCGTGATGGTCATGTCCAGGAAAATGCCGAAGATATAGATCGGCAGCAGCGGGATGATCACCTTGCCTATGGCCATAGAGATGATGTCGCGAAATTCATTGAACCCCTTGTTAAGCCCCGGCGAGGGGAGATAGGCCATGCAGATGCCCATCAGAAACGCCAGCACGAGGGCCGTCATGACATCCATCAGCGGAGGCATGGCGATGGTGAAGAAGGGTTCGACAACACGCTCGGCTGTCTGCTCCACTGCCATGGCATCCTTGGACGAGAGAAGATGGGGAAACCAAGTGTCTCCGACAAAGAATGCGCCCAGGCCCGCGAGCGTTGTCGAGATGTAGGCCAGGGCCACAGTGAGCAGGAGCACTTTGCCGGCCTTATGTCCCACCTCAGCTATGGCCGGAGCCACGAAGCCCAATATCAGCAGCGGAATAAGGAAGCCTAAGAACTGGCTGAAAATGGCATTGAATGTGGCAAACAGCCTTGCCCCCCACTCAGGCATGAAGTAGCCGCAGCCGATTCCCAGGCCGATTGCGATAAGTATCTGCACAAGCAGGTACCCGAAGAATTTTTTTAGTGTCATATATCAAAATTTTATTTTCAGTAACGTCGTCACAGAGGCCGGCTCTCACCTCCCCTTTCGCATCATGTAGACCTGTATCATGGCTTTAAGCTGCCGCTCCATGCTGTCAATGGTCGGACGCATCGCGGGATTTCCAATCAGGTTTGAGGCCATGAGATGGTCTTCTATACCGTAGAGTCCTATGCTCTTCACGCCGTCAAACTGGAGGACATAGCCGCCCTTTGTCAGCTGATACACACCATTGATGGAATTCACCGCCCATTGCCCGTCAGCATCGGTAGCAGTGAGGTCTATGCCATAAGCCGTATAAGGCTTGTCGTATCCCACCAGGCTGAGCACAGTCGGCATGATGTCTATCTGCTGGGCGATTCCCTCCCTCACGCCGCTGCCGAGCCGTCCGGAAGGGTCGAATATCAGCAGCGGCCCGTAGAAGGCCCCTATGCCGCTGCGGTATTCATCATGGTCGCGTGCATTGGTGTGGTCATTGGTGATGACGAAGAGCGTGTTGTCATACCAAGGCTGTTTCGAGGCCGTCTCGAAGAAGCGGCGCAGCGCATGGTCGCTGTATCCTATTGTCTGATGGATAGGGAGCGTGCCCTTGTCAAATTTCCCCTCATATTCTGCCGGCACACGGAAGGGATGGTGGCTCGAGGCAGTGAACAGGGCCGTCATGAAGGGCTGCTTCATGTCCGTCATGCTCAAGGCGAAATATTGCAGGAAGGGCTCGTCCCAGATGGCCCAGTAGCCATCGAAATCCTTGTCGCCTCCGAAACGGTCATCCTTGTCAAAATCCTCGCGGCCGAAATACTTATCAAACCCTACGAGGCGCGAGAACCCGTCGAAACCCATGCTCCCCGTCCTGGCGCCGTGGAAGAAAGCGGTCTCGTAGCCCTTGCTGCGCAGCAGCGCGGGCAACGCGTCGATAGGATTCATGGATGAGGAGGTCAGCACGAAGGGTTTGCCCATCTTCGGTATGGAAGCGAGAATAGAAGGCATCGCATCGATGCTCTTCGTGCCGTTGTCAAGAGTGTGCCTCCAACGGGTGCTCACCCTTGCCAAAGAATCCATGAACGGCGCGTAACCGGGCGCCCCCTCCCCTAACACACGGCGGTTGAGTTCGCCGATATACTCCTCTCCGAAACTCTCCAGGATGAGCACGACCACATTGTAATCGCGCAGCAGCGCGCTGTCGCCGGGCGCAGGATGATGCATAGGCGAATATATTCTCTCCGCCTCCGTGTCATCTTTGAAATAATGAGGGTTCACGTATGCCTGGGCGTTGATTGTGCGGAGCATCGCAAAGGGTGTGTTGAGGATAGCGGAGACCTCCACGGGGCGCCTGGCGCTCGCATTGGCATTTGACAGCGCCACGGGGCGTATGTCACGGTGCCTCCAGCCTCCCACTGGCACCACAGCGATCAGGGCCACCGCGACCGCTCCGAGCCCTGCGGCCCACTTGCTCCTGCCGGCGCGGTAGAGCCTCCATCCGGCATATCCCGCGGCAAGGGCCGCGAAATAGAGATACCAGTGATTCAGCCAGCCGCCGCGTATGCCCCCCGCCACCGTGCAACCCGCTACGATCAGTCCGAAGATTGAACACAGATAATACTTCACTCCACCCTTGCGAGTCACATCGGTGCCGGGCATGGCATAGAGCTTCCACATGCCCCATATGACAGCGGCAGCTAAAAGCACCAGGTACCAGTGTCTGAGCAGCTCCACCCCGAAGACACCCGCTAAGTTGCTCTCATGGCTGAACTCGCTCAGAGTGTCCCACGTGGTGCGCTTCATCGTGTAGGGGAAATAGACCGAATCGGCAAGATTGGCTATCAGGGCTATGGAATTGACGATGATGAAGAGCCATTTGCACATCTTGTAGTATCCGGCCCGCTCCTTATAGTGGAGGGGCAGCAGCATAAGCAGGATATAGAGGGCATTGGTGTAGAAGATGCCCGGAGTGTCGAAGGCCGCCCCGGCGGCGAAGATACTCCATAGATTGCCTTCGCGGACAGAGTCCGCGAAATAGCCGGAGTTCTCCAGCATATACTCAGCGCGCGCCACGCCGTAGACGGCAAACAGCAGCAGGACATTCAGCGCCGTGGCAAAGCAGGGCGACAACACCGAACCCTTCCACCCCATTCTTCTCATTATCTCATTCATAACGCATTTCCTTTTTTCCTCAGGCCAATGGCCCGACACTAAAGTGCGGTTAGCCTCCCGTAACATGGAAATTTCACATATTGGGCCAAGACCCCTGAGACATAAAAATTTTAGGAGACGGGGGCTAAGCCTCAGCAAATTTAAGCATTTTAATCCAAATGGCCCAAGCAGAAAGTGAAAATCTCTAATCCCCGCCGAATTTATCAGCAACCGGGTTGCACTCCTCGGCATTTTTTGCTAACTTTGAATCTCCCAAAGCAAAATCCCGTCTGTTGGCACATGGAAATAATAGATAACATAACTAAGACGCTCAAAGAAGATATGATGGCTACCTTGCGCTCCGGCTCGAAGGTAGCTATTGCTGCGTCAAGTTTTTCTATCTATGCTTTCCAGGAGTTGAAGGAACAGTTGGGGGATATTTCTGAACTGCGGTTCATCTTCACTTCCCCGTCCTTTATCACAGAAAAAGCCGATAAGCAGAAACGAGAGTTCTATATTCCGCGTCTGAACCGTGAACGGGATCTATATGGCTCGGAGTTTGAAATCAAACTCCGTAACGAACTTTCGCTGAAAGCGGTTGCTAAAGAATGTGCTGACTGGATAAGAAAGAAGGTCTGTTTCAAGTCAAATCGCACTAACGCCGGAATGCCGGCTTTTGCCACAGTCGATGATACGACTTATATGCCGCTTAACGGTTTTACGACAGTGGAATTAGGTTGTGAAAGAGGTAATAACCTTGCGACAGCCATCTCCAAGATGGAGGCACCATTCACGCAACAATACCTACAGATTTTCAATCAAATCTGGAATGATAGCGGTCAGTTGCAGGTAGTCACAGAACAGGTGCTTGACAATATAACCAACGCATACAAGGAGAACGCACCGGAGTTTATCTACTTCGTGACGCTCTACAATATCTTCAACGAGTTTCTTGAAGATATTTCTGAGGACGTACTGCCAAACGAAGCCACCGGCTTCAAGTCGAGCGTAATCTGGAATAAACTCTACAACTTCCAACGCGACGCGGCACTTGCTATCATCAATAAACTCGAAAAGTATAACGGCTGCATACTTGCCGACTCCGTGGGTCTCGGCAAGACGTTCACCGCGCTTTCCGTAATCAAGTATTACGAAAACCGCAACAAGTCAGTGCTCGTTCTCTGCCCGAAGAAACTTCATGACAACTGGGTGACATACCGGAGCAATTATAAGAACAATCCGCTTGTTGCCGACCGCTTGCGCTATGATATTCTGTATCATACCGACCTATCGCGTCAGTCCGGGCAAAGCAACGGTCTCGACCTCGAACATATCAACTGGGGAAACTACGACCTTGTCG
>CAZWVY010000055.1:8368-17890 GCA_964637105.1 uncultured Sangeribacter sp. | reverse complement strand
TATTTCAAGGTGTTCGGCATCAGCGGCGTGGGATTCATCGAGCGCATGCTCATCGGCTATGAGGACGAGATGACCGAAGGATGCATCGGATCGCTAAGCGAGATGTATGACGGCAATCCTCCCTACACGGGGCGCGGAGCCGTCTCCACTGCCAAGAACGTCGGCGAGATACTGCGCACGCTCCGCAGCGTGAAAGAATTCAACAAACTGCAAACCTCAGAATCCTGACATAACCAATGAAGGCACTAATGTTCGGGTGGGAGTTTCCGCCCCATATCCTCGGAGGCCTCGGCACAGCCTCCTACGGTCTTACCAAAGGTATGCACGCCAACGGCGACATGGACATCACCTTCGTCATCCCCAAGCCTTGGGGTGACGAGGAAAAAGGCTTCGCTCAGATTATCGGCGCATGCAACACTCCGGTGGCCTGGCGCGATGTCTCTTGGGACTACGTGCAGTCGCGCCTCGGCAAGTATATGGACCCGCAGCTATACTTCGACCTGCGAGACCATATCTACGCCGACTTCAACTACATGAAGCTCAACGACCTCGGCTGCATCGAGTTTTCGGGCCGCTATCCCGACAATCTTATCGAGGAGATCAACAACTATTCAATCGTGGCCGGCGTGATAGCCCGCACTATCCCCTGCGACATAATCCACGCCCACGACTGGCTCACATATCCGGCCGGAATACATGCCAAAAACATCACCGGCAAGCCCCTCGTGATCCATGTCCATGCCACCGACTATGACCGCTCCCGCGGCAATGTCAACCCGACGGTCTTCGCCATCGAGAAGGATGGCATGGAGAATGCCGACCACATAATCACCGTCTCCAACCTCACCCGCCGCACCGTCATCGAGAAATACGGCATCAATCCTGACAAGGTCACGACAGTCCATAACGCCGTAATACCACTTGACAAGGAGCTGCTCGACCTCCCCCGCCGCACAGGCAAAGAGAAGGTTGTCACTTTCCTTGGCCGCATCACCATGCAGAAGGGCCCGGAATACTTCGTCGAGGCGGCTGCCAAGGTGCTCCAGAAGGACAAGAACGTCAGGTTTGTCATGGCCGGAGGTGGCGACATGGAGGCCAAGATGATCAATCTGGCTGCCAAGCGAGGCATCGCCGACAGGTTCCATTTCACCGGATTCCTCAAGGGCAAGGAGGTATATGAGATGCTCCGCGATTCCGATGTCTACATCATGCCCTCCGTCTCGGAGCCTTTCGGCATCTCCCCGCTTGAGGCCATGGAGATGGGAGTGCCCTCGATTATTTCCAAACAGTCCGGCTGCGCGGAGATTCTGGACAACGTCATCAAGACCGACTACTGGGACATCGATGCAATGGCAGACGCCATACACAGCATCATCACATACCCGGCCATGTACAAGACCCTGCGCGACCGAGGCATCGAGGAGATCCACGGCATCACCTGGGAGAAGGCCGGAAAGAAGGTCATAGACATCTACAAGAAAGTCCTCGGACAGAAGTAAGTCCCCGGACAGAAATACAACTAAAAACCACCTCAAAAAGACTCCAGAATAATATGAAATCCGTTTGTTTCTATTTCAAGATACACCAGCCCTTCCGCCTGAAACGTTACCGCTTCTTCGACATAGGCAACGACCACTACTACTACGATGATTTCGCCAACGACGAGATCATCACGCGCGTGGCCCAGCAGAGCTACATCCCGATGGCCCACACGCTCCTTGATATGATACGCGAGCACGGCGACCGCTTCAAATGCTCCATCTCCATTTCCGGAACGGCCATTGAGCAGCTCCAGCTCTATGTGCCCGAGTTTATCGACCTGCTCCGCAAGCTCGCCGACACAGGCAATGTCGAGTTCCTCAGCGGCACTTACAGCCATTCCCTCTCATCCCTCGAGGACCCCGAGGAGTTCATGCGCGAGGTCAAGGCGCATGACGACCTCATCCACCGCCTCTTCGGCGCCCGCCCCTCCGTGATAGCCAACACCGAGCTTATCTTTGACGATGACATCGCCCTGCTCATGCAGGCCATGGGCTTCAAGTGCGCCCTCACCGAGGGAGCCAAGCACGTGCTCGGATGGAAGTCGCCCAACTATCTCTACAGCTCCGCATCCGCCCCTAAGCTCGAGCTGCTTCTGACAAACTCCAAGCTCGCTTCCGACATCGCCGATAATTTCAACAATCCCGAATGGCATGAGTATCCCCTGACCGCCGACAAGTATGTCAACTGGCTCGCTGCCCTCCCCGAGGAGGAGCAGGTGGTCAACCTCTACCTCAGCATGGATACCTTCGGAGGCTTCCTCCCCGCATCGACGGGCATCTTCGACTTCATGAAGGCTCTGCCCCGCTTTGCAGCTGAGAAGGGCATAAAGTTCACCACCCCGAGCGATGTCATCAAGTCGCTCAAGCCCGTAGGCGAGCTCTCCATCCCCTACCCCATCTCAGACATCGACGAGGCCCGCGACGTCTCCGCATGGAAGGGCAATGACCTGCAGCGCGAGGCCCTCGACAAGCTCTACAGCGTGGCCGAGCGCGTCAATCTCTGCACCGACCGCCGTCTGAAGCAGGACTGGGAATACCTCCAGAGCTCGGACCACTTCTACTACATGAGCACCAAGAATATGGCCGACGGGGCATCCCATGCAGCATTCAGCCCGTATGACTCTCCCTTCGCAGCCTTCACCAACTACATGAACGTGCTCGGAGACTTCATCGTGCGCGTGCAAGACCAGTATCCCGAGGAAATCGAGAACGAGGAGCTCAACTCCCTCCTTCTGACCATCCGCAACCAGGCGGCCGAAATCAAAACCCTCAACAAGGAAATCAAGTCAATGCGCACCAACATCCTTAATGATGACGAGGCGCCAAAGGAGGCCGAGGCGCCTGTGGCTGCCCTACCCGATGAGAAGCCCGCACCCGCAAAGCGCGGACGCAAGCCCAAGGCGGAAGGCAAGACGGCTGAGGCCGATAAGCCCGCTGCCAAAAAACCGGGACGCAAGAAAAAGCAGTGACACGCTCTCTTTTCAACCTCGGTCCTTTCATGAGCGTTATACTATCATGAAGACCTTGGCAAAAGCAGCTTTCGCGCTGATCATAATGATAATCTCCGGCTCCGCGCTCTTCACAGCGCGGGCTGGAGATGCGTCTTTTAAAGACGAGACCCTGCATTATGTCATCACCTACAAATGGGGGCTCGTCCACAAGGATGCCGGAGAGGCGACCCTGAGCCTGCGCGACCGCGGCGACACCTACCGCATGACGCTCACCGGACGCACCAAACCGTGGGCCGACAAGTTCTTCATGGTGCGCGACACGCTCATAGCCACAGTGGCCAAGAAAGGATTCAACCCCGTCAGCTACTCGAAAATAGCTCATGAGGACGGGCGTTACAGCCGCGAAGACCTTGCATACACTACCGCCGGAAATCATGTCGGCACTAAAGTGAAGAAAGTCAAAGTAAGCAAGAAGGGCGAGCGCACCGAATCCGCAGCGCGCCTGACGGCCACAGGCCGCTCATTTGACATGCTGAGCGTCTTCTACTTCCTGCGCACATTAGACTTCTCGACCCTTGAAAAGGGGAAGCCTCTCACAGTAAACATATTCTCAGGGTCGAAAGCAGAGAAACTGACCATCCGTTACATGGGCGAGGAAACGGTGAAACTGCGCGACGGCAGCCGGCGCAAAGCATACCGGCTTAAATTCCGCTTCACCCAGCACGGAGGCAAGAAATCCAGTGAAGACATCGACGCATGGATCTCAGCCGACGCCGCGCGCATCCCCCTCGAACTGACCGGCTCCCTCCCCATAGGCAAAGTCCACTGCTACCTCCTCCCCTGACGAAGGAGGCCCACCGACACCTGCAACACCAGCAACAACACCAGCGCAGCCTTACCAGAACTGCCGTAGGCCCCAGAAGCAGCGGAGAAGCCAGAAATGGCGGAGGCGGCAGAAGTGGCGGAGGCTTTCCAGCCTCCGTATAAAAGTAGCGGAGGCATCCTGCCTCCGTAAAATCCTGAAAACACGCACTCCAGAAGTGGCGGAGGCTTTCCAGCCTCCGAGTTTTCTTTAATACGGAGGCTAAAAAGCCTCCGCCACTTCTGGCACCTCCGCCACTTCTGTGACGCCGTTATCAGTATGCAATCTTCTCGGCGCGCGAGCCGCTGACGCGGATATAGATCTGCCCGTGCTCAAGCGCATCCACAGCCACGCCCTGCAGCGTGTACCAGCGCACAGCGATGACTTCGCTGTCTATCGTGCTAATGCCCGATTCCTCAGGTAAATCGCCGAATTTCTCTATCACCTTGCCATCTGCGTCACAATACTCCAGCAGACGCGGCGCGTTTGTTGGATCTATGCTGCCCGGTGCGTAGATGAATGGCAGGAACCCCATCGAGGTGATGCCAATACCCTCTACGGCCTTCGGCTCATCGGAGCCATAGATGCCATAGGTGTAGCTTGCGCGGCTTTTTTCATCCCCGGAACGGCACACCCAGCGGCAACAGTCGGCAGTGTAAGGAGCGGGATTGACCATGAAACCGTTTTTGGAATCATACACAATCAAATCCGGTTTCTCGTTCTCATCCTCCTCGAAATTATTTACTGCGAAATGATACAACAGGTATTCACTTTCCGGATTGAAGCCCAGATTCTCATCATCCTCCCATCCGTGCTTAATCATGTACACACTCTGACGATATTCCCTTAGCCAAACTTTCGGGAACTCTCCGCATGCCACCGTTGACGGCTCTCCCCCGGGCGCCCACTCGTATCTCTCAAACTCCTCAAAGGGGCGCCATGTCCTCATACCTTTCACCTCAGGCTCACCGAATTTCCACAAGGATTTATAGTAGTGGCCTGTCTCGGGGTTTCGGCCACCGTAGACCCATATCCTGTCCGGTCGAACCATATAGTAAGCCTCGCTTTCCGGATGAAGCTCCCGATATTCCGCCAGCGGCTTATTGTTGTCATGCACCTCAGCAAGTATATCTCCGGCCCACATCGCAGGCATAGGCCCTGACTGATATTTCATAAACGGATAGCTGTCCATAGCTCCGATTCCTTCTATGGCATTGTCACCTTGAAAGCGGTCGTACCACTCACCCCCTATGCAGATGCTGTCCAAGGATTCCCGGTTAAAGTCTAAGATTGGCTTCCAATCCTCTTTAACCCATGCATAGATTACACCATTCTCCTCATACACAGCATAGGCTTCACCTCCTGTATCAGCAAATCTATACAATGTCAAGACGGGGCCATCCTCAGTCTCCAAAATGTACGCGTTCTGCTGCTTATTCCACTCCTTCAGTACGCGGACAATTTTGGCCTGACGCCCACCGACCACTGTGTCCCCCTCAAGCCTGAACACACGAAGCCTTCCCTCATAGCTGTTACGGTAAGGCTCACCTGTAAAGGTGCCGGACGGCTCCATGATCCATTCCCGTCCCTCAACGAGAACAGGCTTGTAATCATGGCGAAAGTTCTCAGCATCCGCTATCGCGGATGGAACAGCAAAGGCGCACGCGGCCATCCACATGGCAGCAATTTTATCAGTATTATTCATTTTTCTATCCGTAATGTTTGGCAGTTATTCAAATTTTTGGAGTGCGCTAAGGGTGTGGCTCTTAAATTCCCCACTCATAAAAATAAAACTATTGCGACGCAGCCCGAAATCTTTAACGTGACACTGACAGCAGTGGAGGGGCCAGCAGTGGCGGAGGCTTTCCAGCCTCCGTTAAAGAAAACTCGGAGGCTGGAAAGCCTCCGCCACTTATATGCCGCCGTTGTCAGTATGCGATCTTCTCGGCACGCGACCCATTGACGCGGATGTAGATGTGGCCGTGCTCCGGCGTGCTGACAGGCATGCCCTGCAGCGTGTACCAGCAGACACTTACAGTCTCTGCATCAGCACCGACTGTGCTTACATCCGCGCTTTTCTTAAGTGTCTCGGCCTTCTCCCACACTTCCGGATTTACGTAAAGACTGTAGGGAACCAACACATCATAATCCCACAACAGATGATACTGCCTGGCCAATGTACAATCCGCTGCAGGAACCCACGGCCATTCCACACCTCCGAAGGACCCTCCGGCAAACATCGGGTTGACCAGCGTGCCGGCATTAGTGCCCCATAGTCCCGTATACTCTGTGATTCCCATTTTCTCGGTCATGCCCTCAAAGGAATATGTCTTGACCGGCTCATCGTATGAAAAGGAGGAATCAGGGTCGAAATCCATATAGGTCACCGGCATCTCGACCACTTTCAGAGTTTGGCCCTTCTTGCCGGGCATGAACTCATCACCTTCCTGGAGCATGAAATCATACATCAGCGTCTCGTCTTCATCATTGAGGCCGCGCACGTACACCTCGCCGAGATTCTCGCGCATCAGCACGCATCTATGCTCTGGATCATCATTTATCAGTTCTTTCACTTCCCCGGTAGCCTTATCACGGATGATGGCGCTTCTTGTGTAGAAGCAACCGTACAGTTTTCCATCGCGCTCAGCTGTGCCATCGAACATCATCTCATGAAGAGCCTCATATTCCGGTGTGTCGCTGTAGTACTCCCATACGTTGTACAAACGCATGATCTGATTCCCGGGGCTCACCCCCAAGCCGGTGTGGGTATAACGGTACTTGCCATCGGCACTTGCGACCTGCTCCAAGCTGCAAGGCTCAAAAGGAGGCACAAAACAGGTTGGCAACACGCAAGCCATAGGGAATGCGTAGGTACCGGACAAGGTCACATTACCGATATCCTCTATCACTACAAAAGCATCCCCGGATATTCCGTACCAGAAATTGCCCGTGGCGTATTGATATGGAGAGGAGAACCACTGTTCTTCTTCAGTGTCTCCAACAATCCGCTGGACACGCTTGGACATCCCGAACAGCTTAGCCTCTCTGGTCTGCACTACAATTCGATAATGGTGGAAACTCGGGAACCAGTCATAAGGATCATCGTAGAGAGTGGCTTCACATTTATCCCCTACCCCCGCATCGAAGTCATATAATAGCAAATCTTTATGATAATTCGATTCGCTTCCTTGGCCAATCATTGTCGCACACCAGTATACACGCTGTCCATCAAAACGTATCGGGGTTGCGTCAGGCCCCAAGCATACGTCCTCCGGAGAGGGCTGCAGACGGAATATATAATACTCTTTTCCATCTATCAGCTCATTGCCATCCACGGCACCGGTTACGCGGCTATTATAGCTGTCACGATAGGTGAACACCAGATCGTGAAGATGGTATCCCATCGGCTCTCCGCTCTCATTACCGAACGCCGGGATCGCCATCAAAGCGACTGCACCGGCAAGAAACGTTGTTTTAAAATTCATCATGGTAAATGATATTTAGGTTAGTTAGGTGCTATTGCCAGATTACGCTACACGAAGGGCACTCCCTTCTTGCAGATAGAATACAATCTGGCTGATCTATCGTTTTATTAGAGTCACTCCGCAAAATTACATAAGTAATTAAATGATTCCAAATTATTCGCTAAATTTTTTATTTTGCAGCCAAGAAGAACTACACAAAGCCACTGACAAATTAAAAAGACGGGCCGCGCCGCAAACCTATTGCGACGCAGCCCGAAATCTTTAACTTGACGCTGACATCAGTGGCGGAGGCTTTCCAGCCTCCGTAAAATCTTGCTAATACGGAGTCAGCAGTGGCGGAGGGGCCGGAAGTAGCGAAGGCTTTCCAACCTCCGGGCTTTCTTTAATACGGAGGCTGGAAAGCCTCCGCCACTGCTGCCCCCTCCGCCACTTATGTGCCGCCGTTATCAGTATGCGATCTTCTCGGCGCGCGAGCCGCTGACGCGGATGTAGATATGCTCGTGCTCGGGCGCGCTGACAGGCACGCCCTGCAGCGTGTACCAGCGTGCAGCCTCGGCGTCTGACCCGACTGCGCTGACTTCCACACTGTTCTGAAGCGCCTCAGCTTTCTCCCATGCCTCAGGATTGATATAAAGGATATTAGGAATTAAATCTAAATTATCCCGCAATAACTCATACTGCCTTGCCAATGTGCAATCGGCAGCAGGAGCCCACGGCCACTGCACTCCTCCGAACGTGCCCCCGGCAAACATAGGGTTGACAAGTGTCCCAGCATTGTCTCCCCATAGGCCCGTGTACTCCGTCACACCCATCTTATCCTCATATCCCGCGAAGGAATATGTCTTCAGAGGCTCATTATATGACGAAAATGAATCGGGGTGGAAATCCTTCGTTATAACCGGCATCTCCACGACACTGTACCCTTCTCCGGTTCCGGACACTTGGAACTCGTCCCCGGGCTGGAGCATGAAATCATACATCAGAGTCTCGTCAGCGTCATTGAGGCCGCGCACGTACACCTCGCCCAGGTTCTCGCGCATAAGCACGCATCTGTTCTCCGGGTCATCGTTCACCAGCTCAGACAGTAGACCGGTGGCCTTATCACGGATGATGGCGCTTTTTGTGTAGAAGCGCCCGTACAGTTTCCCGTCACGTTCAGCCGTCCCTTCGAAAACCATGGAATGTAGAGCCTCATATTGGGGGGTCTCGCTGTAGTACTCCCACACATTCCCGGTGCGCATGATCTGGTTGCCTGGACTTACTCCGAGACCTACGTGGGTATAGGTGTACTTGCCATCAGCGCTTTCAACCTTTTCCAAGCTGCATGTTTCGTAGGGGCCGGTATACATTGTGGGAAGTTCGTATACCACAGGATAAGCATATGAGCCGGGAAGGGTCATATTGCCGATATCCTCTATCACAACAAAAGCTTCTCCGTAGCTACCGTACTTATAATTGTTTGTTTCATTATGATATGGGGAAGTGAGCCACTCATTTAATTCTTCTGGCTCCACAACCCTCTGGACTCGTTTTGCGGTTCCGAATAAGTTGGCGTCTCTGGCTTGGGCTACTGTTCGGTTACTGACGGATATCAAGCCGTGTTCTATTTCACTTATGATTAGACCTCCCCATTTCTCTCCAACTTTTGCATCAAAGTCGTAGAGAAGCACTTCTTGAGGTGTGAGTTCCACTCCCCAAAAAGGAAGATTGGACAACCACTCATACACACGTTTTCCATCGAAACGCAGCGGTGAATTGTCCGGCCCCAAGTATTGGTCGGTAGGAGCAGGCTGAAGACGGAAGAGGGAATACTCTTTTCCACTGATTTGCTCAGTGCCATCTAAGCAACCTATAACACGGCCATTGTAGTTACCATTGTAAGTGAATACCAGATTGTGAAGATGGTATCCTGTTGGCTCTGCGCTCTCCTGAGCGAGAACCGGAGTCGCACCTGCGCTTCCCAAAGCGCAGAGCGTAGATAGTATGTAGATTCTTTTCATAATGTTAATTCTTTAATGTAAGCAACTTAAGTAGAAGATGTTATAAGCAGCGGAGGATCTAGCAGTGGCGGAGGCTTTTCAGCCTCCGTTAAATCCTGTTAATACGGACTCCGGAAGTGGCGGAGGCTTTCCAGCCTCCGAGCTTTCTTTAATACGGAGGCTGGAAAGCCTCCGCCACTTCTG
>CAZWVY010000055.1:0-8268 GCA_964637105.1 uncultured Sangeribacter sp. | reverse complement strand
CCCTGCAGCGTGTACCAGCGGACGCTTGCAGCCTCACTACCGGTCATGGCCACTCCTGCCAGGGCATCCAGTGCCTCGGCCTTATCCCATGCCTCTGAATTAGTATAGAGGACAACAGGACTTTGGCTATCCTGCACACAGGCCAGCGTGCAGTCGACTGCTGGGAACCAAGGCCACGCCACTCCGCTTTCAGGCATTTCCATGTATGCCGGGCGCGCAAGGCAGCCTGCCCCGTCACCCCACAATCCAATAAACTCCGTGACACCCATCTTCTCCTCATATCCCGCGAAGGAATAGGTCTTGACCGGGTCGCCGCCAATCGCAGCCGGATAACGGTCGCTTGCGCCGTGCATCACCACCGCCTCAAGGGCCTTATCTTCACCTACGGGGAATGTCTGGCCCGTCTGGAGCATATAGTCATAAAGCAGGATGTCTGACTCGTCCTCACGCCCGCGCACATACACCTCGCCGAGGTTCTCGCGCATCAGCACGCAGTTGGCTGCCGGGTCAGGATTTGTCATCACTGTCACCTCACCCGTGACCTTGTCACGCACTATTGCGCGTGAGGCATAGAAAGGACGATACATGTTCCCGTCATACTCCTCCGGCTCTCCGAAAGTCATGTAATGCGCAGCCTCGGCCTCCGCAGTCTCGCTGTAATAGACCCATGTGCGGGCCGGAGAAACCAGCTGGCTGTAGGCGCGCACACCGAGATCCACGCGCGAATACTCATACTTGCCGTCCCGTGTGCATACACTCGAAAAACGGGGCCAAGGACGGCCATCGACAGGAGGAATACACACAAACGTATCCTCTACGGAAGGCCAGCTGTAGTAACCGGGCAAGCTGACCGCTCCGATATTCTCGACCACTACGAAAGTGAGTCCGTAGTCAGTATTACCAAGGCTTTCGCCATACTGGTTGCGGCGCACCATCGCCGGACGCTCGTCACCTTCCAGCAAGGTTCGTACCCCCATCACACGCTGCTCCTCGCCGAAGAGAGTCACAGTGCGCGTGGCCGTGACGCGACGCGGAGCGTCTGATGCAAACCGGTCATATATGAAACCGGTGTACGAATCCCCCTTGTTCAGGCTGAAGTCGTACAGGACAACCTCCTTGGGTTCCAAGGGTGTCCAAGGCCAAGCATACTCGCTCTCCTGCCACATCATCACCTTGTCTCCCTCCACGCGCACCGGCGGAAAGTCATCCGACTCAAGTTCCTGATAATAGTAATTCTGTGGAGAGACGCCGTAGACTTGCCAGAATTTCCCCTCAATCTCCTTGGTGCCGCAGACTGAATCCGTCCACACTTCGTCATTCGCCAAGTTCACATACTTGTACACGAAATCCTCCGGACCGTAGTCGGTGCTCTCCGCTGAGGACAAAGCGGTAAGCGGGGAGCCGATTCCCCCAGCAAGTAAAACTGCAAATAAGTATATTCTTTTCATAATGAAAGGCATTTTAATCGTATTCAAACGGTTAACAGTATAACCATTTGAATACGATTATTGTTTTAATTAATTACCGAAATATGCTTCCGCACCCTCATTTATTGTGCATGCCTCTAATTTTATCTCTCCTCTTGCTGTCACATTCAGCTTGCCGCCTGACTCCACAGACATTTCCGAAAGAGCGCAATTCTTCATAGACGAAAAATTGGCGATTCCTCCGTCCTTAACGCGAGTTACCCCTCCATTACCGGATATATGCTCTGTGCATGAGAGATTAAGGACACCTCCATTGCTAATAATAAATTCATTCCCATTTTCTCCTCCGAGAATTGCGTCAGTGGTAATAGCATCGTGGACAGATGTCGATGTGCCGGCTGTACCGTAATACCTGATAAATGGCAGATATTGAGGTGTCCACACGGAAAATACATAATCGCCTTCGGGTTTTAAAAATGAGCCACTTTCTCCGATTATCTTATTTTGGATAGTGAAGTTATCAAGGATAGCTTTGGAGTCAGATAAGGCCGCAGTATAATTGAGATTTGGTCCATAACCGCTGACATTCATAGCGAGAGTAGTAGGTTTCCCTAACCACATCCTTAACTCCGGATCACCAACTAAATTACAGGTGGCGCGAGTATGACCGTCTTCTATCGTGGTTTTGGACAGAGCAAAAGCAATTCCAAGTATATCACAAGCCTTCAATTCTTTAAAGAAAAATGATTCACATTTTGCCCCAGCTGCTGAAAGTCCATAACGAGTGTTTCCTATATAGGCCACTCCTCCAATCATCTTGCTGTTTGTGTATGCCGCTCCCCAATTCCAATGAACATCGTATGTGTGCCCATCATCAAGAATATTTATCACTTTATTATTGCTTCTGACAATTGTTCCCCTTCCTGCAAATGCATCAAAGGGAATATTAGTACAAGAATAGGTATAGATGACACCAGGCTTATAGTTATTAGTCAAATTATTAATACCGTATTTGGTATCATCTTTTGACGGATTTAGATACACTTCTTCCTCCCATCTGTCACTGTCCGCAATAATGTAGCATGGCACGCTATCACATGCTACGATTGATACTGGAGAGCCGTGACCAATGGGAGAACTGAATCCGTGTGCACCCATCTCTCTTATAATATCTGACCCGGATTGATGAATATTAGGAGTTCTGACGGAGGGACAATTATCTCTCATGACAAGTGTATGTTCATCTCCAAATGGGTCATAATACTTTCGGAGCTCAGCATTTTTGCCGACGAATTGTCTTGCCTCAAAAAACATTGCCTCCCCTAAGTAAGCATTATCGCCTAAGCCGGGGTTTGACTCATAGATTATCAATTTTTCGGTGTAATCCAATAATTCCCCGACGGAAGAACATAGAAGTCGTCCTATAATAATATCCGGCGTGTACGTTTTATCAAAGTAATCAGAATAGATATTTACCCCTTGTGGCTTTTCGAGATTCCAGTCTGTGTCGAAATCTGCAAAATAATTATCAGTGGGGATAAAGAAATCTGAACCGGGATTTTTGCAATAGGCGTAATCAGGATTATAGGGAATGAAGGAGGTTTTGTTATCCCCTGTCCCATACTTCCCTCTCGCTTTTCTTATCGGCATCGAGGTCCGGTAATCACCAATGAGAAGGCAGTAGTACGGACCTTTCTCCTCAAATTCATCATGGAGATATGCACGCAGGGAAGCTGCGCTGTCCACTATGACCTCGGTTCTTCCGGAAATGAAGGTTTCAGCACCTATTTTATACTTCGCGTCTTCGCAGATGCTTTCAATAGTCTTGACATGCACAGTATATCCCTTCTGCTTTTTCCACGTTGCAAGCTTTGCAGTGGCACTTTCAAGGTTTGAAGGTACAATTATATAGTAATGCGTAGAAGCGGTTTTCTCTGTCACTGCCCCTGCCTTCATGGGAGAAGTAGAGGATGTGATCCCAAGCGAAGATTGAAAAAGCCGGTACAGCTCATTCTTATCGCCGCCGGGCTGAGCACTCGGTCGCGTGGAAGCAGACATGGCATCATACTCTATATCAATATCCACTTTACCATATACTTCCAACGAAAGTGTGGGGTCAATGTATTTCGCTGGCGTTATTCCTATAGTTACCACATGGATGTCACCTGCAAGATAACCATCGCTAAGGATAGTGGCGATAGGTTTCGAGTCCGTATAGGCCCACTCCAGAGGCTGCACAAAATCCATATCTTCAGGATTTTGATTAGTTGTCACATCCGGCTGAGTCGGCATCAGACGGTGAAGAAGTTGATAGGTTGCCGTTTCAGACCCATTTACGGAAGCAATGCGGAAGTTTGTTGCTTCTATAGGCACGACAATTTGAAATATTTCATAAGGAAGTGCCGGGCTGCCAGCTTCAACTCCGGTTATCATCCCCGGAAGGGTAAGAACTGAGTATTGCTTGCCGTCTGGCGCGGTCTGCACCGTCACGCTTGACCCCGCCGCGTCAAACTCGCGCGTAGCGGTCACATGTCCCGAAGCCCGGGCTGTCGCGCTTATCGCGACAGCCCAGACGAGGACTAATAGATAACGTATATTCATGGCCGTCTTTCTTTAATCTGTTACGACCATGCGCTTGGAGCCGACTTCCACACCGTCTGCGATGAGGGTGTAGATGTACATGCCCGGCGTCAGCGAGGCTGCTTCAACGGTCAGCTGGCCGCTCCCGCGCTCCTCAACAACTGCATGCATTACCTGCTGTCCCTGCAATGTGTAAATATAGATGTCCGCCTGTCCTACTCCCTCCGGAACATCGTATGGTATCTGAGTGGTGCCGGAGAAGGGATTGGGACGGTTCTGATATATCACGCTCTCAGTTGCAAGTATGGATAGCGAGGATTCACCTGAGGCGGGAGCCGCTTTGCGCGTGCCGTTCTGCATCCGCAGGGCTGTTATCTCCTCCTGCTGGCTCTCTACCTTGGCGCGGAGGTTCTTCACAGCGTCTACCAATATGGGGATGAAGCCGATGTAATCTATGCCCAGAACGCCGTCCTCACCCTCCACTACAAGCTCAGGGAAAACTTCCTGAACCTCCTGGGCCATGAAACCGAAACGCGAGCGCGGGTCCGGCGTCACAGGATCGGCCTCTGCAGCGGCCTCATCGCCCGTTTCCCTCTCCTTCCGGGCCACAGTGGAGGTAACAAGAGAATAGCTGATAGGAGATATTTGGCTGAGCATGTCTTCGGAGCCGCTGAGGCTCTCCACATTGGCCTTAAGTCGGCTGTCTGAGTCCACAACGAAGCCGTTGGCACGCACATCGGTGAAGAATTGGAACTCGTTGTAGGTCACTGCGGTCGCAGCATCGCTGCGGTAGTAGGCGAACACCCTGCCTAATGAGGTCTGCCCGTAAAAGCCCCTGGACCCATACAGATGCAGGCGCGATGATCTTTCGGACGTAGAGCCCGGCAGCTCGCCGATATAAACCTGTTTATTGGCACCGAAAGAAATATGCCCTCCACCGTTGAACACTCCCTTGCCAAGGAAGACCGCGCAGGCCGTGGAATCCACGGAAACTGTCCATGACGTAGTCGGAGGATCGAAAGGCACAACCTTGGCTCCATTACTCCATGTGTAGTTAATTGTAGGTTTGCCGAAGACACACATCCCGTTCTTCGCCACGGTCAGCTGACCGAAGGCCGGTATCGCCATCAAGGCGACTGCTCCGGCGAGAATCGTTTTTTTTAAGTTAGTCATGATTGTAATTTTATTATGATTATGGGTATTTATCTGAATTTTCATTATTAGAAGATAGGTTTAGAAAATAGGTCCCACATATTCATTTCCGAGGGATGTCTTCATTTTGAGCGTGCCGTTACGAATCGGCCCCACTACAATAGTGGAAGATTCAGTTGTGGGTATGCGACATCTTGTTGAAGCGCCTGTTTCGTTATTATAGACGCCCACGGTGCACGCTCCTTCCGGAGATGTAAAAGTAATGGTCAGTTCTTTGTAGTCATACCAGACCTCTACCCCTTCCGCGTCTTCCTCAAAGCGTGATGAGGCCGGATCAGCTGGGGGAGGATCCGTTTTGGTTTTTGGCACTCTCTGCATAGCCAGCCTATGCTTTCCAGTTAAAGTCGGGAAAGTAGGCGTTGCTGTGAAGTATCCTATGGATGTAATAATCAATAGGAGTAAGATTGCAATACGGTTTCTCATGATAATTCATTAACATTTTCGTCTGCAGAGTTAGGGGGAAAAGCCTGCCTGTCCAAACAAATTCTCTATTATTTTTTACCACAATGTAAAATATATTTAACTCAGTATCAATAAGTTGCAAAGTGTTGGAAAATTGATTTTCCAACACTTTGCAACTTATTGATACTGAGAACTATCTCCGGGACTTTGTTTTCTATTTTTACTGTGGTATTGAGTTATTTTTTGCTTTTCTTCTCCATAAGTTGGATGAATAACTCTGCGTGAGAGACATCTCTCTGTCTTATCTTTTGGACTATTCTTCCTTTATATGTATATAATTCATTCCTTTTCACCTCCAGCAGTAGACAAATTGTTTTAACACTCATTCGTGAGAAAGTAAGTATTCCTATCCACAAATCTCTTCGACAAAGAAACCCGCACTCCTCTTCGAATAAGTCTGCAGCACCATCCAGGCACATATTGACAGTTGCTTTGATTTCTTCGAGGGCTTTTGGCTTCTTAAGGTTGTCGATGGCTTTTTGAAGATTTTTCAGTATCGTAGAATCATCTTTCTCGAGGTTAAAATATTGGTCGCTGAGCAGGTTCAGCTCCTTCCATCGTTGGCCCAGCATTTTCTCTAATTTGTCTTTAGCTAAACTATCATTGGCCGAAATTTGGTCTTGCATGGCTTGTTGCTCAACCTGCGCAATTTCTTTAAGTTCGTTTTGAGCTTTCAGAAGCTGTTGCTTTTCATTTGCATTTGCTGCTTGCAGTTCCCTGTTACTTTCCAGTATTGTTTCAATCCTGGACTTTTGCAACTTATCATTTAAATAGTAAAACACAATTCCTCCTCCTAAAACTAAAACGGACACGATCACAATCACAATGATATATAACCGAAGTCGGGAATTATAATCTTCCGCATCTTTTGTTGTGCCTATGTATCTGTCACGTTGTAGAGCAGGGATAGACTGCCGCATTTTTTCCTGCATGTAACTGTTTTGCAGGTCCACTATTGTGTCGGCTAATTTGTTTGCTTGTTCATATAATCCGGAATTTTCATAGTATTTTCTATACCCGACTAACACAAAAGATTTTTCCAAGTCATCTGTAACATTTTCAGCTACCTTGTCTATCAAACTCTTGGCTTCTTCATTCTCTCCTTTACGCAAATGTATCCACCATTGATTGATAGTATCAGATTGTGTGATATAGTGAAATCTTCCAAGTCCCAGCAGTTCCCGCTGTATGGAATCGGCTTTGAAAATATCGCTTTCATCTATAAGAGCATCTACCAGAATCCTATCTGTATAGCTCAAAAGTGTGGAGTCAACCGGTGTACGCAAGGCTACCTCCCGTATACTGTCAAGGAGCGCTACGCTTGTTTCCTGCTCTCCAAGAAAATTTAGTTGTTGGGCGTAGTCAGCCAACGTAAAAAGACGCTTGCGTGCATCGCCGTCAAGTCGGGATTCCTCCGCAGAGAGTTTCAAGTAGTCAAGCGCAGTATAGGAATCGTTTTCCATTCCATGGATTAATCCAAGGAGTTTATACACTCTTCCTTTCCACAGATGATTCTCGGTTTGGATAAAATATTCATTCGCAATCGTGGCCGGCAGCACAGAGGATAGATTTTCACCTTGATCTGAGTAATATTTAGCTTTCAAAAAATAGGCCTGCGCCCGCCGGAGGGAATCCGTTGAGTTAGAATAGTATGCCAGGGCTTTGTTAATCAACGAATCAGATTCAATGTAATTGTGACGCTTGTATTCTATACGGGTTTTAAGCAGCGCGCGCCGGGCCTCATCTTTCTCGATGAGATCTGATTTACCGTCAAGTGTGCCAAGAATCGTTGCTGCGGAATCCGGGTTCTCTTCCAATATTGATTCGGCTGCCTCAAGAGTGCCATTTATATCACGCCGCCACATAGAGAAGCATAAAACCCCTCCAATGCAAATCAGCGAGAGAATGATAAGAACTGTTCTGTGCTTGCGCAGCCGAAAGGTAAATGAAGACAGTTTGCTATACATGAATTTGAGGCGGAATCTTAGTGAGATTCGGGC
Organism: uncultured Sangeribacter sp.; assembly: GCA_964637105.1. Taxonomy (GTDB): domain Bacteria; phylum Bacteroidota; class Bacteroidia; order Bacteroidales; family Muribaculaceae; genus Lepagella. The sequence continues at coordinate 587 of CAZWVY010000055.1, read as the reverse complement.
CGGGATATGGCGGAGTACTCCGCCATATCCCGGCCCGGCTATTTGGTAAGTCAGAGTAGACTGCTTACTGGAGGACGAACGCTAAGGCGTTGGGGAAGGATGTCAGCACGGCGTTGTAAATCCAGTCGTAAATCGGGCTTACAAGGCCAAGGAAGACGATGCCTAATACGCAGAGTGAGAGCGACACTTTCATGCAGCGGCTGCTCTTGAAGCTCTCTACGCGAGGCGCGTCAGCACTGATCCACATGGCTTTCACTACCAGGAGGTAGTAATATAGCGAAATGATGGTGTTGATCAGGGCGACAAGCACGAGCATGTACAGGGCCATGCTTCCGGTCGAGGTGACCGATGTGAAGATCAGTATCTTCGAGAAGAAACCGGCGAAGGGAGGTATGCCCGCCAGCGAGAACATCGCGAGGGTCATGGCAAACGAGAGCCAGGGGTTGGACACATGCAGGCCGTTGTAATCGTCCATGCTGATCTTGCCCGTCTTATCCTCAATGGTCGATATGACTGCGAAGGCTCCGAGGTTGCTGACTACATAAACGAAGATGTAAAACATCATGGAGGTCAGACCCAGTCCGTTG
>CAZWVY010000054.1:5354-18069 GCA_964637105.1 uncultured Sangeribacter sp. | reverse complement strand
CAATATCCTTCAAGGAGGGTGAGATCAGCGCGGTCAATGGCCGCGAGTACGAGGACAAGGTTGAGGCCATCCGCGAAGTGGAGCGCATCGGCAGCCGTTTCGGCATAGGGCGCGACATGCATATCGGCGACACTATCATCGGCATCAAAGGGCGTGTAGGTTTCGAGGCTGCCGCTCCGGTGCTTATCATCGCCGCCCACAAGATGCTCGAGAAGCACACTCTGACCAAATGGCAGCAGTACTGGAAAGACCAGGTCGGCAATTGGTATGGAATGTTCCTGCACGAGGCCCAGTACCTGGAGCCCGTGATGCGCGACATCGAGAAGATGCTCGAGAGCTCGCAGCGCAATGTGACGGGCACTGTCGAAATTCAGCTGCGCCCCTATTCCTACACCCTCGTAGGTGTGGACTCTCCCTTCGACCTGATGAAGACAGACTTCGGCGAGTATGGCGAGGTCAACAAAGCCTGGAGCGCGGACGACGTCAAAGGATTTACAAAGATTTTCGGAAATCAGATGAAAATCTATCATAACAACCAGGTGCGCAACGGCAAGGCTGAATAATAGCTTAATAAAAGTGAAGAAGAAAATTGGAATAATAGGTGGGGCCGGATATACGGCGGGGGAGCTTATCCGGCTGCTGCTCAATCATCCCGAAGCGGAGATCGTCTTCGTGCACTCCACGAGCAACGCAGGGCGTCCGGTAACTGATGTCCATGGCGGACTGCTCGGCGAGACCGACCTTGCTTTCAGCGACACCCATCCCTTGGAGGACATCGACCTGCTTTTCCTCTGTTCGGCGCATGGCCACAGCAGGAAATTCTGGGAGGAAAACGTGCGTCCCGCCGGACTCAAGGTCATAGACTTGGCGCAGGATTATCGAGATGAGAGCGAAGGCTATGTCTACGGCCTGCCCGAGATCAACCGCGAGCGAATCGCGATGGCTGATTCGGTGGCCAATCCGGGCTGTTTCGCTACCGCTATCCAGCTTTCACTGCTTCCGTTGGCTGCTGCCGGGGAGCTTAAGCCGGGACGGGAGATAAACGTGACTGCTCTCACCGGTTCCACCGGAGCCGGGGTAAAACCGGGGGCCACTACGCATTTCAGCTGGCGCAACGACAACCTGTCGGTCTACAAGCCCTTCACCCACCAGCATCTCGCTGAGATCGGGCGTACACTGACGCGTGTCGCAGCTGAGCGGGGGGGTGAAGCAGAGGGTATCGGGACAATCAACTTCGTGCCCATGCGCGGCGACTTCCCGCGAGGCATCTTCACTGTTGTCACGCTCGACTGCACCTTTTCAGATGAGGAGGTCAAAAAGCTGTATAAGGACTTTTACAAAGATGCCCCCTTCACAGTGGTGAGCGACAGCCCCATAGACCTCAAGCAGGCGGTCAATACCAACAAGGCCGTCATCCACGTGGAGAAGCATGGAGGCAAACTCCTTGTCACTTGCGCTGAGGACAACCTGCTTAAAGGTGCATCGGGCCAGGCGGTACAGAACATGAACCTCCTTTTCGGCTTTGACGAGCGTGCAGGCCTCCGCCTGAAACCGTCGGCTTTTTGAAGCGACACATGAAAATGCCGGAGGGAGGGCGCTAATCTTCGGGGGGACTTTAATAATATAGCAAGATGAAACTTTTTGACGTATACTCACTATATGATATAGAGCCGGTCAGGGGCGAGGGGAGCCACGTCTACACTGCTGACGGGACTGAATACCTTGACCTCTACGGAGGCCATGCCGTCATTTCCATCGGCCACGCCCATCCGGTCTATGTGAAGGCCGTGGCTGACCAGGTCTCCAAGCTGGGATTCTATTCCAACTCGGTGCTCAACAGCCTCCAGGAGCAGTTGGCTGAGCGCCTCGGCAAAATCTCCGGGTATGAGGATTACTCCCTCTTCCTGTGCAACTCCGGAGCGGAGGCCAATGAAAACGCTATGAAACTGGCCTCCTTCGCCACAGGGCGCAAGAAAATCCTGGCCTTCGGCAAGGCTTTTCACGGGCGAACCTCCGGTGCCGTGGCTGCTACGGACAACCCTGCGATACGCGCACCCTTCAACGTTACGGAAAACGTTGATTTCGTTCCTCTCAATGATGTCAAAGCCATGCGCGAGGCGCTGGCCACGGGCGAATATGCTGCTGCCATCATCGAGGGTATACAGGGAGTATCGGGAATACATGAGCCAACGCCGGAATTTCTTCACGCGCTCAGCGCGGAGTGCGGTAAGACCGGGACACTCCTCATACTTGACGAGATACAGTCGGGCTATGGTCGCACAGGCCGTTTCTTCGCCCATCAGCATTCCGGCATCACTCCCGATATCATCACATGCGCCAAGGGCATAGCCAATGGATTCCCGATGGGCGCCGTGCTTATCTCGCCTGAGATTGAGGCTAAGAAGGGAATGCTCGGCACCACCTTCGGAGGCAACCACCTCGCCTGCGCCGCTGCGCTGGCTGTCCTGGACGTGATGGAGAATGAGAATCTGGTGGCTAATGCTGCTGAGACCGGCGAGTACCTTCTCGCCCGGCTTCGCGAGCTTCCCGGAATCACCGATGTGCGCGGGCGGGGCCTCATGATAGGCTTCGAGGCCGATGGCATCACCGGGGGCGAGCTGCGCCGCCGTCTCCTCTTTGGCCACCGGATCTTCACCGGCGGAGCGGGCGAAAAGACTGTGCGCCTGCTCCCCGCCCTGTCGCTGACACGCGCGCAGGCCGATGAATTCATAGAGGCTTTGAAAGGGGAGCTTGATAACCTTAAACAGAATCAGAAATGAAGAAATTCACTAACGTGCATGACCTCGGCCCCTTAGGCAAAGCTCTTGAGGAGGCTATGGAGATAAAGAAAGACCGCTTCGCCCACAGCGACCTCGGCAAGAACAAGACCCTGCTGATGATATTCTTCAACTCCTCGCTCCGAACCCGCCTCTCGACCCAGAAGGCGGCGATGAACCTCGGCATGAATGTCATAGTGCTCGATGTCAACCAAGGAGCTTGGAAACTGGAGACTGAGCGTGGTGTCATCATGGATGGAGACAAGGCGGAGCATCTGCTCGAGGCCATCCCCGTCATGGCCTCCTATTGCGACATCATCGGCGTAAGGGCCTTCGCAGGCCTCAAGGACAAGGCCGAGGATTATGAGGAGAGAGTGATAGAGCAGTTTATCAAGCACAGCGGCAAGCCTGTTTTCAGCATGGAGGCAGCTACGCGCCACCCTTTGCAGAGTTTCGCTGACCTTATCACGATAGAGGAGCATAAGACCAAACCGCGTCCGAAGGTTGTCCTCACCTGGGCTCCCCATCCCAAGGCGCTCCCCCAGGCTGTGGCCAATTCGTTTGCCGAATGGATGAATGAGACCGACTATGACTTTGTCATCACACACCCTAAGGGGTATGAACTCGACCCGAAGTTTGTCGGGAGGGCCAAGGTGGAGTATGACCAGCGCAAGGCCTTCGAAGGAGCGGATTTCATCTACGCGAAGAACTGGTCGGCCTACGAAGGAGAGAATTACGGCAAAGTGCTTTCCACCGACCGCGACTGGACTGTTGACGCGGAGAAGATGGCCCTGACCGACAACGCGTACTTCATGCACTGCCTCCCCGTGAGACGCAACATGATTGTGACCGATGATGTCATCGAATCAGAGCGCAGCATTGTGATACCTGAAGCAGCCAACCGCGAGATTTCAGCTCAGACAGTGCTCAAGCGCATGCTTGAGGCCCTCTAAGTGCAGTGATTTGCAGTATGATCAATGTAGTAAAAATCGGTGGCAATGTCATCGATGCCAAGGAGGCGCTGAGCGCCTTCCTGAAGGATTTTGCAGCCATTGAGGGTGACAAGATACTCGTGCACGGGGGAGGCAAGGAGGCTACCCGGCTCTCGAAGGCTCTGGGTATTGAGACCAGGATGATCGAAGGTCGCCGTGTGACAGACTCTGAGACAATAGACGTGGTCACGATGGTCTATGCCGGACTGATCAACAAACGCATCGTCTCCATGCTCCAGGACTTGGGGTGCGACGCAGTCGGGTTGACCGGAGCCGACGGAAATGCCATTCCCGCCAAACGCCGCAACCCCGAGCCTATAGACTACGGTTTTGTGGGCGACATCAGTTCGGAGAAGGTGAATGTCAGCTTAGTCCGCTCCCTCCTGGAAGGAGGGATGACTCCGGTGTTTTGCGCGATATGCCATGACGGCGAGGGTCAGTTGCTCAATTGCAATGCCGACTCCGTAGCAAATGCCGTGGCTGAGGCTTGCACCGCCATCGGCCCCGTTACGCTGACCTACTGTTTCGAGAAACCGGGAGTGATGGCTGATGTCAACGATGACGCCTCGGTCATCCCCTTCATCGATAGTGAATCATTTGAAAGCCTCAAAGAGCAAGGTGTCATAGCTGACGGCATGGTGCCCAAAATCACCAATGCGCTCAAAGCCGCCAATCACGGGGTGACCGTGCGAATATGCCGTGCCTCGGACTTGCTGCGTGACGGGGGCACTGTCATCAAGGCTAATTAATCATATTTGTAAACATGGCCCTTGACAACACGACAGGCGAGAGCCTTAACCCCGGAGTCGACGAGAGCCGTAAACCCGGCATAGGCGACGGTTTCCATCCAAGAACCGACGAAGCCGTAGCCCATCTGCGCAGGCTGATTGCCACCCCCTCCCCCTCGCGGGAGGAGCAGGCCACAGCCGACCTGTGGGAGGAATGGCTGCGCGGGCAAGGAGCCGATGAGGTGGAGCGGCAGCACAACAACGTGTTTGCCGTAATGCCCGGATTCGACCCTTCACGGCCCACGCTGATGCTCAACTCCCATCATGACACGGTGCGTCCCGTCGCCTCATGGACACGCGACCCCTATTCTCCGGATATTGTGGAGACGGACGGCGAGACACGCCTGTACGGACTCGGCAGCAACGATGCCGGAGCCTCCGGAGTGGCTTTGGCATCGGCATACCTGGACTTGCGTGAGCGTGAGAGGTTACCGTTTAATCTGATATTAGCCATAACGGCAGCCGAGGAGGTGATGGGTGAGCAGGGGATGCGCGCCTTCCTTCCGTATCTCAAGAAGCGCGGGCTGACTCCCGACATGGTGATTGTCGGCGAGCCGACCTCCCTTCAGCCTGCCATTGCCGAGCGCGGCCTCTTGGTGCTCGACTGCGTAGCCGAGGGCAAATCGGGCCATGCCGCGAGAGGAGAGGGCATCAATGCCCTTTACCGGGCTATTGAGGACATAGAGCGGCTGCGCAATTTTAGACCGGAGCGCGAGAGCGCTGTGTTAGGCCCGATTCGGGTCAACATCACCATGATCAGCTGCGGCACGCAGCATAACGTCATACCCGATGAGTGCAAGTTTGTCGCAGACGTGCGCACCACCGATGCTTACAGCAACGAGGAGACCGTGGAGCTTCTGCGGAATTGCGTCAAATGGAGCTCAATCACCCCGAGATCTACAAGAGTGCACGCCTCCGTGATAGGGGAGGAACATCCCCTGGTGAAGGCCGCGATGGCCTGCGGAGGAACCCCATTCGTATCACCGACCACATCAGACATGGCGCTCATGCACGGCATCCCCTCGCTCAAAATCGGCCCCGGCGAATCCTCAAGGTCGCACACAGCCGACGAATACATCACCCTGAAAGAGATAGACCAAGGCATCCGCCTATACCTCAACCTCCTCACCACTCTCCAACCGTAGCGGAGGCAAAAAGTAGCTGAGGCTTTCCAGCCTCAGCATAGTAGCGGAAGCATCCTGCTTCCGCACAATAGAACGGAGGCTTTCCATCCTCCGCAAAAGTAACGGAGGCTTTCTAGCCTCCGAAAAAAAATATATAAAAAATGAACAAGCAATTGTGGAACAAGGGTTTCCAGCCCGACGAACTGATAGAGAACTTCACCGTAGGCAACGACAGAGCACTTGACCTCCGCCTCGCGCGCTATGACGTGCAGGGATCGATGGCCCACATACGGATGCTCAGTGAAATCGGCCTTCTGACCCGGGAGGAACTCGACCTGCTTATCCCGGCCCTCGAACAGATAGCCGGAGAGATCGAACGCGGCGAATTCAAAATTGAGGATGGCGTGGAGGACGTTCACTCCCAGGTGGAGTTCCTGCTCACGGAGCGTCTCGGCGACATCGGCAAGAAAATCCATTCGGGCCGCTCGCGCAACGATCAGGTGCTCGTGGACCTTAAGCTCTTCTTCCGCGATGAATTGAAACGTATATCCGAAGCCGTGGAACGGTTGTTCCGGCGCCTCCAGGCCCTGTCAGAAGAGCATAAGGACAAGCTCATGCCCGGATACACACATCTGCAGGTGGCCATGCCCTCCTCATTCGGGCTATGGTTTGGCGCATACGCTGAATCTTTTGTTGACGACATGCAGATGGTCCTGGCCGCTTACCGCATAGCCAACCAGAACCCGCTGGGTTCTGCCGCCGGTTACGGTTCGTCTTTTCCCCTTGACCGCGAGATGACCACAAGACTGCTCGGTTTTGACAGCCCGCATTACAACGTGGTGGCCGCGCAGATGAGCCGCGGCAAGACCGAGAGGGCGGTAGCTGCCGCCGTTGCAGCCGTGGCCTCAACGCTCGGCCATCTCGCAATGGATGTCTGCATGTGGATGTGCGGCAACTTCGGATTTGTCAGCTTCCCCGATGAACTGACCACAGGCTCGAGCATAATGCCCCATAAGAAGAACCCGGATGTCTTCGAGATCATGCGCGGCAAATGCAACCGGCTCCAGTCGCTCCCCAACGAGCTTGCCCTGCTAACAGCCAACCTTCCCTTGGGGTATAACCGTGACCTGCAGCTGATGAAAGATATCCTCTTCCCGGCTACCGACACGCTTGTGGAGTGCCTGGATATGGCCGACTTCATGCTTACGCACATTCGCGTCAAGGATAACATCACCGACGACCCCCGGTATGACTACATGTTTACCGTAGAGGATGTCAACCGCCTCGTGCTTGACGGCATGCCCTTCCGCGATGCTTACCGCACCGTTGGCCTCGAAGTGCAGTCGGGCAGCTACAAGCCGACGCGCGAAGTGCACCACACCCACCTCGGCAGCATAGGCAACCTCGCCACAGACCGCATAGCCGCCAAGATGGCTGCGCTGCGGGAGCAGATGGACGCAGATACCCCAAGCTGAAGCTTGGGGCCTTATACAAAAAAGCTGCGCAACTTGTGGGGGGAGGGGTAGAGACCGGAGTGCCGACGATCTTGAAGGCCTATGCCTTTTTGTATAAGGCTCCGAGCTTCAGCGAGGGGTATCCTGTTCCGAGCTTCAGCGAGGGGTGTAAGGTTAAATTCTGTTAATAAGTGTTAAAATAGGGGGGGGTAATTTGAAACTTGCCTTTACAAATATTAACTTTGCACCCTGTTAAAACCATGCGTTAAGACAAAGCACTGAATTTTAGGACTCCTGTCCGGTGATTCATACTCACAGAAATCCTTATTCCATACCGTAATACACGATATATGAGCAACAAACGGGTGGCATTGGCCATTATCGGCATACTGATGAGCATTTTCGGCGTGTCCGCGCAGAAAGTGGCCCTGAAGACTAACCTGATCGGCGACCTGCTTCTTTCGCCCAATGCGGCGTTGGAGGTCGGGCTGGCGCCTCGCTGGACCGGCGAACTGTCGGGCCAGTTCAATCTGTGGACGGTTGACGGCCACAAGTGGCGCCACTGGGTGGTGCAGCCGGAGGTGCGCTACTGGCTCTGCCGCCGTTTCAGCGGACACTTCTTCGGCGCTCATCTCCTCGGAGGCGAATACAATATGGGCCACCTCGGGCTGGATATCAATTTCCTGGGAACTGACCTGAGGCCCCTGCTCTATAACCGCTTCGAAGGGTGGGGCATAGGGGCTGGCCTGGCCTATGGATATGCCTGGGCTGTGCATCCTCACTGGAATATCGAGGCCGAGATTGGCCTCGGATATATCTTTGCCAAATACCGCGAATATCCCTGCGCCGAGTGCGGCACCGAGAAGGACCGGGGCAACCATAACTATGTGGGACCCACGAAGGCGGCTCTCAATCTTGTGTATGTTTTCTGAATCATTCACCTTGCAGTCATCATGAATCCTTTCAATTCCACACTCGCAATACTCCTGGCCGGAGGCGCCCTGACAGCATCGGGAGCGTCTAATTCCGCCTCCCTGCATATCAAGGACCTGCAGGTGCTGAAGTCAGACAGCATGCTCACGGTCAATTTCTCGATTGACCCGAAGACTTATAAGATTAATTCTCACAATCTCGTCACCCTCATGCCCGCTATCATGGGAGAGGCCGACACATTGCGTCTCGAGCCCGTCACCATCGCCGGAAAAAACGCCTGGATGACCGAGGTGCGTGAGAAGCGCGACCGCGAGGGCCTTTACCGCGCCGGAAAGGATGGAAGCATCCGCTATTCGCGCACGGTGGCACTCAAGCCCTGGATGGACAATTGCACAATAGTCATGTTCGCTGACACCATCAGCGAGTGCAAGTGCGAGCCGAGCACTCCCTCCCCTGTGCCCGTGGCCGAAATCAACAAGCCTGTTCAGGTCAAGAAGTTTGAGGCCGTCTACAACTACATGGCCCCCAAGGAGGATGCAGGCCCGAAGTCATTCGAGCTTAGCGGAAAGGCCAATATTATCTTCCAGGTAAACCGCACCAACATTGACTGGAGCGTGGCCAACAACCGGGCCGAACTCGATTCCATACTCTACTCCATACGCCAAGTGGAGGATAACAAGGATGCGACTGTCCGCACTATCACCCTGACCGGTTACGCATCGCCCGAGGGACGCTATTCACGCAACGTGGAGCTGGCGCAGGGCCGTACGGAGGTGGTCAAGCAGTACGTCATCGACCACTCGGATTTCAAGAAATCCGTATTCCGCACCAACTCCGTGCCGGAGGACTGGGCAGGGCTCAAAGCATGGCTCGAGGAGCACCCCTCCTTTAATAACGCTGCGGGCATTATTGCCTTCATCGACAGCAATTACCCGATTGAGACGCGCAATGACCGCCTGAAGCAGCTCTTCCCCGGAGAGTATCCCTACCTTCTGTCAAACGTATATCCGAGCCTCCGCCATACAGACTATGTCATCGAGTATGATGTAAAGAAGTATGAGACTTTGGAGGAGCTCCGCGAGGCGTACCGCACCCGCCCGGGCAATCTCTCGGAAAGCGAGTTCTTGCGCCTGGCCAATTCCTATCCCCAGGGATCGGCAGAGTTTGACGAGGTGCTGATCACCTGCGCCCATATCTATCCCCGCAATGTGACAGCCAATCTCAATGCGGCATACGCGGCGATGAACCGCGGGCAGTACGCCGCTGCGAGGAGCTACCTCAGCAATCTCCCGGCCGGAGCCGAGAAAGATTACGCCGAGGGCCTGCTCTGCGCCTTGGAGGGCAATAATGAGAGGGCTCTGCCGCTCCTGGAGCGCGCCGAGGCCGCAGGCATCAAGGGGGCCGCAGAGAATCTGCGAAATCTCCGTCAGAAAATGACTCCCCCCGCTCCGGAGATTATCATTCTCTAAGGGGGAAGCGCAACAATTCACTACTGAACTGACTACACAACAATCATACATAATTTCTAACTATTACTCTTATGAAAACCTATTCAAAACTCCTCTGGGGTCTGGCAGCTCTTCCGATGCTCGCCTCCTGCTCACAGGATGATGTGGTTTCACCGGTCAACCCCGGCGATGAGACCGCAGGCGTCTATATGAGCTTCGACCTCAAGTTCAGCAAGGACACCCGCTCCTACACTGACGGCGATAACTCCTCCAACGACGGAGTGGAGTATGGTAGCGCTAACGAGAACCAGGTCAACTCCGTGCTGATTGTTCTCGCTAATGCCTCCAACAACAATTTTGTGGCCTACACTGTGATTCCGGAAGAAAAGCTGACTCACATGACCGCTGATGGTCAGCCTGTCTACCGCGCTACGGGTAAGTTTAACAAGACTACTATCAATGACTACTACACCTCCACTACCTCTCGTGATGTGAATGTGTATGTATTCTGCAACCCCTCCAGCACCTTCACCCAGTACATCCGCGGCATCAACCCCACCGTTGATCCCAACGGTTGGGTTAACAGAATGGAGGACGTAATCGTAGGCGAGGCAAGCCAGAACGCTCTCTGGAGCGGCACAAACGGCTTCTTCATGAGCAACTTCCGCGTAGCCAAGCGCAGTCTTCCCAGGACTATCGATGACTGGAACGGCTTCATGACTGAGACCAATCCCTTCAACCTCTCCGGCATCAACAATGCCGGCCAGCCTTCCGAGGTTGACAATAACACCGACCGCGGCCCCATCGACGTGCATCGTCTGGCAGCCCGTTTCGACTTCCGCGACGGCTCTCAGATGGGCGGCGATGACAACAACGGCGTCCCCGGCACTCCCTTCACCTACAACGTGGTATTCAACAAGGAGAATAAGCCGCTCGTGCAGTGTGAGATTGTCAGCATGGCTGTTGTTAATATGATTAACAAGCAGTATGTGCTTGAGCGTGTATCCGCCAACGGTTTGGATGCAAACTCCATACTCTGCGGTGCTGAGCAGCCCTGGTACAGCAACGCTCTCGGCCAGGTGATTCCCAACTCCGGCAATTTCGTCGTTTCAGCTTACGCTAACGACAAGAACTCAGGGATCTCCTCCAACTTCGGCAACTACTTCAACTATCCCTTCTTCGATTCAGAGACCGGGAAAGTGATGAAGCGCGGCGATGGCTGGAAGTTTACCTCCGTCAAGACTATCATGAATGATTCCACAAAGGACTATGATGGCGCAGGCGACTACCATAAGTGGCGCTATGTGACTGAGAACACCATGCCCGGAGAGGCTGACGACCAGATGAACGGCCAGTCCACCGGCGTAGTATTCGAGGCTCGCATGAAGGCTCCTGAGACTCTTAAGGAGTCTACCGACAAGTGGGAGAAGAAGCTCTATGAGATTCTCAACGCCACCGTTCACTCTCAGAACCCCTACGCTGATCCTATCCTCTTCGCCATCAACGGAAGCCTCTACGCTTCCTGGGAGAATGTTCAGGAGGCAGCTCTCTATGCTGCTGGTTTCGATGCCACCAAGGGCCAGAACCAGACTCTTGACCGCACGACTTATCTCTATACCGTCTGCTATGGCACCGGCGGTGTAGGCACTGTCAAGGACGATGAGGGCAATGTGATCTTCACTGACGAGCTCGAGGAGGATCCCAACGCTACCAACACAGCCTTCCAGATTTGGAATAACGCCGGCCGTCCCCGTCCCGAGAACTCCAGCTATTTCAACACCTTCCGCGACCGTGCAGTTGGTCATAACTTCACTCTCTATCTGTCCAACCAGAATGAGAACGGCGACTGGGGCTACTACTGTTACTACTACTACTGGAACCGCCACAACGACAACGGCCAGCAGGGTGTGATGGGCCCCATGGAGTTCGCTACCGTGCGCAACAACGTCTACAAGCTCGCTGTGACCCGCCTGGCTCAGCTCGGTCATCCCCGCGTGCCCGAGAACGATCCCGACACCCCGACTCCCGACACCCCGGACGAGTCCGCTGACATCTATATGACCGTATCTGTACGCGTCCTCCCGTGGGTTGTACGCATCAACAACATCAAATTCTAAAAGCCACATCTCTTTCCTGCGGCTCCGGCCGCAGGGGAGAATCCCCATGCAGCCGGAGGGGCTGACCCTCCTCCGGCTGACCGAAACAGAAAGAAACTCATGAAGAAGAACCTTCTATCACGCTTCGGCGCATTGCTTTTGCTGCTCGTGCTCTCACTGGGGGCGCTCACGTCTTGCGACGCCATGCACGAGGATCTCGCTCCCTGTCCGCAGGGATTGAGACTGCGCTTCATATCCACCTGGAATCTCGAGGAGGCAAATATGTTTCCCTCGCAGGTCGACTGCCTTACGGTATTTATCTTCGATGCCGAAGGCAAGCGTGTAGGCGACCCGATAGAGCGGTTCGCGCCGGAAATTTCCGATGAGGACTGGCGCCTTGAAGTACCCCTTCCGGCAGGTCAGTACACTGTGCTCGCTTACGGCGGCATGGCTTGCGATGACTCCTCTTTCCGGTTCGACTTCAAGAATGTCAACACTGACCTCGAGGAAATGGAGGTGTTCATGAAGCCCGGCATCATCAATGCGGCCCCTCCGGCCAACCGGCTTCACGACCTCTTCTACGGCCGTCTGGAAATAACCGTTCCCCCGCAGGGGGAGGCAACCGCTTATACAGCGGCTACCGTCGATATGATGAAGGACACCAACAACATCCGCGTGCTGATGTCTAACTCAAACGGCGTGGAGATCGACGTTGACGACTTCGAGTGGACTATTACCGACGACAATACCCGTTTCGACTGGAAGAACGATATCATACCGACAGGTACAGTCACCTATGTACCATGGGCCAAGGGCAACACTTCCTATGGCACCAACATCGCCGGTAATCCCTTCTCGGTGTGCTACGCTGAGTTCAGCACCTCGCGTCTGATGCGCAGGTCTCCCGCCAAATTGACCATCACGCGCAAGTCCGACGGTTCCAAACCGGTTGACGTGGACTTGATGGATGTCCTGATGGCGATGCGCAGCGACTATTTCAGCTACATGTCGCCCCAGGAGTTCCTGGACCGCGAGAGCTGGTGGAACATGTCGTTCTTCCTCGCCGAAGATGGCCGATGGGCCTACGTTGAAATTACCATCCG
>CAZWVY010000054.1:0-5254 GCA_964637105.1 uncultured Sangeribacter sp. | reverse complement strand
CTGATGCTGCTCATGACGGGCTTGCTGCTCTTCTCGGCCTCATGCGCCGGGAACGAGGGGCCCGATGACGCATCGTCTGCCGAGCCGATGGACATCCGACTGACGGTGTCTTTCGCCTCCTCAGTCGGTGGTGTCGGCCAAGCTACGAGGGCATCCGAGCCTGACTATGAGCTGCCGGACTATCCCTCGGAGACCCTCTCTAAGCTGAGGGTGATTATTGTTGACCAGTCAGACGGCACGGTCGCGCATAACCGCTCCGTATCGTTTCTTAACGGCCAGCCTGTGGATGACGAATTGCGGTTCTCGGGCTACGAGAGACGCGACTACACCATTTATCTGATCGGCAACGAACAGAGCATATATTACAATTTCACCTCACCGGCCCTCGCGCCCGGAGCCCAGTATGTGCCCGGCACCCTGGAGAACATCATCCTGTCGCGAGACCTTGACGAGCCCCTTTTTGACAACCGGAAGTCCTCGTACGACAAGAAGTATATCCCCATGGCGGAGTCGTTTCATGTCAGGACCGGCACCAAGACAAGCCCTGACAGCGAGGAAAACTTCAATCTCGTGCTGACTCGGGCCGCCGTCAAATTCTCCTTCACCATTGACACTGCCGAGAACTTCATAGACGGAGCGGGAAGGAAGCTGACATCAATTGAAATTTCGGATATAGCAGACCGGGAGTATCTGTTCCCGAGAAATGCCATCTATGACCCCGGCAAATACAATCCCTCTACCAATCTGTATGAGGGGCGCGAGATAGTGAAGTTTGACATTCCCCAAGGCACAGTTACCGGAGGATTCACCTATACGTTGCCTCAGCCCGTGGGGCTGCCCGTGCACGGATACAGCTATGCGCCGGAGATATATCTGCCCGAGAGTGAGCTGCCCAAGGATGGATTCACCTGCACACTCTCCTTTGACGACGGCGAGAGCTGGCTGGTGCCCGTAAAGCTGGACAACCTCCCTTACGGACTGCCCCGCAACACGCATGTGAAGGTGAACATCACACTGGGCAACGCAAACTTCGCTATCCTCACTGTGAAGGTGCTTCCCTGGACTACGGCCATCTCCAGGTTTGAGTATTCCGACTTCGTGAGCCTCTCGTCCGACGGCGCCCTCCACGTGACCGGAAGCACAGTGCCCGACCTTGACAAGTTCATGGCAGAGAACTTCGACCGCTCCACGGGCCGCATGGTCATGCGCTTCCCCTACACGGTCAGCGCGACCTTCGGCATATCTACTCCCGAAGGGGCGCGGTGGGACGCATACTTAGTGACAACTTCCGGTGTGCAGGATGCGATACAATTCTTTTCAGCAGATGATGAGGGCAGGGAAATCTTGACAACCCATATATCGGGCATGGTAGGGAGCCTGGCCTCGTTCACCTTCGGACCTATAGAGGGGGCGGGCCTTGAGTCAAATGTCTCCGAATTGGTTGTCACAGTGACTATGGCCGACGGCAGGACGCTCCCGGTCAATATAATGCAGGGAGTGGTCACAGGAAAAGCCGATGTGCTGACGATAGTGCAGAATCCCCAGTATTGATGTCAAAGTGCATGAAAATTTTTTGGACCTGACATGATGAGCAAATACCGCAACAGCATAAAGCAAATATTTAGCATGGCGTGTCTCCTCATGATTTGCATCCTGGCCGGATGCAGCGATGAGATGGAGATGCCCGACGTGCCTGAACCCGTTGCAAAAGACGGGTATATCAATATCACTGTGGCCGTGGCCGGGGAAGACCAGGCTACACGTGCCACCGAACCCGGTGTAGACCCCTACAATGAGAATCTGATTACTTCCGTCACCGTCTGCCTCTGGCCTAACGGAGGCGACTGGACCGAGACAAGAAACCCGATGGTGATGGAGACCTTCCCCGTGCAGAACGAATTGGGCCAGACCGTGGTGCGCATTCCCCTGACCCAGGATCTGATCAATCATCTGTTTCGCCAGGATTCCAGCAATACGTGCCATGTCTATGCCGCAGTGAACCTGGATTTGCCCCAAGACACAATTTTCCCGGTAGCAAATTTGAAGAAACGGGCCATTACGTCAAACTTCAAAGATATGCAGGTCCAGCCAAAATTTGTCATGGAGGGCTCCAGTTCCGTCAAACTTGATGGCAATTCCGCCGTCGGACTGGTGGAGGTGCAACGCTCAGCCGTGAAAATCGACCTGCATGTCACCGGCAAGTCCGTCGTCGAGGGCGACCTGGACGGTGAGCTGGTGAAATGGACTGCTCACTATGAGGATATGACTGTGCGCCTGGTTCATGGCGTCTCCAACTCCACGCTCGTGCCCAATGCAAGAGAGGGGGTAGATGAGAGATATTACTTCACCACACCTTCAGATTTGGAGTATGGATTTGAAGTGAAATCAGGTGACGATAACTCACACCCCGGCCCGTCAGGCACAAGTGACGGCAAGACCGAGTATATCCAGAAAATTCCCTTCTACACATATCCCAATGCCTGGACGGAGAGCCTGACCGATATGAACCGCACGCGCATGCTCCTGGCAGTGCCCTGGACGAGCGATAAGGGTGACAACTACCGTGTCTGCTATTATCAGGTGCCGGTGGTCAATCTTGACAAGACGGAGATAGTGCGCAACGTCTCCTATCATGTGAATGTGGATGTGAGCGTGCTCGGCAGCCTCGTCCCCGAGGAGCCGATGCTCGTGGAGGATGTCAGCTATACCGCTGCCCCCTGGGGCACCAAATCAATAGATACAACACTCACGGATGTGCGCTATCTGGTATTTGACCAGACTGAGTACGTGGTCAACAATGCCAACCAGATAGACATTTCGTTCTATACGTCTCACCCTGTGGTAGTCACCGACTGTTATATGGTGTTCTACCGGTTCAACTATTCCGATACCGGTGACGAGTTCCCCGTGAAGGTCAGCCGCACGCAGAACAGCAACTCTTTTTCCCACGGCAGCGGCGTATATAGTGTGGCCTTTTCGAGCACCGGCCCCAACCAGCAGGTGCTGACGTACAAGCATGAGCTGGTATGTTTTCAGCCGTATATCAATAACACTACCCAATTCAGCCTCACTAATAATTATAACTTCACTGCTGCGGCGAAGCGCACTCCCGCTTATGTACCCCTCTCCACGATTGAGAAGGCAATGGAGAAGATTACATGGTTCCAACGCACGGATGTGCCTGAATACTCCGTGTGCGAATTTTATGTGACGGTACAGCACCAGGATAAGTATAACAATGGAGAGAACACATTTAAGGAATCGCTGAAAATCACCCAGTATCCCGGCATGTACATTACGACGCTGCCAAATACTTCGGACCGTTTTGTGGTTAGTGGAGACAATATAACAGCGAGCCGCAACATGTGCAATGTTTTCATCAATAATAATATCGATGCCAATGGAAATATTCTGGCTGGGTCGGGGTGGACAAGTGTGATAGGATTAAGTTCGATTTCCTATTATAACTGGAATCCGAACATGTATCTCTTGACAATCACCCGTCTGGATAATGAGGATTATATCATCAATGACCCAAGGCGCATCGCCATTAATAACAATCTGAGCAACAACAGCATGTCAGCCGACAACAATCAGAAGGAGTATCCGAATGCATGGGCAACCTTCACTACTGCGAGGTATGTCGGCGGAGGTAATAAGACCCGCACCCTTTCTTATTATCATCCCACAAACGAGACGGAAGAGGCGGAAAATATGATTGCTCCAAAGATTAGAATCTGCTCCAGCGCAGCAGGCACAGGCGCCCTGCTGAATCGCCAGAATGCAAGAAGGCGCGCAGCGGCGTTCCAGGAAATGGGGTATCCTGCAGGACGATGGAGACTCCCGACCTGGGGTGAGGTTCGCTTTATCGTTGACTTGTCTGACACGGGTAAAATCCCGAGACTGTTCGGCGTGTATGTCAACGACAACTGGCATTACTGGTGTGCCCAAGGTGCCGTGAAGGTTCCCGGCAAACCCTCATATCCCGCAAAGAGCGTACTCGAAAAAGACTGGGATGTGACCAAAGCTGAGAGAGCTCGTTTCGTCTATGATGAATGGTATTGGGGCTCGGAGACGTTGAAGAGCAATGGTAATAAACCTAATGATGGCAAGCCTATTTACGAGTTCACCTGGGGTGACAGCCCGGATCCTCTTAACTTCGTAAAGTGATATAACCGCATTGTCCGGACAGACTGAGTGAATCGGCATTGATATCAAAGCTGTATTGAAATGAAGACTATATTGAAGATACAATATATATTGTGGGTAATCCTTGCGGCGGTGCTTTCTTCCTGCAGCGGAGATGAGCTGCCGGAACCTGCGCCGACGGCAACTCCCGGCATCTCATTCGTTGACGACAAGGTCATCATCGAGTCCTCGCTCTCGTTTGCAGAGCCGGGAAGCGTGGAGACGCGCGCCATGAGCGCTTCGGCAGATTTGGATAACCTGCATCTGTATGTGGTGGAGTTTGCTGACAACGGTGACCCTATGCTCAACACCCTCGTGGGGGTGCATGACGCTATGGAGGAGACTGTGGTGGGCGATGAGGTGCAGTTTAAAGTGATGCTCACCAACACCACTTTCGGACGCATACTGCATCTGATTGCCGTCCCCTCAAGCGTGCATTTCAACATCCCATTCGGCGCTGAGGGTAATATAATACCGTCTCTGACAGTTTCCGATGGCAACGAGGCATACTGGAGGCGAATTACCTTCCCCAACGGATACGCAGTCCAGACCCAAAATGGCGAATGGGTGCCGACTCCGGAACTTAAGTCTAAATTGACTCGAGTGCCCTTGATCCGCAATTTCTGCCGCGTCAATGTCTCCTGCACCGACCCCTCGTTCACTTTGTTAGGATTCAGGGTGATGAATGTTGCACAGCAGGGAGCCGTAGCCCCTTGGAACAGCAAGAAGAAGGAGTTTACCGATTTCCTTGATGCCTCCGGCAACCCTCTGCCTTTTGCCACGATGCTCAAGAACTATGACGGATACATGCCCGGAGGCACTTTCCTGAATTACCAGACGAGCGTGACAGATAATTTTGAGATACCCGACCGTCTGAACGCGCAGTTCCTCTATGAGCGTCCGGTGAGCCGCAGCAACCGCTCTGTCATCATCGTCAAGGGACGCTACCAGGGGAAGGTGTATTACTATAAAATGGACATAGGCGAGAAGTCGAGCGACGGAGTGTTTGAGGTATATCCGCAGCTGAGAAATTTCCAGTATAATATCTATATCAGGGAGGTGAAGT
>CAZWVY010000053.1:0-18108 GCA_964637105.1 uncultured Sangeribacter sp. | reverse complement strand
ATCTATCTCCAGATCGCGCTCATCATGCTTATCGGCCTTCTGGCCAAGAACGCCATCCTTATCGTGGAGTTCGCCCTTGACCGCCGCAAGACCGGCATGAGCATTGTCAAGTCTGCCATCCAGGGTGCCGTAGCCCGTCTGCGCCCGATTCTCATGACCTCGCTCGCCATGATTATCGGTCTTCTGCCGATGATGTTCGCCCACGGCGCCGGCAAGCTCGGCAACCAAGCCCTCGGCACAGGCGCCGTCGGAGGCATGCTCATCGGCATGATACTCCAGGTGATTATCGTCCCGGCCCTCTTCGTGGCAGCCCAGAAACTGCAGGAGCGCATTTCGCCCCCGAAGTGGAAGGATACCGACAACAGCGGCATTTCTTCCGAGATTGAACAGTATGCAATAAAAAATGACTGACACCATGCGTAATATGAGAAAGTCAATCGTATTTGCCCTCACGGGCGCCATGGCAGTCGGCCTCAGCAGCTGCCACATCTATCAGAAATATGACCTCCCGACCGACAACGCCATAGTCTCCGACTATGCGCGTGCGGTCGCGGAGACCCCCGATTCAACCTCCCTCGGATACCTGGAGTGGGAGCAGATCTTCACCGACCCGCAGCTCCAGGCCCTTATCCGCCAGGCCCTCGAGAACAATGCTGACCTCGACAATGCAATGCTCAATGTAGACATTGCCCGCGCGCAGCTCAAGGGAGCTAAGCTCAGCTATTTCCCCTCGCTTGCCCTGACTCCCAACGGTGGCACGTCAAGCTACGGAGGCAGCCACATGAACTGGACTTACACAATACCCCTGGCTGCATCCTGGGAGATTGACGCCTTTGCCAAGATCCTTAACCGCAAGCGCGGAGCGCAGGTGGCCGTGGAGCAGGCCGAAGCCTACGCACAGGCTGCCCGCTCGCAGATTGTCTGCGGTGTCGCCACAAGCTACTACACGCTCGTGCTGCTCAACCAGCAGCTCGACCTGACCAAGCGCACCTCCGAAATCTGGGCCGACCAGGTGGAGTCCATGAAACTCCTCAAGGAGGCCGGACGCACCAATGAGGCTGCCGTGGTGCAGAGCCAGGCCAATTACTACAGCATCATGGCCTCGATACCCGACCTGGAGCAGCAGATCACGACCGTGCAGAACTCCCTGTCGCTTCTGCTCAACACCTACCCGCAGACCTGGAGCGTCAGCAGCTCGCTTGACTTCTCGCTCCCTGTGGAGGTTACCTCAGGCATTCCGCTCAATTATCTGGCTACCCGTCCCGATGTAGCTGCTGCCGAGCGGGGAATGGCTGCGGCCTTCTATTCCCTCAACTCGGCGCGGACCAACTTCTACCCCTCGCTCGTCATCTCCGCCCAGGGAGGATTCACCAATCTGTTGGGCTCGATGATTTCGAACCCCGGCAAATGGTTCATCCAGCTCGCAGGCTCGCTGACCGCCCCCATCTTCTCGCGCGGCCAGAACATCGCGACCTATGAAGCTGCCAAGGCGCAGCAGAAACAGGCCGTCAACAACTTTGAGAAGGTAGTGCTCTCCGCAGCCGGGGATGTCAGCAACGCTCTGGTGGCAATCAATCAGAACACTGCCAAGCGCGCCATGATAGAGAAGCAGATAGATGCCCTGGAGAAGTCAGTTGAGTACACCAACGAGCTCTTCATGTATAACCAGGGCACGACCTATCTTGAAGTGCTCACCGCCCGCAGCAGCCTCCTCCAGGCTCAGCTCGCCGCCCTCGCCTGCTGGCACACCAAGGCCACTTCGCTCATCAGCCTCTACCAGGCTGTCGGCGGAGGCAGGTAATGTCTAACCCTCAAAATCCGTACTCATGTCTAACATCAGCAATCTCGCTTTCGTGCATCCCGAGGCCAAGCTCGGCAAGGATGTCACCATCGGCGCATTCGTCTATATCGACCGCAATGTCGAGATCGGCGACGGCACTGTGATCCACTCCCACTGCAGCGTGCTCTCAGGCTCGCGCATCGGCAGAAACAACGTGATATACGAGGGTTCGATCATCGCGGCCACACCCCAGGATTTCCGCTGGAAAGGTGAGGAGTCATATGTCGTGATCGGCGACAACAACAAGATCCGCGAGTATGTCATCATCAACCGCTCCAGCCGCAAGGGTGGCGAGACGCGTATCGGCAACAATTCCTTCGTCATGGCCCAGAGCCATATCGCTCACGACAGTGTCATAGGTGACTGGTGCGTTATCGGCAACGGGGTGAAGATCGCGGGAGACTGCAATATCGGCAATTACACGATTCTCTCCTCGGGCGTGATAGTCCATGAGGGATTCCATATCGGCGAATGGTGCCTTATCAAGGGTGGCTGCCGCGTCAACGGCAATGTGCCCCCGTATGTCATCATGGCCCACAACCCCATCTCCTACTACGGCGTGAACGCCTACATCCTGCGCAAGGGCAAGAAGAGCGAGGAGATTATCGATGATATTGCCAAGTGCTACCGCCACATCTACCAGAGCCAAACGGCCGTGCACAACGCCGAGCGCCGCATCCATGAGGATGTCCAGCCCTCGGAAGAGCGCGACAAGATAATCGAGTTCCTCGTGACGCACGACTTCAAGCTCGCCGCCACCCCCCTCGACATCTTCGAAGACTGAGTCTAAGACCCCCTCCGGGATTCGTCCCGGCATGACAAGAAAACCACGGCGTCCCAAAACATATCGGGGCGCCGTGGCGTTTATTTTTTACCGGAAAAGTGCATTACCGTTAATTAATCACTCGTCACTCCTCACACTATTCACTAATCACTATAACTTAAAAACTGTCATGCTGACCAGAGCAATATCGGGCCTTGTATATGTGGCCATAATCGTAGGGGCCCTCCTTGGCGGAGGCCTGTGGACTTGCGCCCTCGCGCTTCTTCTCGCAGCCATTGGCTCGATGGAGTTCACTACACTGATGTCTCACAAATATGGGCACAACACCGTTACGGCCATGACAGATGTCGCCGCCACGGTCTGTCTCGCGGCCGCTCCGACCGGGATAGGCCTCCTGCTGTGGGTCGTGCTCCTGTTGGCGCGAATGGCCGAGGAGCTGTACATACGCAATGAGGACCCCGTGCATAACCTTGCACTGTCGGTGTTCGGTCAGATTTACATCGGCCTTCCGACATGTCTGCTGATGAGCGCAGGCACCGTTGATTATATCTCCTCGGACTTCTCTCCCCTCCCGGCGCGTGAGATACTTAATGTTGTGCTCGCGATGTTCGTGCTGATATGGCTCAACGATACCGGCGCCTACCTGGTAGGCTCACGCATAGGACGCAACAAGATGTGGGAGCGCATATCGCCAAAAAAGACCTGGGAGGGTTTCTGGGGAGGCGTGGTGTTCTGCGTGGTCGGGGCAGTGTGCTGCCGCTGGATCATGCCCGGGGCTGACTATCCCTCGTTGTTGACCTGGGCGGGACTTGGCGTAGTTGTCGCGGTGTTCGCCACATGGGGTGACCTCGTGGAGTCGCTCTTCAAGCGCACGCTTGGCGTCAAGGACTCAGGCCATCTCATCCCGGGCCACGGAGGCATACTCGACCGCATAGACTCATTCCTCATGGTCATGCCAGCCACAGCCGTCTACCTCCTCATCACCTGGCTCATCCGGTAAATCAAAAAGCCACCCGCATGTGTGGCTTTTTGATTATAAGAGGATGTATTATTTCCCGCTCGTAAAGAACCAGTACCCTATCGTGGCGGAGATGAACATGGCGTTAGAGGAGTGGAATATGTCCGTCCGCGCCGACGGGAAGCAGTTGCCGAGGCCGTAATAGAACCGTGCCTCCAACGTCAGGGAGTGCCGCGGCATCATGCGCCATTCCCCTCCGAGACCGGCGCATATGCCGTAGTCGAACCGTTTGCTGACGGCCATGTCAAGCTGGGCATTGGTGCGTCCGGTGACGGGAAATCCCTCCACCTTGCTGTAATCCCTATAATCGAAATTGGCCGACACACCATCCGAAATCATGTAGGAGAACTGCGGGCCGAGGTTTACAAAAAACCTGCTCTTGCGCCCGAAATAAATGTGGGCCATGATAGGGAGCTCAAGGTAGTTCAAGGCTCGCGAATAGGAGAATTGGGTATAAGTCCTGAAATCCTCACGCCATCCCCGCTGTGTGAAATTAAGCTCGGCTATGAGTCCGAAATGATACTCTTCGGCATACCGGAAGGCAACTCCGGCCGTGGGCCCGAACCTCATCTTCTCGTGAGTGCCCGGAGAAAAGAAAATCTTGGAGGCTCCGGCGCCGGCGTGCGCTCCGAAGGAGATGTCAGGCTTCCAGCGGCTCTGCGCGTGAAGCCCAGCCGCGCTGGCCGCCATAGCCAAAAGCGCAGCGGCTCTAAGTCCCCGTCTCATAAATTTTTTATGTCTCGGGGACATGAATAACTTTGCGCTCTTCACTTCACAATGATTTTATCAGTTGAGCCATACGGAGTGAGGCGCACGAGATAGGTCACAGGATTGTAGAACCCGCTCCAGTTGTTCACACGCTCCATGCGCATGGCTGTCTGCACCGAGTCGGCATCCGGCACCCCCCTGTTGAAATCACCCTCCGTGACGGCCACACCGGGCACAAAATAGTTGGCCAGGTCGAAGCCTACGGCCGCGTACAGAGGATATGACTTCACCGGAGCATAGCCGTAGAGCGCCGTGAAATCAGAAGTGAAGCTGCGCCCCTCGTTGCTTGAGTCGTCAAAATAGAACCGCGACGGTATGTAGACGTCCGCATCATGCATCTTCTCCCCTAATGACTCGGTCAGGGTAATCCAGTTGGGGCGGCCAATTACCGCCACTTCGGCAACCGGTGAATTCTGACGCGCCGTGGCTACGGCATCAAGCACCCTCTCCACCTCAGACTGGGCCGTAGGCATCGCGTAGATAAGATAGCTGCCCGCCTCATCGAAAGGATATGCGGAAAGCTCCTCGGGAGTCAGCTCAATGGCCGCCCCCGGCATCTGCTCTTTCACAAGGGGCCCGAGGGTATCCTGGGTGTCGTTCTCCCCGACAATTATCAGGGAGCGTCCCCCAAACCGCTCGACAATCGCATCGGCAGTCGACTCATTGAAGAAGTTCGTAGGCGTAAGTACGTTCACCATCAGAGGATTCTCAAGATACTGCTCGTTTCTGACATCAAACACATTGACTATCTCCGTGTCCGTGTTCTTGCCATATTCTCCGAGCCACTCGGGGAAATTCCGGTCAGCAGTCGAAATGACAAGATTGGGATTAAACTCCTTGAGAGATGCCAAGGCAGCGGAGCGGTCGTCAGCCTTGTCTATCTTGACCTGCACCTTGTAGGGAGTGTCCTTGTAGTCGTTGAGCGCAAGAAGGAATCCCTTCACAAACTCGCTGTCGCGCTTCGTGGAAGGGTCGTCAAGCATCAGGGAAATGCGCACCTGCCTCTGCTCGATAGGCACAGACTCAACAGCATGGATGGAATCATAAATCTCCTGCACTTTTTCCGATGACGCGGCCGCAGGGTCATCACCCTCCACCTCGCGCTCCACTTGCACAGTGACCATGTTTGGCACGGTCACAATCTGGTTGCGCTTCGGAATGGCCGCCCCTCCGTTGGCATCGCGCAGGTCTTCGACAGCCGTGCCGGTCTTTTCCGCGATGGAGGCCCAGGTATCATCTTTTTCCACCTTGTAATCATCGAGAGATTCCACCCTCCTCTCCTCGACGACAGCCGTATGGGTGCGTTTGGCCGTATCCGTATTGACAGGAATCCGGATGGCGCTCCCCGCCTTGAAATTCTTTTCAGACACTCCCGGATTTGCAGCGAGCAGCTTTTCGACAGTCGTATTGTATTTGCGCGACAGCGCAAAGAGCGTGTCCCCCGGTTTCACGGTGTAATAATACATTCCCCCGTTGCGGTCCACCATCTCGGGGAGCTGTCTGATTACGATAGTCTCACCGGCTTTTACTCCATATTTCGCCGACGGATGGTTGGCATACAGAGTCTCCAGGGAGATGTTGTAATGTTTTGCGATGCTGTATGGGGTCTCGCCGCGCTTCACCAGGTGGGTGATCGGCTCAAAGGGTATCTCGACCGCAGGTTTCTCCGGATCCGGCTCCTCAGCCAAGACTACGACCTTGCCCGTAGGATAATAGAGCCGCGCCCCCTTCTCGAGGCCGGCGGCAGCCCGGGGATTGAGCTTCATCAGCTCCTGGGGGTCCCAGTCAAACTGTTTGGCGATTCCGTAGACGGAGTCCCCCTTCTTTACCTCATAATAGTAATACTCCTTCCCTAATATCTCTACCCGGGGAAGGTTGGCCTCAGCTCCTGCCGTCACGGCGAGCGCAGCGAATGCTGCCGCCGCGAAAAACCTTGGTATCATGTCCATGATTGCGTCTTTATCCCGCAAAGTTAGCAAATTTCCGCGGCATAGAGGGCAGAGTGCCTTATAAAAATTTTTCCCCGTTATATTTTGGTCATATTACAACTAATCGCTAAATTTGCATCAAACATAAAAACAACCCATTCGAATCATGAAAAACGATCGTATCCGCCTTAACGAAGAATGGCCCGACATGCCTGAGTTTAAGGAAGGTATCCGCCGCGCTCCCGACCGCGGCTACACTCTCACACCCGAAAAGACAATCACCGCGCTCAAGAACGCGCTCCGCTATCTCCCGGAGAGCCTGCACGCCCAGGCCGCCCCGGAATTCCTCGAGGAACTGCGCACGCGCGGCCGCATATATGCATACCGTTTCCGCCCCGAAGGCGACCTCAAGGCCAAGCCCATTGACGAATATAAGGGAAAATGCCTCGCCGGAAAGGCCTTCCAGGTGATGATTGACAACAATCTCTGTTTCGACATCGCTCTCTACCCGTATGAACTCGTGACCTACGGCGAGACCGGACAGGTCTGCCAGAACTGGCTGCAATACCGCCTCATTAAGAAATATCTCGAGGAGCTCACCGATGAGCAGACCCTCGTAGTGGAGTCCGGACATCCCCTCGGCCTCTTCCCCTCGCGCAAGGATGCGCCGCGCGTCATCATCACCAACGCCATGATGGTCGGCATGTTTGATAACCTCCACGACTGGCACGAGGCCATGCAGATGGGCGTGGCCAACTACGGCCAGATGACTGCCGGAGGCTGGATGTACATTGGCCCCCAGGGCATAGTGCACGGCACGTTCAATACCCTCCTTAACGCAGGGCGCATGAAGCTCGGCGTGCCCCAGGACGGCGACCTGCGCGGCCATCTCTTTGTATCCTCCGGCCTCGGAGGCATGAGCGGCGCACAGCCCAAGGCCGCTGAAATCGCCGGAGCCGCAGCTATCATCGCCGAGGTTGACCCCTCGCGCATCGAGACCCGCCGTTCACAGGGATGGGTGCAGGAGGTGACCGACAACATCGAGGAGGCCTTCGCTATGGCTGAGAAGGCTATGGAGGCCAAAGAGCCAATTTCAATCGCTTACCTCGGCAATGTGGTCGACCTTCTCGAATATGCCGCCGAGCATGGCAAGAAAATCGACCTTCTCTCCGACCAGACCTCCTGCCACGCCGTTTACGAAGGTGGCTACTGCCCTGCGGGCATGACCTTCGAGGAGCGCACCAAGCTGCTCCACGACAATCCCGAGGAGTTCCGCAGCAAAGTCGATGAGTCCCTGCGCCGCCATTACAAGGCTATCCGCAAGCTCGTGGATGAGGGCACCTACTTCTTCGATTACGGCAACTCCTTCATGAAGGCCATGTATGACGCCGGCGTCAAGGAGATGTCGCGCAACGGCATCGATGAGAAGGATGGTTTCATCTGGCCCTCCTACGTTGAGGACATCATGGGCCCGATGCTTTTCGATTTCGGCTACGGCCCCTTCCGCTGGGTATGCCTCAGCGGCAAGCACGAGGACCTCGTCAAGACCGACAAGGCTGCTATGGAGTGCATCGACCCGAACCGCCGCGGCCAGGATCGCGACAACTACAACTGGATTCGCGATGCAGAGAAGAACGCACTCGTTGTCGGCACCCAGGCCCGTATCCTCTACCAGGATGCTATGGGCCGTCTCAAAATAGCTCTGAAGTTTAACGAGATGGTGCGCAACGGCGAGGTAGGCCCCATCATGCTCGGCCGTGACCACCACGATGTAAGCGGCACTGACTCCCCCTTCCGCGAGACCAGCAATATCAAGGATGGCTCGAATGTGATGGCTGATATGGCTATCCAGTGCTTCGCCGGCAACTGCGCGCGCGGCATGAGCCTCGTCGCACTCCACAACGGCGGCGGCGTAGGCATCGGCAAGTCTATCAACGGCGGCTTCGGCATGGTATGCGACGGCTCCGAGCGCGCCGATGAAATTCTCAAGCAGGCTATGCTTTGGGATGTCATGGGCGGTGTGGCCCGCCGCTCATGGGCCCGCAACGAGAACGCAATGGCCACCGTTGAGGAATGGAACGACACCCAGGCCGAGAACGGCTTCATGATCACTGAGCCCTTCATCGCAGATGAGGAGATGCTCCGTGAAATAATGAAGTGACACAATACGCTTTCAGAAATATGAAAGGCAATATCATAATCGACAACTGCACACTCGCTACCCCCAAGGGCTCCCAAGCCCTCAGGGGGAGCGAGATGGGCGCTTGGGAGGAGCAGCCCGGCTGCCGGATTATCGTCCGCGAGGGCATCATCGAATATGCCGGTCCCGCCTCCGAAGCTCCGGAGGTCAAGGCGGAGGAATACTGTCGCCTTGACGCAAACGGCCATGTGGCGATGCCCGGCATGGTCGACAGCCATACCCACCTTGTCTTCGGCGGTTTCCGCCCCAACGAATTCGGCTGGCGCCTTAAAGGCGTGAGCTACATGGAGATCATGCAGCGCGGCGGCGGCATACAGTCTACGGTAGACGCCACTCACAACATCGATGCCGCGACCATGGCTGAGAAAGGCCGGTGGTTTATCGACCGTATGCTCGCCGACGGAGTGACCACCGTGGAGGCCAAGAGCGGATACGGGCTCGATGTCGAGACGGAGGAGAAGATGCTCGACGCCATCCATGAGTTGCGCGAGACCTGTTCCGACCGCATGCACGTGGTGCCCACATTCCTCGGAGCCCACGCGGTGCCCCGCGAGTACAAAGGGCGCACCGACGAGTATATTGACTACATGATTGCCGAGATGCTCCCGCGATTCAAGGATAAGGCTGATTTCTGCGACATCTTCTGCGAGAAAAATGTGTTTGAGATCGAAGAGTCGCGCCGCTTCCTCCGCGCTGCCAAGGAGATGGGATACAAGCTCAAGCTCCACGCGGATGAGATTGTGACTCTCGGCGGAGCCGAGCTCGCAGCCGAGTTAGGCGCTGTCTCGGCTGACCACCTTCTTCATATCTCCGACGAGGGCATCCGCCGCCTGGCGGAGTCGGGCACGGTGGCTACCTGTCTCCCACTGACGGCCTTCGCGCTTAAGGAGCCCTACGCCCCCGCGCGTCGCATGATTGACGCAGGGTGTGCCGTAGCTCTCGCAACTGACCTCAACCCCGGCAGCTGCTTCTCCGGCTCAATCCCTCTGACCATCGCCTTGGGATGCCTCTACATGAACATGACTGTGCAGGAGGTTATCTCAGCCCTGACCATCAACGGCGCCGCAGCTGTCGGAATGGCCGGCACAATCGGCACACTCGAAGCGGGCAAGGAGGCAAACATCGCCATGCTCCACTTCAAGACCATTGACGCTCTCCCCTATTATGTAGGCATGAACTGCGTGGAGCGCGTATGGTTCAAAGGCGTTGAAGTCGTCACTCCGTCCCGCACTCTCCCCCTTGATTGAAAACGCAGCCAAGCAACACAAATTTATAAAAACCACATATCCATCATGGAAATTCTTGAGACATACGCCATAGGTTCTTCCCCCCTTACCTATGACCTTATTGAGAAGATTCTCAATGACAACACCAAACTCACCCTCTCCGATGAGGCCATTGAGAAAATCCGCCACTGCCGCGAGTATCTCGACAAGAAGACCGATGAGAACACTGTGCCCATCTACGGCGTGACCACCGGTTTCGGCTCCCTCTGCAACAAGCACATTTCCTCGCAAGACCTCTCCACCCTCCAGGAAAACCTCGTGAAGAGCCACTCCTGCTCCATCGGCACTCCTGTCGACAAGACTATCATCAAGCTCATGCTTCTGCTCAAGGCCCACGCCCTCTCGATGGGCTTCTCGGGCGTGCAGGTGGAGACTGTGCAGCGCATCCTGGATTTCTATAATAATGACATTCTCCCAGTAGTATATGACCGCGGCTCCCTCGGCGCCTCCGGCGACCTCGCTCCGCTGGCCAACCTTTTCCTCCCCCTCATCGGCGAGGGCAAGGTGTTCTTCAAGGATAAGGTAATCTCCGGCAAGGAGGTGCTCAACATCTTCGGCTGGAACCCCATCAAGCTCAAATCCAAAGAGGGCCTTGCCCTGCTCAACGGCACGCAGTTCATGAGCGCCAACGGCATCAAGGCCCTCATCGACGGCTGGCACATGGTCAACTGCTTCGACCTCTTCGGAGCCATGTCGCTCGAAGGCTTCGATGGCCGCATCGAACCCTTCTGGCCCCAGATCCAGGCTGTGCGTCCCCATCCGGGACAGATCCAGACCGGCCGCGTGTTCCGCACGCTTCTCAAAGGCAGCGAGATTATCGCCCGTGAGAAGGAGCATGTGCAGGATCCCTACTCCTTCCGCTGCATCCCGCAGGTGCACGGCGCCGTCAAGGATGCCATGAACCATGTCACTGACGTGCTCCACACGGAAATCAACTCCGTGACAGACAATCCCACAGTCTTCCCCGACGAGGACCTCGTAATTTCCGGTGGCAACTTCCACGGCGAGCCTATCGCCTTGGTATTTGACTACATGGGCGTGGCTCTCCATGAGCTGGGCAACATCTCAGAGCGCCGCGTGGCGCAGCTTATCATGGGCCTGCGCGGCCTGCCCGAGTTCCTGGTTGCCAAACCGGGCCTCAACTCCGGCTTCATGATTCCGCAGTATGCCGCCGCTTCGGTTGTGAGCCAGAACAAGATGTACGCATGGCCCGCCTCATGCGACTCAATCGTCAGCTCCAACGGCCAGGAAGACCTCGTTTCGATGGGCGCCAATGCTGCCACCAAACTCCACAAGATCATATCCAACCTCAAGTATATCGCTGCCATCGAACTGATGAACGCAGCTCAGGCTATCGATTTCCGCCGTCCGCTGAAGTCTTCGCCCTATATCGAGCAGGTCATGGAGGCATACCGCAAGGAGGTGCCCTTCGTGGAGGATGATGTCGTGATGGAAGACTACATCGAGAAGACGATGAACTTCCTCGACAATTTCGAAATTCTCATCGAAGAACCCGAGAACAATGACGCTCAGCCTGCTTGAGTCGCGCTATTCGGTGCGCGATTACTCGCTGCAGCCCGTGCCGCAGGAAATGGTCAGGACGCTCCAGGCGGACCTGACCATGACCTGCACCCATGAGGCAGGCCTCTTTTTCCAGATGCGCACGCAGGATTCTGACCCCTTCAAGGGGTTTCTCCGCAGCTACGGGATGTTTCGCAACCCCAACAACTATGTGGCCTGCGTGATAGATCCCTCCTTTCCCGACACCATCGAAAGGGCCGGATACTTCGCGGAGCAGTTTGTGATGAAGGCCGTCTCGCTCGGCCTGGGCACCTGCTTCGTGGGTGGCACTTACAGCGCAGAACATGTCAACGTGCCCCTGCGGGCCGGCCAGCGCATCCTCATGCTGGTCCTTTTCGGCATACCCGCTGAGTCACCCCGCACCCTCGCAAAGACCGTCTCCGGCCTTTTCAAGGGCAAGAGAAAGCCGGCCCGCTGGTTTTTCGACGGCTCAGACGATGAGTACGCCGCAGCGTGCAAGGAGTTTCCCTGGCTGGAGACAGGGCTGGCCGGAGTAGCTTGCGCCCCCTCCTGGATGAACGGGCGCCCCGTCCGCTTCTCCGTCAAGGAGATTGAAGATGAGAGCGGCAAGGCAAAGCGCATCGTAGCCCACATTGACCCCAAAGTGGAGCACAACTTCATCGACATGGGGATAGCCAAATACAACTTCGCCGCAGCCATAGGCAGCGGCGAGTGGCTCTGGGGCAACGACGCCCCCTACCTCCCCTAAAGTAGCGGAGGCTTCCCAGAAGTAGCGGGGGCTTCCAGCCTCCGAATATTTTTACGGAGGCTGGAAAGCCTCCGCCACTTCTGCTACCTGCGCCATTTCTACAGACTACATCATAAAAAGAGGAGGCTGAAAAGCCTCCTCTTTTTATGCCTTAACCTTAGCCAACATGACTTTGGCATCGACAGGCGCCGCCACGCTATGGGGCACCTCAGCGCCAAGCATGAGGAATTCACCGGCGCGCAGATGATGCACCTTGTCGAGGATGGTGAACTCCACCTCGCCCTCAAGCACAGTCACCAGCACCTCAGCCGGTGCCACGTGGGTATCGAGCTTCTGCCCGGCCTTGAAAGCCAGAAGGGCAACGCCTCCGTTTTCAGTAGAAAAGATGTTCTTCACATGCACACGGTCAGAACCGTATTCGACCTGGTCGGCAAGCACATGCACCTCGCCGAACTTGTAATCTGTTTCCAGCATAGTATTAAAAGATTAATTAATGTTTCGCGCAGACCCTTAACCGGTCTGCAATATTAAAACGCCTGATCTCCCGAAGGAGTTCAAGGAGCGCGGGCTTCCAGCCCGCGAAGGGGCAGCTAAGGATGCGGGGCCCCCCACCGCGGGCTGAAAGCCCGCGCTCCTTGATGAGCCTCAAAAAGTTAATAAATTATAAATGGCGATGTTATCCGCCCGAAAAATATTAATTTTGCAGGAAATTTCAGAAAAAACACATGATGAAACGAATCCTGCAACGACTTCTGGCAACTTTGCTCCCCGTCGCGGCTGTGGCCTCGGCTTCGGCGCAATATCCATACATTTACAGAAATGATGGCGGTTTCAACAGAATCGATCCTGCCAAAGAGTTTACCCTCACCCACCGCATTGAGGGCACCGACACGGTGGTGTATTTCAACGGCGAGCGCCTCTCCACATCCGCAATTGACCGTATCGATTTCCGCCAGACCGACATCCCGGCTTTGCGTTTCACTTTCCCCGACAATCCCGATCTGGAATGGGTTACAAACAAGGTTGACTACATTAATGCCGACCTCATAGTAGAAGGCCACGGCATGACCGAAGACCTCGACAGCCTCACGCTGTCTGTCCGCGGCCGCGGCAACTCCACCTGGGGCATGAACAAGAAGCCGATGAGAATGAAGTTCCCCTCAAAGACCTCAATCTGCGGCTTCACAAAGGCTAAGAATTATGTCCTCCTGGCCAATTACATTGACCCGAGCCACATGCGCAATGCCCTCGCGTTATGGTTCGCTCGACGCCTCGGCCTCCCCTTCACTAACCATACCATGCCCGTCAATGTCTACGTCAACGACACATACAGCGGCCTCTACCTTCTTACGGAGAAAGTCGGCATCAACAAGGCCTCGGTTGACATAGATGAGAATACCGGCATCCTCTTTGAGTTAGGAAAAGAGTTTGACGAGCCTTATAAGTTCAAATCGGCCTATCACGACCTCCCCGTAATGGTCAAGGATCCCGATTTCGATGAACTGTTCGAAGCCGACCCCGAAGGGCTCACCCCCGATGAGAGGCTCGCCATGTGGCGCGAGGACTTCGAGAAGGCAGAGCTCCTTGTGGCCGACGGGCGCGGAGGAGAGGCCTTTGACATGCAGTCAGCTGTCGACTATTTCCTGGTCATGAACTTCGCTGCAAACGATGAAATCGGTTTCCCGAAGAGCGTATTCCTCTATAAGGAAAATCTCGATGAGGGCTCCCTCTATCATTTCGGCCCGGTGTGGGACGTGGATGTGGCCTTCAATTTCTATACCGGCGAGTCAAGCGAGACCATGAGAAAGCCTGACCACAATCTGTGGGCCTTCGGCCTTCTCTGGGACCTCTATGACCATCCCGAGTTCCAGGCTCTGTATCAGGAGAGACTCAAGGAACTGAGGGATGTCATCCGTCCCGAAATGATGGAGTGGATGAAAGAGTACGCATACTCTATTGAGCCGGGCGCGAAAATGGATGGCCAGAAATGGAGCGTATCCCACGCGCAGGGCAGCTGGACCTGGCACCACCCCTCGTCAGATACCGACCGGTTTGTAAGAGAGCTCACGGAATGGGTTGACGCCCGCATAGACCACTTAACAAAAGACCTCCAATGAAAATATTTAGCAAGATAATAGTGTGCGCCACATTGGCTCTGACTGGTGTCTGCGCCCAAGCCGAGACTTACTCCACCCATCTGTTAGTGCATACCGGATCTTCTGACACACCCCTGTCAGTGCAGGTGGTTGACGGCATGGAGGTCAAGATGGCTGACAACAACCTCACTGTGGCCTCTCCCGCGCAGAGTTATTCCTACGATCTGGCAGATGTCAAGCGGCTGGAGTATGCTCCGGCCCTTGACCTGGGAGTGCAGGTTGGGATCACAACTACCGAGCAGCACGCGACAGTCCGCATTGCCAAAGAGAGCCTCACAGTGGTAACTCCTGTGCCCGGCGTACTGCGCATAACAGACCTGTCGGGCAAAACCCTGATGGCAAAACCAATCACCGACACGCTGGAAATTCACAGGGGAGTGCTGCCCAAGGGAGTCTACATTCTGACCCTTGACGGCACCCCGTTAGGACGCGTAGCCTTCGGCGAATAAATCCCTCGCAAGATCCGCAAGCCCCTTCAAGTCATATTCCGATGAGCGCGCGAGTCATTATCCGAAGAGCGCGCTGAAGGCCCTCTCCAGCCTCGGTATCGCATCGGCATAGTGGTTGCCCGGCACACTCTGAAATTCCGTCTTTATCCCGGCTGCGCGCAGCAGCGATATGATTTCCTGAGTAGCCGCGCCCACAGTATTGAAGGTCTTGACATTAGACTTAGTTTCCTGGTCCCCGAGCAGAAAGTAGGCCTCCCCTGCTTTCGCCGGGACCGGGATTTTTTTCATCCACTCCACAAAGCCCTCATACCAGAACGAGCCCGAAAGCGAGGCGATATTCCGGAATGTGTCGCACACCATCCACTGCCACAGAGTGAAGAGACCCGACATGGAAACGCCCACAAGGCTCCTCTCCACATCCGGGCCAAGGCCCAAAGCCGCCTCAATCTGCGGCACAACCTCCTCGCGGAGCAACTTCAGGAACTGCGGAGCCTCCCCCTTGAAGGCCTCCGTCCCTTTGGGCACGCCGGGCGCGGGCCACGGACTGAACACATTCTGCCAGTCCATGCCCGTGATGACCGCGATGTTCACGCCATAACGCGCGGCGGCCTCCTCTATCCAGCCGCCGAGCATATCCATCGGATACAGAATATTTGCTATCCTGCTCTTATCTGCTGCCGGGGCGCAACTGCATTGCACCCCGCCTATTTCAATCTTTCTTACCATAATATTTCATCATATCGGGCATCTCCGAGAATCCTGCCGAGGCATAAACCGGTTTGCCCTCTTCTGTAGCTTCAAGGTAAATCTTGCCGCATCCGCGCTTCTCGGCCTCTTTGATGAGCGCCTCCACTATCTTGTGAGCCACGCCATGCTTGCGGAAGGCCTCGCGCACATATATGTTCATCAAGTATGCACACCGGCCCGTGGGATTGTCAGGCGACGGGAGCTCCCAGGTAAGGCAGATGCCCCCGCAGCCGCAATCCACGCCGTCAGCCGAGGCAACTACGGCATAATGCCCCCCTCCTCCTTGATTGACGTAATAGCGGCTGTTCTGCTCCATTAATTCCGGCGAGGGTTCCTCGCCGAAAACATGGCGGATCACCTCCTTTCTCCAGGCCAGCAGTTCACTGAGCATCCTTATTCTTCTCACTTTTATCTCGGGACTTTCCATAATCTCCTCATATTTCATGACTATTCACTGATCGCTCGCACCGGGTCGCTATTCATTTGTACTCTCCCACCTTCATGACCACAGGCAGGGCCTCCACATCCACCTTGCCGCGGCGCGTGATAGGTATCTCCCTGACTTTCACAAAGAACTCGGGCACCATGAAATCGGTCAACTTGGATTTCAGCCAGGCCTTGACTTCGCTCAGCTTGCAATCCTCGCGCGGGATGATATATGCCGTCAGATAGTGCAGGCCGTTCTCATCGAGGAAGGCGCGCACCACACCCCTTTCGACCGAGGGGCAGGTGTTCAGCACATTCTCCACCTCCTCAGGCTCGACGCGCTTGCCCAGTATCATCACCTGGTTGTCACGGCGGTTGAGAAACGCTAAGTTGCCGTCCGGCAGCAGATACCCTAAATCGCCGCTGCGGTAAAAGCGCGTGCCGTCCGGCAGGGTCACAAAGTTCTTCTGCTCCGGAGCGTCATTGATATAGCCGCGGCTTACACCTTCGCCGAAAATGCAGATCTCACCTATCGTGCCTTGCGGCACCTCCTTCATGTCTTTGTCAAGTATCTTGGTATCCACGCCGAGCACCGGCTTGCCGACCGGGAAAGTGCCATCCTCAAGAGGTTCGGCGTTGTCAACGCGGAAATAGTTTGAGCATACTGTAGTCTCCGACGGCCCGTAGGTATTGTAAATCTTGATGCCCTTGTCACGCAGATTGGTGATGTAGCTGCCACGTATCACGTCGCCGCCGCTGATAATCAGCTTGATTGACTCCGGAATCTCCGGGAGTTTGTTCATCTCCGCGATAAGGTAGGGGAAACCGTCTATGATAGTCACGCCGTGGCGCTTGACGAAGGCCATGAGGCTCTGCAGCGATCCTTTGTGGATGGCATGGGTCGGAATACAGAGGGCTGCGCCGTTGAGCAGGGTTGTGAATACCTCCTCCACGAAGATGTCAAACGAGCAGACAGAATACTGCAGCATAACATCGCCCGGGCCGGTATGGAACTCCGCCTCGAAAGCGCGCGCGTAGTTGGTGACAGAATGGTTTTCTACCGTCACACCTTTCGGTTTGCCGGAGGTGCCGGAGGTATAGAGCACGTAGGCCGCGCCGTCAGGCTCCGATCGGTCCGCGAGTTCGCGGCCGGCCGGTTTGAGATGGCGGCAGAAGTTGTCGGTAATGATGAAATCCACTCCCGCGCTCTCCATCATGTAGTTGATGCGCTCCTGCGGCAGGGAGGGTTCGGCGGGCACGTATGCCGCTCCGCTTTTCAGCACAGCCAACATTGCGGCTATCTGCTCCGCGCCGTGGTGCATCACCACGCCGACATATGCAGGTTTCTTGTCATAAAACTTCACGCAGATGGCATCGACCATAGCGTCCAATTCTGCGAAAGTCATCGTGCGGTCATCTTCAATGACTGCGTGCTGCTCGGGATACTTCCGTACCATCTCCCGGAAGCAGGAGTATATTGTGTTTTTCATAATCGCGGGTATTCTCAAGATATGGTTTTTAGCGGAATACAGCATTATAACGCCCCTGAGCCGCATAAAGATTGATGAGACGGGGTATTAATTTGGATTCCTCCGCAATAATCATTATATTTGCATACCTGCAGGACAATATATGTCGGCAGACACTTTCTAAACTCTCTGACCTGCTATGAAATCGAAAATAGACTATAGCATTTTCTGCTCCGTGATTACGGGAGCCATCATGCTCGCCCTCTTTATCGGCTGCGTGCTGACGGTGCGCGAGACCTCGGCTTTCATAACTTTTCTTATAATATACTTAGCCCTTTTCATTCCCGCCCTCTTTTACGCCCCCGGCTACATACGCGCCACTCCGGATTTCATAATCATGGGGAGCCTGCTGCGCAAGCGCCTCATCGCGATGAGCGATGTTGAGAGCGTCGAGCTCTATCAGCCTACCATGGGAGCCATCCGTCTCCTTGCATCCGGGGGCTTCATGGGTTACTGGGGCCTCTTCCGCGAGGGGGATGTCGGCCGCT
The DNA here is from genome assembly GCA_964637105.1 of uncultured Sangeribacter sp. Lineage (GTDB taxonomy): Bacteria > Bacteroidota > Bacteroidia > Bacteroidales > Muribaculaceae > Lepagella. The sequence goes on along the minus strand of CAZWVY010000053.1, from coordinate 199 downwards.
ATTACGGATTCTACGGCAAGGCCTCCGACGGCTTCATGGTCCGGATGAAAAACGGCGACAAGTATGTGCTCGGATGCGCCGACCCCGAAGAGATGGTAAAATACATCCGCTCCAACATGACCAAATAAGAAAATTAAGACCCCGTCTCATAAAATTTTTATGTCTCAGGGGTCGCATCCTTGGAGCTATTTTTGGCCTG
>CAZWVY010000052.1:0-18196 GCA_964637105.1 uncultured Sangeribacter sp. | reverse complement strand
CATGAATAATCATGATAAATCATGAATAATCATGAATAATCATGAATAATCATGATAAAACATGAATAATCATGAGCAATCTAATCCAAATCCTAATCCTTAAAATTAAAAGCAATGGGCGTAGAAATCAGATTCTCCCAGTCATATTTCATACTCAACTCGTGGATTCTTGCCAATATCATCCAGCTTGGCACGCAGGACTTCTGCGACCGCTTCGTGGACTACCGGATGGACCCATGCCGCCGTCTCTACGACCAGATGGTGCTTGCGGCCCGTTGCGGAGTGGCCAACATAGCCGAGGGCACCGCCAGACACTCGACTTCGATTGAAACGGAGATGCGGCTTCTGGATGTGGCGAGGGCGAGCATTGACGAGGTGCAGGGAGATTTCTTCAACTTCCTGCTTCGCCGCAAAGCGGACATCTGGGCCATTGGCCACCCGGGGCGCGAGGCAATATGGAGAATCGAGCTTGATACGCCGCATTATTCCAACAGTCTGCTTCATGATGCCGCTCTCCATATTTTGGCTCAAAAGGCCAAATATGACCCTTGGATTGCGAATCCAAATCCGGAGATTGCCGCCAACGCCATGCTCATCCTGTGCACGAGAGTCAACAAGATGCTGGAATCTCAGATGCGCGAACTGCTGAGGCAGTTTAAGGCGAAGGGAGGGTTCACCGAGAACATGACAGCCGAGCGCCTCGAGGCGCGCCGCCAACATGTCGCAGGAGCCCCGGCGTGTCCCAAATGCGGCAAGCCGATGCTGCGTCGCATGCAGAACAAAGGACAGATGCAAGGCCGCGAATTCTGGGGATGCAGCGACTATCCCAGATGTGACGGCCTGCGCCCGATGACCAAAGGATAGCAACTCTGCGCGCCCCTACCGACGGCATCCGAAGAAAAGCCGGCCGCAGCCCCGGAAAAAGCCGAAGGTCGCCTCGGAAAAAACCGGACGGCGCCCCGAAAAAAGCCGGCAGCCGCCTCGGAAAAAGCCGACGGGCGCCCCGGAAATAGAGCGTGGCAACCCGGGACTGCCAATAATCATGATATGACAAGATTTATCATGAGAAATCATGATAAAACATGAGAAATCATGATAAAACATGATAAAACATGATAAAACATGAATAATCATGATAAATCATGAAGTATCCGAAGGGCTTATGGCCGCTCGCGATCAGTCCGGCTGCCGGGGCGCAGTCTCAGCATGTCCGGTTGCCAGGGGAGGAGGTTCAGCATGTCTGGCCGGGGAGGAGCTTCAGCATGTCTGGCCGGGGAGGAGCCTCGACGCATATCTCCTTTTTGGAGACGGGATGTGTGAAGGCGATGCGGCGCGCGAGCAGCGAGATGCCTCCACCGGGATTCGAGCGGCGCGCGCCATATTTCAAATCGCCCTTGATGGGCGTGCCGGTGCCTGCGAGCTGGGCGCGTATCTGATGCTTGCGCCCTGTCTTGAGGTCGACTTCCAGCAGCGTGTACCGGTCTCCTTGCGCCACGGTGGTGTAGGAGAGCTCGGCCTCCTTGGCCTCCGGGGCATCGGCGCGCACGATGCGGGTCTTGTTTAGCCGTCCGTCGCTTTGTAGCCAATGCCGGAGGGTGTCGGCGGGGACTTGGCGATGCCCCTCGACGAGCGCCCAGTAGGTCTTGTGGATCTCTCCCTTGCGCAGCATCTCGTTGAGCCGGGCCAGGGCCTTGGAGGTCTTGGCAAATATGACAAGACCCGACACGGGGCGGTCTATGCGGTGCACCACGCCGCAGAAGACATTCCCGGGCTTGTTATCGCGCTCCTTGATGAACGCCTTGATCTTATCTGACAGCGGGGTGTCGCCTGTGCGGTCGCCCTGCACAATCTCGCCCGCCTCCTTATTGACTATGATGATATGATTGTCTTCGTAGACTATTTCCATGGTGTATGAAATGAAAAAGGCGCTTTCCCTAAGGGAAAAGCGCCTTTTCTGTTAGTGGCGGGGGCAGGACTCGAACCTACGACCTTTGGGTTATGAGCCCAACGAGCTACCACTGCTCCACCCCGCGGTGTGATTTCGAGTGCAAAGTTAATACCATTTCGGGGACTGTGCAAGTTTTTCGGGGATTATTTTTGCTAAAATATGTTAAAGAGCCGGTTTTTGCTGTTTTTCGGGTGAAAATGGGTGCTATTTTGGGGCGAGAGGGGAGGCGATTTAAGGGATTGGCATGGCTTCTTTAGTGACAGGAAGGAGGGGCAGTTAGGAATAATGGAGGCGATTTTAGTAGAAGGGATAAAGAAAATGGGATATAAAGTTGGGTAATTGCAGAGAATTTAGTAATTTTGCTCACAAATCGCTCAAGTGTGCAGATATGGTATCCAAGACCCGAGACAAATTCATAGAGGTTGCCCGGCAGTTGTTCGCCCGCAAGGGGGTGGAGAATACCACAATGAATGACATCGCCTCCGCTTCAGACAAGGGGAGGCGCACTATCTACACATATTTCAAGAGCAAGCGCGATATCTTCAATGCCGTCATTGAGCGCGAGACGGACCAGGTGTTGTCGAAGCTGAGGCTTATTGTAGCCAAGCCGGTGCCGGCTGAGGAGAAGCTCAGGCAGTATGTGGCGGTGCGATTCGAGGCAATGAAGGAGGTGGTCTCGCGCAACGGATCTCTCAGGGCCGGATTCTTCCGTGATGTGCGCAAGGTGGACCGCGCGCGCAAGATACTCTCCAAAAAGGAGGTGGCTCTGATACGGGCCATCCTCGATGAGGGGGTGAGGGCAGGAGTCTTTGATATTGATGATCCGCCGGGCATGGCGGTGATCATTTCCCAGACCATACAGGGTCTGGATGTTCCCTTCATACGCGACAATCTCACTGAAAACGGCATTACAAAGGAGACGCTCAAGAACTGCGTCACAGACATCCTTCTCCACGGGATAGTGCGCAGGCCCGAAACTTGAGACGCACAGAAGAGAGCGCAGGGAGCCGGGGGCTCCCGATGATAATCTAACTAACTGACATCTATAAACCACGCTTATGTATATAAACGCAATCGGACACTACATACCCGAGGCACGGATTTCCAACGCATACTTTGAGAAGGTCAACGGGCTGACGCCTGACTGGATCGAGCAGCGCACGGGCATCCTCACCCGCAGCCGGTGTGCTGCTGACGAGAACGTGAACACAATGGCCTTTGATGCTGTCGACCTGGCCTCGAAGAAGTGTCCGTATCCCATCAAGGATGTGGATCTGATTGTGGCGGCCGGCTATTGCATATATGACACAGTGGCCTCGGTAGCCCATGAGGTGCAGCGCAAGTGGGATGTGACCGGAGCGAAGGCCTTTGCCGTGACATCGGCCTGCTCCTCCTTTATCAACGGCCTGGAGATCATAGAGGCTTTCTTCAAGGCCGGAATGTCCCGCAAGGCTCTGCTGATATGCAGCGAGCAGAATTCCTATTACAGCAATGAGGCTGATCCCAAGTCGGGCCATCTGTGGGGCGACGGCGCCGTGGCGTGTTTCCTGAGCGCTGATAAGGCGGCGGAAAGCGACCACAAGGTATTGGCAGTCTCTACGGAGGGGCTCGGCCAGGTCGGCAAAGGGACGGGAGGTGTCAAGCTGCGCCCCAAGGAGGAGGGCATCACCATGCCTGACGGCCGCGATGTGTTCCTCAATGCCTGCCGCTACATGATATACGCCCTGCGCGATGTCTTAGGCAAGACCGGCCTGCAGGTCAACGAGATGAGCAAGCTCATCACCCACCAGGCCAATAAGCGCATAGTGGCCCAGGTGGCCCACATGCTCGACCTGCCGATGGACCGTTTCCTCAACAATATCGAGTCTCTGGGCAATACCGGCTCCGCTTCCGCCGCGATTGTCCTGGCGCAAAACGAGGATAGTTTCCAGAAGGGCGACAAAGTGGCCCTGATGGTTTTCGGAGGCGGTTACAGCTGCGGGGCCTTCATAGTGGAGATGTAAGGTCCCGGAGGAGGCTGCGAACTCATTTAGGATCCGGCTCATAAGCATTTTTGTCTCAGGGGTCCAATTATTCAATCATTAAAACAATCTTAAGTATCTGAATATGAAACTTCTCGAAGGAAAGACGGCTCTTATCACCGGAGCCGCTCGCGGCATCGGCAAGGCCCTTGCCCTGAAATTCGCCCAAGAGGGCGCCGACATAGCATTCACAGACCTCGTGATTGATGAGAACGGTCTGGCAACGCAGGCTGAAATCGAGGCTCTCGGGGTGAAATGCAAAGGCTACGCATCCAATGCGGCTGATTTCGCTCAGACAGCAGAAGTGGTTGAGCAGGTGAAGAACGACTTCGGCCGCATCGACGTGCTGGTCAACAATGCCGGAATCACCAAGGATGGTCTGATGATGCGCATGAGCGAAGGCCAGTGGGACGCTGTGATCAACGTGAATCTCAAGAGCGCCTTCAACTTCATCCATGCCTGCCTGCCCATCATGATGCGCCAGCGCTCCGGCTCGATCATCAACATGGCCAGCGTCGTAGGCGTGCACGGCAACGCCGGCCAGGCCAACTATGCCGCCTCCAAGGCCGGCCTGATCGCCCTGGCCAAGAGCATCGCCCAGGAGGTGGGCTCGCGCGGCATACGCGCCAATGCCATTGCTCCCGGATTTATCGAGACTGCCATGACTGCCGCCCTCCCCGAGGAGGTGCGCGCCGACTGGTGCAAGAAGATACCTCTGCGCCGCGGAGGCAAGCCCGAGGATATCGCAGACGTAGCCGTGTTCCTCGCTTCCGACATGTCGAGCTATGTCACCGGCCAGGTGATACAGGTTGACGGCGGCATGAACATGTGATCTCACGCGGCAGCAAGATGAAGTATGCCGTGATACTCGCCGGAGGCACCGGCAGCCGCGCCGGAGGCCGGGTGCCCAAGCAGTTTCATCAAATCGCAGGGCGGCCGCTGTTATGGTGGTCGCTCCGCGCATTTCATGAAGCTGACCCCGCCACGAAGTTCATTGTCGTGGTCCATCCCGACTGGAAGTCCTATTGGGAGGGCCTGGCCGCGGCTATGCCGGAGCAAGATCGGCATGACTGCCTCGTGGTCCCGGGAGGCCGCGACCGTGTGGAGTCAGTGGCCAATGCCCTGGCGGCAATCGAAGCTCCGGGCGAGGAGGACCTTGTGGCGATACATGACGGCGCCCGCTGCTGCGTGAGTCCCGCGCTTATCAGACGGGGATGGCACGCTGCCGGGCAATATGGCACGGCTGTGCCGGCCGTGGCTGTCACCGATTCGCTGAGGCGCGTGGAGCCCGGACGCAAAGATGCTCCCGGCGCCAGCCGGAGCGTTGACCGCTCGGAATATGTCGCCGTGCAGACACCGCAGGTGTTCCGGCTCAGCCTTATTCTTGACTGTTTCGCCAAGCGCGAGCCGGGAAGGACATACACCGATGACGCCTCAATCGTAGAGCCCCATCACCCCATAGCGCTCTACGAAGGGGATCCGGCAAATATCAAAGTCACTAATCCGGGAGATTTCGCTATCGCCGAGGCGTGGATGACACCCGGGCAAGAGAGATGAAACCCAAGACGAGCGATCCGCAGGCATCCCGACTCGACCGCGAGACCCTGAAATTTCTCAAGGGTGTGGGCGAGACGAGGGCCGGGCTTCTTTCAAAGGAGCTCGGCCTCGCCACGCCGCGCGACCTGCTCTATTATTTCCCCTTCCGTCACATTGACCGCTCCCATTTCTATGCCATCGGCGAACTCTCAGGCTCCGAGATGCCTGCCGTGCAGATCAGAGGGTGGTTCCGGCGGTTCGTCACAGAGGGCGAAGGGGCCAAGAAACGGCTCACGGCCCTCTTCACCGACGGACGCTCCGCCATGGAAGTGACCTGGTTCGCAGGTATCACGGGAGTGCTCCAGCGTCTCAACACCGAGCAGGAGTATGTCATCTTCGGCAAACCGACCAATTACCGGGGCACGTGGCAGATGGCTCATCCCGAGATAGAGAGCTACGACCCCGCGAAACCTGCCGAGGGGCTGCGCGGCATTTACTCCCTGACTGACACCCTGCGCAAGCGGGGGTTCTCGCAGCTGCTGATGCAGAAGATAATGGCCTCGCTGCTCGCCAATCCTGCGATGGACGACCTGCAGGAGGCCCTTCCGGCTGAAATGATGGAGCGTCTGCACCTCATGCCTCTGCGCGAGGCAATATCCGCCATGCATTCCCCGCCGGACGTGCGCACGCTCCAGCGGGCCACGGAGCGGATGAAGTTTGAGGAGCTGTTCTATCTTGAGCTAAACATACTGCGCTTCGCGCGTCGCCGCGCGCAGAACACCCCGGGGCGCATCCTGGGACGCATAGGCGAGAAATTCAACACCTTTTATTCGGACGTGCTCCCCTTCAGCCTCACTGATGCGCAGAAGCGCGTGCTTCGCGAAATCAGGGACGATGTGAGGCGCGGCCGCCAGATGAACCGTCTGCTGCAAGGAGATGTCGGTAGCGGCAAGACCCTCGTGGCCTTCATGAGCATGCTTATGGCCGTTGACAACGGACTGCAGGCCGCTCTGATGGCCCCCACGGAAATTCTTGCCCGCCAGCATGGACAGAGCCTGAAGGAATGGGGCGACGCCATAGGAGTCAACGTCCGTGTGCTCACCGGGAGCACCCGCACCCGCGAGCGCCGGGAAATACACGCCGGACTGCTCGACGGGAGCATCGACATACTTGTAGGCACGCATGCTCTGATTGAGGATGCAGTGGAATTCAAAGACTTGGGCCTGGTGGTGATAGACGAGCAGCACCGTTTCGGAGTGGCCCAGCGCGCCCGTATGTGGGCCAAAGCGCAGATACCGCCCCATGTGCTCGTGATGACTGCCACACCGATACCGCGCACGCTCGCCATGACTGTTTACGGAGATTTGGAGGTGTCGGTAATCGACCAGCTGCCGCCGGGCCGAAAGCCTATCGACACCTGGCTGCGCTATGATGACAACCGCATGGAGGTGGACCGACACATCATGCGCGAGCTTGACGCCGGGCGGCAGGCCTACATCGTGTATCCGTTGATACACGAGAATGAGAAACTATCGCTCAAAAGCCTTGAAGAGGGCCTGGAGCGCGTGAGGCAGGTGTTCGGGCAGAAGCACCGCATAGCCTTTGTCCACGGGCAGATGAAGCCGGACGAGAAAGCGCACCAGATGGACCTGTTCGTAAGGGGGGAGGCGCGTATTATGGTGGCCACAACGGTCATAGAGGTAGGTGTGAACGTGCCCAACGCCTCAGTGATGGTCATAGAGAACGCCGAGCGGTTCGGCCTCTCGCAGCTGCATCAGCTGCGGGGCAGGGTAGGGCGCGGCGCAGACAAAAGCTACTGCATATTGATGAGCAAGCGCAACATAGGGGCGGACACCCGCAAGCGCCTGGGGATAATGACCGAGACTACCGACGGCTTCCTCGTCTCGGAAGCGGACATGAAGCTGCGCGGCCCGGGCGACATGGAGGGCACCATGCAGAGCGGCCTGGCCTTCAACCTGCGCGTAGCCTCGCTCACGCGCGACGGCCAGATACTGGAGCGGGCCAGGGCTGAAGCCATGCGCCTGCTCGACAATCCGTCGGCGGTCCCGGCACCCGACGCCGCCATCCTCAACCGCGAGCTCCGGCGCCGCTTCGCCCGTTCCGTCGACTGGTCGCAGATCTCGTGAAGACATCTGGAGCAGGTGCCCCATATACAGGGATAGCGCTTATAAATCTTCCGGAAGATTATCGTCTTCGCCGCAATAATCCTCTTCGGTCTTTTCGGGGGTTATAAACTGAAGAAAAGTGTGGAGAAATGCTTTATCCCTAAAGAAATAATCAGGATTATCCGCCATCTTCTCTTCCATGTAGTAGAGGCCGAAGTTGGCATACTCCTCCATTTTCTGAATCAGCGCCTCGACTACTTTACGCGGAGTTACCGCGGGGTCTCCCTTATCAAGAGCTATAAAATCAATATCGGTCCTTGCTATCAGAGCGGCAAAAATGAATTCACGTATTGCCCCGTATGTCTGCCGGATGCCACGAGTCTCAATGTTGCCCCAGTATTGTATTGCCTGACCACACGTTTTTCTCTCTTCCTTATTCTCAGTCAGTTCACGGGTTCGGTCAAAGTACAGGCCGATGAAGAAGGCAATTATGAATATTTCGTACCCGGCCCCAAAAATCTTGCCTCTTGTGGCTGAGAGAGAATTATTTCCCTTGCCGTAATCGGCAAACGTCTTGAAGATTGATTCCTCAAAACGTTTTTCCCATTCCGGGTTGCGTTTGGCCCACAGGTCATATAAATTTTCCATAGAAAGTCACTTATTTTATCGGAGTTAAGACTGTACGCACTGTTGAGAGGTCATCCGGATTGAATCCGGCTTCTTTCTTGATGCGGTAGACGGTGCATGTCAGCTGATTGATTTTTGCTTCATCAATGCGTCCGCGGTCATCAAGAAAGTCTTTGGTAACAATGATGCATTGCTTTTCAAGGCCATCTATGATGTTATAGAAGCCGCTCTCTTTCATTCCGCCGAATGAAGAAGTAGGGGCATCAAAAATCAGCGGGTAGTCTTCATCGCGCTTGGCGCTGGTAAGGTCGGAGATAGCAAAAAGCACTGACATATACATTGTGGTGAGCTGAGATCCCGAAGGGTCTGTGATGGTGCGCCCGTTTGCACTGAGCAGACGGATTTCCGTCGTGTCCTGAGTGGATCTGACCAGTCTGATGATGCCATGGAAATCCTGAGTATTCAGGCGCCCGAGATATTCATTTGCCCTTTCCTGTATATCCCCGAGAAATCTGGTGAGGTTCAAGTCTTTGGCCTCTTTGAATGCATCGGCGATACGGCGCAGTATGACATGCACCTTCTGATAGACCTTTGCCATGCTGCTGCCGGGATTGAGAGCCTCATATCTGTCCTCGATCGTTTGTTTGTCTTCTAAAGCCTGCTTCAATTCTTCGCGGAGGCCGACGAGCCTCTCCTCGGCTTTGCTTTTCTGCTCGAAGTATCCCTTGAGGTTATGGAAATCCAGATCCAGCTGGTCCTCGGTCACTCCCTCTGTTTGAATGAGCAGACGTGTCTTGTCGTCACGTGCTTCCTGCAGTTTTTCTTCGGCACGCGCGAGCTTCTGCTTTAGGGTCTCAAGCAGTTGAATCTCATCTGAGATTTCCCCCGGGAGCTCGGCAATCTCTTGTGCTTTGCTTCCCCCGAGAGATATGCTCAGGTTGTGCAGCCGGTCAATATAGCGGTTGACGAACAGTTCCTTTTCCTTCGGCTTGGCCTCCTCTGAATGTTGTTTTGCTTCCAGGTGCTTCTTGAAGTCGTTCAGTTTCGACAGCATGAATTCGTATGCCTCAGTGCCCTTGGGAGCGGGTCGACCGCAGACTTTGCACACCTCATCGTCCACCATCTCCTGCATTGAGTTCAGGTCGGGGGCATACCAAGGGAGAGGGGCCACTCCATTAACCAAAGAGGAAATTTCATTTAATGCTTCACTGCGTCCCTCCTCCTTAGCCTTTTGGGCTATGAACGTGTCTTGGAGGGTGCGCTTCTCCTTGCTGAAAGCGGAAGTCTTTTTTCGGAATTCTTCGAGCACAGGGCCGAACGGAGCAAGGATCCAGTATCGGTCCAGGAGGTTGACGTTGAAATTGCGCGCGCTGATCTGTCCCCTCAATTTAAAGACATCCTCTTCTCTGGTTGCGATGAGTTTTTTCAACTCCTGGTACCGCTCACTTGCCTCCTGGTTCTGTTCCAGCACCTCAATTTGGGAAGTGAATGACGCCGCTCTTTTTTCCGTTTCACGGATGTCCTTACGGATATGGGCGATTCTTGAGTCTACCTTTGTTTTTTTGCTCTCAAGCAAATACGCCTCCTTTTCGGTTTTCTTATCGTTTTTGCACTCTCTTTCGTAAGCCGTGCTTGATTTGGCTTCAAATTCGTCAGTCAGCTGGACGTATTCGTCAAACTCGCGGATGTCTGAAAGCTTATCCACCAGCATCTTGAGCGCATCCGGGTCGTCGAATACGTTTAAGGTGCTTTCGCCCTTGAACATGCTGTAACGTTGGATAAAAGAATCGAAGCAACGCACTATCAGGTGCTTGCCGCTGACTTGGGTTCTTTCGATGCCATCGCTCTCATATCCCTTGAAACTGAAGCTGTGGGTGATAAACCTGTTTTCATCCCGGCGCTCCACGGCAAATGATTTTTCAATCATCTTCTCTCCGTTATGCTCGAAAGTCATCTTGACGGACACAGTTGCCACTTCACCTATTTCCAATTCTGATTTACGCATCTCGGAAAGATAGTTTATGTCGGCGTTCTCAAGAGAGGGGTCAAGAAGCCACTTCAGAGCATCGAAAAAGGTGGTTTTGCCGTCACCGTTATCTCCGATGATGAGAGTGAGGCCATCCGTAAAAGCGAACTCGGTCTCTCCGTAATAGCTTCGGAAATTGTTTATTGCAAGACTTTTTATTCTCATAGGGTTTTCTTCAGATAATCAGTGATCTCATTGTAGATATTCTTTGGTGAATTGCCGTCATCATGGCCTTTGATTATTCTGGCCACAGTCCTGACGATGGGGTTGTCGGAAACAAGCGCCCGGTCATACGTAGCGAAGTCACTCTCATCATATTCGCCTGCCTCCATCAATTTCTTATTGAGCAGCACGGCATTCAGCATTTTGTCTTTATTGGTCTTATATCCCGTCATACATTGAATATTGAAAGATTATAATAATTCAGGATGTCTTCCATCTCACTGACAGTATCATCAAGATTTTCAGAAAGGGAAGCAAAGTCATAAACTCGTTTAAGTTCATTAGCCAGCATGTTGCGCTCCATATTGTAAGTGTCTTCTGAATCGCAGATTTCAGGAGCTACAACGAGGTCATGGATTTCGGACATGTATTTGTCAGGATGAGTGCGCAGGACGCGGCCTCGGCGCTGAATGAACTGCCGGGGATTCCCGGTGCTTGCACAGAAGATAGCCAATTCGCTTCTGGGCACATCGATGCCTTCATCAAGACATTTCATGGAGGTCAGCACGTCAAGCCTTCCTTCAGCGAAGTCTTTCAGAATTTTGTCCCGATCAGCAGAGCCGGAGGTGAATTGCCTTACCGTGGTCGTAGGACTGAGGTCACGGACTATGCGGGTGTACGCATCAATGAGATGCGCGCTGTCAGCATCATCAGCCATGATATCCGAGCTGTCATAGATATCCGCATCTTCGTCTGGTTTATTACCTTCGGGCACGTAGACCAAAGTATATTTGATTGAGCCTTTCTCTGTCAATCTTTTTTGAAGGATATCGCGAAACACAGCTTTTTTATTAGCGGCCTTGTGGATGATGCTTTTCCGTTTCAGCAGCAATGATGTCAATACTGCGTCATCCTTCGGACGGAACACATCCTGATTATACATGTAGTACTTTGCCAGTTTCCGTGACAGCTCGAGATATTCCTCCATCTCGGCCACCGTGAGCTTCACGATATGCGGATAATACTTATACCGGCACAAAACCTTTTTCTCAATCGCTTCTGCCATTGAGTATTCGTATGTATAGGAGGCATCACATCCGAAAAAGGTCATTATTTTTTTTGTGGCCTCTTCATCATAGTGTCTTTCCGGAGTGGCGGATAAACCTATTCTTCTCAGATAAGGCACCTCTTTCAAGCGAGACAGCATTTTGCCTCCTCCCATATTGTGTGCCTCGTCAGCAATCAGAAGCAATTGTTTGCGGGGGAATATGTTTAATCTGCTGAACACCTTGTCACGTGCATAAGAGGCGTAAGTGCAGATGATGATATATGAATTCTTCCTGCCTGAAGAATCAAGGCTTTCATTAAACTCAATATCGTCTATTTCCTTTCTCCAGTTGGGATTTTTTGAACACACCTTGACTATGTGTGAGAATCCGAATTTCTTACATTCGTCAGACCATTGGTTAACGAGCGTGATGGTCGGGACCAGAATAATTGCCTTATAATAGCCGCTTCGTTTGAATATCTCCAGGAGGCAGTTCAAGGAAGTGATGGTCTTGCCCGTGCCGGTAGCCATTGCGAAGAGCCCTTTCTGAGTATTCGATTTCCATTTTTCAAATGCTGTCTTCTGATAGTCACGCGGTCCGGAAAGATAGGGAAATCGCGGTGAGAGGTCAACGTTCTTCTTTGATTCCTTAATGCGGTCAATGGCTGCTCTAATTCGCTCTTTTGCTTTTGACAGAGCTTTTCGCACTGAAGCAGGAACGGAGTCCGCATCAATATCATCTATGAGGCGGTGTTCGTCCTCAAGAAGGTCCCGGAGGTGCTTAGGGTTTGCGTGAGATAATATGTACCCTTTAAGAGCCGAGGCATCGATAAATTCGATGTCGGTGTCTTCGCCTTTAAATGCTTTGTCAAAGGAGGTCTGGATGCCTTTGATGCGTCCGCTGTCGGCTATGCCGTTCCAGTCGCAATACACGCCGAGACTTTCCCTATTGTGCATTAATGCAGATAGTGAAAAGTTGACCGAGCCTTCAAACCCTATTTTATTTATTCCATCTGAGAATGTGCCGCATTTTGTGTGCATAATGCCGCATCCGTTGGTCATGCGCACTATTTTTATTTCAATTCTGTCGTTGCGGATGAGCCATGCCAGACAATCAAAGAAATGCTTATCGCGTCTGTTTAATGTGAAAGAAAGCTCCTCAAGATTGCTGAGGTCAAAATATGGCAGCGCTGCGGGCTCGTGAGCCATTGTTATGGCCGCTGCATCATCGCTGCTGAGAATGTCATTGATGATCATTCTCATTTTGCCCCCATTATGGATAAAAGACGCAAAACCGTATGAGAGCACATTGATGGCGGTTGAGGAGAAAAAACCTAACATGAGGTCAAAGGATGTGGCATTGCACAGAGCCTCTGAGAAAAAACCTGCGGGTTCCCACTCAGAATTGGTTTGATACCTGAATGTCTCAGGCCATGTCACATCTGTTTTGAGCATGACGGTTGATATTATATGAAGCAATTAGCGCAGAAGGCGTCATTATCCTCTTCCGGGTCATCAAACAGGTCAACCAGCCTGCCGGAGCCTTTCTGCCGCTTAGCTTCCTGTTTCTTTATGGCATCCAGCTTAATCTGCCGGATCCGCTCAGGCTTGATGAGGTCTGCGAGGCTTTCATTCTGGTTCCACGTGTATCCGTCTTTTTCAAACTCCATCGCTTTGGCAAAAAGGTCCGGGTGCTGCTCATAGAGCCAAATCCATTCCAATTTTTGCTGAAAGAAACAGAAATAGCATCCCGAGCGGCTGCGGCTATATGTGCCTGACTTGCCATCGACTTCAAATTCGATGGGAGTATAGTAAGCAGGCACGCCTACGCCGCTGTTTTCGAGGATGCGGAAAATATCCTCCTTCACAAGCACGTCATTGTTATCGATGAGAGGGAACTCCTCCAGTTTGCCAACGGGATAGTCAGTTCCCTTGAGAAACTCGAAGACAGCCTTGTTGAAGAGCTTCACATCGAGGTCTATCAGAGCATAAGCCTTCTTCCCGTAATAGAAGTCCTTTGTCAAAGGATGGTCCAATATTTTTTTTAGCTTAAGTCTCAGTTCTGCCGGGGCAAGCCGGAGGTATATCTCCGCAAACCGGCCGATATTATTTTTGTGAAGCACATTGTGAATCACATCAATGCTCCAGATATTTTTGCGGAAAGGGAATATGGCCTGAATATTAGGTTTAGTTGAAACGTATCCTTCACGCTCCTCGTCGCCACGAATGCCGACATAAGACACAGCAGGCTCATCTCCCACGAACCGTTCCATTTCTGCCAGTTTCATTTTCTGAGTGCACCAGCGCTGCTGCGGCGAGGGGAGGAAATTGCCGCTTGCTTTCAGGAAGTGTTCAAAAGGTGTAGGCTCCGGACTATCCTCAGCTGCGCGGAGCCGGCGGATTCCTCCGAGATAGGATTCAAGACGGTTGATCAGCAAATCGGTCTCAGCCAGTTCGCACCCCGTATCAGTATTATAATACTCTATAGGCAGGTCGGGATATTTACCTTTCATATAGATTGCGAGAGCAGCGCTGTCTTTGCCGCCCGATATTCCTAAAACGTGTCTTACGTGTGTCATTTGACTTTGCTGTTCAAGAGTTGACTTTGCTGTTCAAGAGTTTAAGGAGAATGCAGATATTCAGTTCTTCATCTTCGGTGAGAAGCGACTCAATCTTCGATACCGTCGTGTTTACTTCACTGATTTTGTTTTTCGGTATCCTGAATGTCTGCGATTTGGAGAAAGCGCCTTTACTGGAGGCAATTTCAAAATTGAAAGCCTCTGAAGCATCATCAGAAGAGGGACCTCCCAGAGCTGAGTATCTTTCCAGCCTGCTCAGCATGTAAAGCATTTGGTGGATCAACAAAGGCTCCTCAGAGTCTTTAATCTCATCCAGTCGCCGGTCATTTATCACTATTGCCAGCTTCTCAATTAATTCACGTTTTGACTTTGCCGGTGCGAGAATCCTGTCAAGGAAGGCTCTGGCCTTAGGTGTGAGTATACGAGGGTCAATGGTCTTATATCTTTCTGCAAGAATATCTTTATATTCTGCATAATCGGAGGGCAGGCCGAGATGCCCTGTAATTTCTTCTTCAATTCTGTCAATCAGGTTATCGTAGCAGTCATTTAATTCTCTTACCGCGCGATGAATCAAATCAACATATTGTCCGGCGAACTCCTCATTTTCAAGGTCTCTGAAGCCTAAGGCCTCGGGAAGATCCTCAAAAAATGTCTTGGCAGGATCCCGGGCATCCGACAGGATGTCTCTGAATTTTGCAGTATGCGGGCTGTCAAATTTTCTTGTGGTCTTCGCATAAGCATTCAGTCCGCGATAGAAGCGGAAGAATGGCTTCACAGTCTCAATCAATGTCTGTGAGGAAACAGCTGCCGAGTCATCTTTATGCAGGAATTGGCGGTACCTCTTAAAAAACTCAAGTCTGATTCCGGAAATTTTGAATGATTTCAATGTGAAATCATTCAGCCGTTTATGCAGCAGTTCAAACACTTCCTTATTGATAGAAAGGACGAAAGCCCCATTATTATACAGGGCGAACTCCTGACGGTTGATATAGAGGAATATCGGGATCCAGAAATCAATCACTCCCTGTTTGAGCTTATAAGGAGCTGATTTCAGAATCTTGGTCAGGTCTGTGATTTTTTTCGGTTTGTCGCTCGATGACTCAATAAATCTGATTGATTCGTCCCATATCGTCTTCAGACCTTCCGATGTCGGGGCTCCAAGACACCAGTTGCCATATTCGTCTTGACGATGGATGCCGGAATCACGAAACAGAGAGAAGTAGATGGTTTTCTCCGGGGGAAAGGATTTAATCCCAAAGTACTCCTCATCACTGTGGTTCAGCATGGCGTCCAGCAGGTTTACGCGTGCCAGTGAGATAGCCGAACTAAGTTTCTGGCGATTGAAAAGCTCATTTCTGATAACGGGAGTTTTGGAGTACACCTCATTGCATATACGTGACAGCAGTTTGTTGAAATCACGCAAGGATGCCACTCTCTGCGGTATGCCTCTGTAATACCATATGATATTATCCGAGGCTGAGGTCAGGGTTGCGTTGACCACTTCGTTCAGTTGGCGTATTTGAAACTGTTTTTGATTTTCAAGTTCCGATTTTGCCACCCGGTCATCGAAAGCGACATTATCGATAACGTATTGCAGCTTCTTTATTTCATGGAGATGGCTGATCAGCTTATCAGTATTTTTGAAATATCCGTACACAGATGCCCCCGCATTTGAGTCTGAGGATAATTCCACAATCCGGGATTCGATGTCAGCAAGGGGAAATACAAGATGTATTATCCCGTCAACATCTCCCGATGGGATGATGATAGCAGGATCGTTGGTGATGCGGTATTCAAAATACCGTGGTGTCCCGGTGTTGTAGTATGCAGCTGATGCTACCGCTACCTTTTGATTAATAAAAGGTGATATCTCTTCGACTGACAATGCCGGTGTCGGGACAACGGCAGCGGCCTTGTACAATTCATCCTCTATATCTATATTAGTACCTTCGTACAGGATATACTGCGACTTGTAACTTGCAAATCTCACCACCCGATGCGAGATAAGCGTTTTAATCAAATTCCCCGTGTCAGTCAATCCTAAAGCGCTCTCTCCATAAGTTATGATAAAATCATTATCAAGGACGATGCCATTGAAAAACATATTGATCAGACCAATGGTCTTAATCAGCATAAGGCAGCCCCTGATGGTATCATGATCAAGATTGGAACCCTCTATTCTTTCGATTGCCACCGATATGGAACGCCAGCCCATTGAGTCAGCGTTGGTTTCTGAGATGGCGGAATAGAAATGATAAACCAGGTAATCATATACCATAGCGACATTATAGGTAGTTGACGCGGAGGCGTTGAAATCATTGATTGCTCCGACACCTTCGGCAGTAAGAAACGAAAACAGGGAACGTTCATTCTGGCCGTATCTCTGGATGGCCAAAGTCAAACAAACGGCAGCCACAGGGTCAAGAGGGTACAATGATTGTGCTGTGGCAAGGTCCAGATTTTCGGATACAATCTTAGTGCGTATTCCTAAATCATAGAGCATATTAAAGCGCATTTCCTCTGATTGCGATATCCTGTGCCGGGTGCTCAGGCTTTTTGCAGTGAGGGTAAGCAGCTGCTCTACAGGTTCAGCGAACACAATCTCTTTGAACCGACCCTTAACCTTAAGCCATTCGTTGCGTTGGGCGTCTGTGAGTCCGGCGGCATAGGTGCCGAAGTTTTGATGAAGAGTGGTCAACAGGATGATATTGCGGGAAGGAACATTGACAAATTCTGCAAATTTCTGTAGAAAATACAGTTCCTTCTCAGGATTGTGCTTTGCTGCGTGCTCGAGAATTTTGCCGAATTCGTCAATTGCAATGATAAGAAACTTATTATCTTTACGTAAATCCCGGCAATAGGCTTTGAGCACGTCAATAGGATTTTCGGACTCATGGCCAAGTTTATCTGAAAGCAGGTTTCTAAGAGGAGCATAGTCGCCTACAATGTTCAGGAATTCAAATCCTGACATCGGCCCCAGCACACAGTCTTTTATGAGATGGCGCGTGCCCTTTGCCAGATCATCCTCAAGAGCAAGGATAAAACTTGATTTGCCCGTCCCGTATGTGCCTATTATTGAAAATGAATGAAAGCCCGACTTAAAACCATTGACGATATGCCCGGCTGCCATCTTGGCATTTTCAGTAATGATATACTGAAAATCTGTGACAGCATTCATTTCTATGTTGACAGAGGGTATGTAGGTCATATTTTATCGTAATAAAGGTTCAAAGCCTCGTTCTCGCTAATCTCTCTTAGAAACTGCACATTCTTTATCCCGCTATTATCAGTAAATACAAGAGTGTCGGGATACGTTGTCTCCAAAGACCGGATGACTTCAATAAGCACGGTAATTGACATTCCGAATATAAGCGATAGCCGTTGAAGCACGTCAAATGAGACAGTGTGGTCAGTTCCTTTCATATGGATTAATGCAAAAAGTATAATCTCTGAAGCCACATCATCGGCATGACATTCCCTGAAAGCGTATAACGGCTCATTGTCAGGTGTTTGCTTGCCGGTATTAATCACCAAGCCTAAAACTATTAGAAGTGAAGAGAAATCTTCTATGGCTTTCAAATCTTTCGGAGCGACATAATTTTTCAACATCACTGCGATGTCTTTCCTCACAGTGTTCTCGTTGTAGACATTCCTTTGCTCCGGCACTGCGCATTTACGTCTGACAAATGCTTGGAGTTCCTGTTTCGAAAACTCTTTCTTTTCGCGTTTATATTCTACAAACAGTAGGTTATACAGACTTGCTGCTTCCGAAGAGACCAAAAGAAAATGCAGCAGCCAAAGTGTGTTAGGATCTTCGGCAAAGGGGTCACGGCCAAATTGTGAATCAAAAATATATTTTGCGATTGATTGCAGTTCATCACCCCTTGTGAGTCCAAATGCACGAAGCCAATAACGGATAGCCGACACCATATTCTTTCCGACGCCTAACTTCGTCACAGCATCAACATCGGTGAAACTATTGCCGTCAAGCAAAAAGTCATATCCCTTTTTCAGCCAAAGAGATTTGCATGTGAAGGACTCATGTCCCGAAAAACTGTATCTGCTCAAAATGAATGTTTTGATGAAAAAAGTTACAGCATAACTCTTCGCAAGAGATATGCAC
>CAZWVY010000051.1:0-18808 GCA_964637105.1 uncultured Sangeribacter sp. | reverse complement strand
TCAGATTTCGCCGATGAGGTGGCGGAAGTCATCTTCGCTGAGGATGGGGATGTTTAGTGCCTTGCACTTTTCGAGCTTCGCGGGGCCCATGTTCTCGCCTGCGAGCACGAAGGAGGTTTTCTTGGAGATGCTCCCTGCGTTCTTGCCTCCCTGGCGCTCGATGATGTCCTTGTATTCATCGCGGCTGTGATGCGAGAATGTGCCGGATATGACCACCGTCTTGCCATTGAGGGCATCGCCCGCCGGAGCAAGGCGGCTTTTATCTATCTCCATTTTCAGACCGGCAGCTATGAGGCGGTCGATAATCTTCTCGTTGATGGGGTTGTGGAGGTACTCGTAGATGCCGGCAGCGATGACCGGGCCAACATCGGGGACGGCGGTGAGCTCCTCGACGCTCATGCCCCTCATCCGCTCCATGCTTTCCACTCCGGCAGCGAGACGCTTTGAAGTGGTCTCGCCGACATTGGGAATCGAAAGGGCGTAGACCACTCTTTCGAAGGGCACCTCCTTGGAGTCCTCCAGACCCTTGAGTATGCGCATGGCAGTCTTCTCGCCAACGCGCTCGAGGGCGGAGAGCTTCTCCAAGGTGAGGTCATAAAGGTCAGCTATGTTCTCCACGAGGCCGGAGGCAAAAAGGAGCTCGGCAGTCTCCTCGCCGACACCGTCAATGTCCATCATGCGCCGGGCGCAGAAGTGCTCCACGCGTCCGGTGATCTGCGGACGGCAGCCATAGCGGTTGGGGCATACCCATGCGGCTTCGCCGGGCTGGCGCTCCAGTTTTGTGCCGCATTCGGGACACTCTGTGACAAACACCACGGGGAGGGCCCCGGGGTCGCGGCGGGATGTGTCAACTCCGGTAATCTTGGGAATGATCTCGCCACCTTTCTCTACATATAGCCAGTCGCCCTGGTGGATGTCAAGCTGGCGCATTATGTCATCGTTATGAAGGGAGGCTCGCTTTACGATGGTGCCCGAGAGGAGCACCGGCTCGAGGTTTGCCACGGGGGTCACAATACCCATGCGCCCTGTCTCGAAAGTCACCTCGCGCAGGCGAGTGCAGGCGTTCTCGGGGTTGAACTTATAGGCTATGGCCCAGCGGGGAGACTTGGCGGTATAGCCTAAATTGAGCTGCTGGCGCAGATTGTTGACCTTGAACACAAGTCCGTCCGTAGCCACGGGGAGGGTCTTGCGCTCAGTGTCCCAATACTCAATATACTCATCCACCTCGCGGAGAGAGTGGAGGAGCTTCATTGCTGCGGACACCTTGAAGCCCCACTTGCGGGCTGCGAGCATATTGTCGTAATGGTTGTCGTAGGGGAGGTGGTCCGACAGAAGATAGTAGAATCTTGCATCGAGGTGGCGCCGGGCCACTTCGCGCGGATCCTGGGTCTTGAGTGTGCCCGAGGCAGCATTGCGCGGATTGGCGAAGAGAGGCTCCTCGTTGTATTCGCGCTCCTTGTTAAGGCGCTCGAAACTCTCCCACGGCATCAGTATCTCCCCGCGTATCTCAAAGCGCTCGGGCCAGTCGCCGGGGCGGAGCACGAGCGGTATGCTTCGGATTGTCTTGACATTGGCCGTCACATCATCGCCGCGCGTGCCGTCGCCGCGCGTGACAGCGCGCACCAGGCGCCCGTTCTCATAAGTGATTGAGATGGAGGTACCGTCAAACTTCATCTCGCCGACCACATCGAATTTCTCGCCGTCAAGACCCTTGCGCACACGTTCAAACCATTCATCGACCTCCTCGATGGAATAAGTGTTGGAGAGCGACATCATCGGTTTCTCATGCACCACATGCTCAAAGCCCTTGGTCAGGTCAGAGCCGACACGCTGCGTGGGAGAGAGGGGGTCGTATGCCTCCGGATGCTCGGCCTCCAGCTGCTCGAGACGCTTGAGGAGCATATCAAACTCCTTGTCGGATATCTCGGGGGAATTGAGCACATAATAGTTGTGGTTGTGACGGTTTATCTCGTCTCTGAGTCGAAGGATTTCATCCATGATGGCGATGTTTTTTATGAGATGGGGTCAGAAATTCAATTGATTACATTTGGCTCCGGACCGGACGCACCGGAGGGGGTGTTATTCCCGGGGAGGTAGATATGGGGGGAGTAGGTGATGTCCCACAGGTAGAGCGCCTCGCCGGGCATGGACTGACCGGCAGCGCAGCGGTCTTTCGCCTCGATTACCCTGCGCACGTCCTCGGTAGTCATTTTGCCGCGGCCGACATCCACCAGTGTGCCCGCTATGGCGCGGACCATATTGCGCAGGAACCGGTCAGCTGTAATGGTGAAAACAGCCCCTATTACGCGGGCCTCTTCCGTCACGGGTTGCCAGACAGCCTCGGAGACATGGCAGATATTGGTCCTCGCATCGGAATGGAGCTTGGCAAACGAGGTGAAATCTTCCGTGGCTGTAAGCAGACGCGCAGCATCATTCATTGCCTCCAGGTCAAGAGGGTGCGGGCAGTGCCAGGAGAGGGTGTGGAAGAAAGGTGATTTCTCAAAGAGGATGAAATACTTGTATGTGCGGCTCAAAGCGTCAAAGCGGGCATGTGAATCCGGGAATACCTCGCGTATGGAGCGTATGGCTATATCACGTCTTACCAAGCGGTTAAGGGCAGTCAAGAGCTTCGCTGTATCGGGCAGAGGCCCTTCAGTATCGAAGTGGGCCACCATGCGGCGGGCATTGACGCCGGCATCCGTCCGTCCGGCTCCCGTGACGGGCACGGGGACGCGCAGGACGGTGCTGATGGCCTTCTCGATGACCGACTGCACACTTATGGCGTTTGGCTGGCTCTGCCATCCGTGGAAGGGGGCTCCGCGGTAGGAGAGATCCATGAACCAGCGCCGCTTCCTCGGACGCTGCTCCATAGGGGCGAGCCGCCCCGCAGTCTCAAAGAGCTGCTGCGAGGGGGGTAGCATAGCCTCCGCGAAGGGGTGATGAGTCAGTATCTCCATATCGGCCGTTTTCAGTCTCTTTCAAGATAGGTGATGCCGTAGAGGCCGGAGCGGTAGTTATTGAGGAACTGCCTTCCCTCCTCGGCTGATATGACACCCCCCTTGACCGAGGCGGATACCCAGGTCTCGAGGTTGCGCACCAGCTTTTTGGGGCTGTATTCCACATAATCGAGCACATCGGCCACAGGTTCGCCATCGATTATCTGCTCGATTTCGTAGCCGTTCTCATCCACAGTGATATGCACGGCTGCGGTGTCGCCAAACAGATTGTGGAGGTCGCCTAAAATCTCCTGGTAGGCTCCGACGAGGAAGACGCCGATATAATAGGGTTCGCCCGGCTTGAGAGTATGCACGGGAAGTGAGTGGGATACACCCTGAGGGGAGACGAAGCGCGAGATTTTGCCGTCGGAATCGCAGGTGACATCCTGGATGGTGCACTCCCGCGTGGGCTTTTCATCGAGCCTCTGCACGGGCATTACCGGGAAGAGCTGGTCGATGGCCCAGCTGTCGGGGAGGGACTGGAAGAGGGAGAAATTGCAGAAATACTTCTCGGGGAGCATGCGGGCCACCTTGCGGAGCTCCTCCGGGGGGTGCTTCATGGAGCGGGTGATGTCATGCACATCGCGCGCCACGCTCCAGAAGAGTTTCTCGATCTGTGCGCGGGTCTTGAGGTCGAGCATGCCGAGCGAGAAACGGTCAAGGGCCTCCTCGCGTATCTGAAGGGCGTCATGCCAGTCCTCGAAGACACGTGTGGGATTTATCTTGTCCCAGATGTTGTAGAGTTCCTTGGCAAGCTCGTGGGCATCCTCGGGGAGTTCGGCGTTGTCGTTCCAGACGGGGAGGTGTGTGGTCTCCAGGGTCTCGATGATGAGCACCGAGTGGTGGGCGGTCAGCGAGCGGCCGGACTCCGTGATAATATTGGGATGCTTCAGGTCATTCTTGACGCATGCGTCCACAAGTCCCGACACGGCATCGTTGACATACTCCTGGATGGAGTAGTTCATGGAATTCTCGCCTGAAGAAGAGCGGGTGCCGTCATAATCGACTCCCAGGCCTCCTCCGACATCGACGAAGTCAATATCAAAGCCTAATTTGGAGAGCTGCACATAAAACTGCATGGCCTCGCGCAGGGCGTTCTTGATGCGGCGTATCTTTGTGATCTGGCTGCCGATATGGAAATGAATCAGCTTGAGGCAGTCAGTCATCTTGTTGCGCTCGAGATACTCCATAGCGTCAAGAAGCTCGGAGGAATTAAGCCCGAACTTGGAGACATCGCCTCCCGACTCCTCCCATTTGCCGGAGCCGCTGGAGGTAATCTTGATGCGTATGCCGAGGTTAGGGCGGATCTTCAGGCGTTTGGCCACATTGGAGATGAGTATGAGCTCGTTGAGTTTTTCGACCACGAGATAGATGCGGCGTCCCATCTTCTGCGCCAGCAGCGCGAGCTCCACATAATCCTCATCCTTGTATCCGTTGCATACCACTATGGAATCAGAGGAGGTGCTGACTGCGAGCACGGCGTGAAGCTCCGGCTTGGAGCCTGCCTCCAGGCCGATGTTGTATTTGTTGCCGTGGCTTACTATTTCCTCCACGACCTGGCGCATCTGGTTGACCTTGATGGGGTAGACCACGAAGCTCTGGCCCTTGAACTCATATTCCTCGGCCGCCTTCTTGAAGCAGGATGAGATCTTGCGTATGCGGTCATCCAGTATATCGGGGAAGCGGAGAAGCATGGGTGCGGAGACATCGCGCAGCTTGAGGTCGTCAATCACCTCCTTGATGTCTACGGCAGCGCCGCCCGGGCGGGGACGCACCTGGACATGCCCCTTCTCATTGATTGAAAAATATTGTAGGCCCCAGCCGCTGACGTTGTAAATTTCGGCTGAGTCTTCAATTCTCCATTTTCTCATTCTTTATGCAGCAGTGTTTTGTTATTCTTTATTATTATGTTTCTTTCAGGGGGTGTGCAGAGCGACGGCGCACACCCCGGACTCATTGGCACCCTTCGGGCTTCTCAGGCTTGACGGCCGAGGATTTCGAAGAAATCCACATGAATCTCCGTGCGCCGCCGCGTTATCTGGAATTTATCCAGGTATTCGCGGGAGCGGAGCCTCCCTTCGACATAGAGGCGGGACCCCTTGCGAATATAACGCTCGGCTATGCGGGCATTGTTTCCCGTCATCACAAGATAGTGCCATTCCGTGATTTCGACTCCCGAAGCCCCCTGGCGCTCATTGGTGGCCAGAGAGAGGTAGGCCACCGCATGGTCCGGCTCAGGATAGCGCATTTCCGGATCCGCGCCGATGTATCCGAGCAATATGACCTTATTGACCGACATTATTGGCAGCAGAGGAATTGTCCGGTTTATCACCGGGACGCAGGAAAGCATTCGTTTTGAGTGCCAGGCCGGTGCGTTCGGTGAGTCCGAAAAGAAGGTTCATCACGTGCACAGCGGTACCTGCGCCCCCTCGCATCCTGCAGTCTGTGACGGTGTCAATGTGCAAAGTGCCGGGTTCCGGGCTGTCGAGGCTCACGAGGCATTTGCCGGTTCCGGCCACTTCCAGGGTGTCCATGGGGCGCATGGTCACAAAAGTGAAGCTGTGGTCCTCATACGCCTCCTCATATATGCGTATCAGCTCGCCCAAGTCAACCGGGCATTTGATGTCGGCGCTCAGATGCAGCTCGCGGTCGGAGGGCATCGGAGTGGCCGTGATGGTCACACGGTGGTCAAATGATGACTGCAGCTTGCGCAGGCAGTGGGCAATCTCGCGGGCGGCCATTTCAATCTTCTCTTCGGTGATAAGGTCGGCAGGGCACTCCACATTGATATGCAGGTCATCATTGAGGAGCATGTGGGTGGCGAGAGGGGCGAGGCTGACGAGAGCCGCGTCGGCTATTGACCGGGGCACGACAACGCGCCGGGCCTCTTTTACGAGTCGGCGGCGGTTAATTTCAGGAAGGCCGTAGACCATGTCGAGAGCCTCGAAATCGAGCGACGGGCAGTGGCTCATGTCAATAAGCCGCAGCTCGGCCCAGGGGGAGCCGGGTTCGCGGAAGCGGTCGGCTACCTCTGAATGGGCATCGACGAACACAACATCCAAATCCTCCGGGTCCATGCTCTCGGAGCACTCCAGGTCAATCTCGCCCGTCAGGCCATGATGGAGGCTGCTGAGCTTGCGGCCCGTATGCCCCGGAGCGATGGCAGCCCTGAGATCCACATCGGGATGGTTGACGAGAATCCTTATCAATTCGCCGGCCATGGGGGTATCGGCGCCTGCTATGCCTGTCTTAATCATCCTGCTATGCCTGTTTTAGTCATACGGTCTTAATAATTTGGTATTTTCTGGTCGAGGGGCAATATGCGCTCGAGAATCTCGCGTTTGCGCTCATGCTTCACTTTCTCGGCGAAGACCACAAAGATAGTGTTCGACCC
Organism: uncultured Sangeribacter sp.; assembly: GCA_964637105.1. Classification (GTDB taxonomy): domain Bacteria; phylum Bacteroidota; class Bacteroidia; order Bacteroidales; family Muribaculaceae; genus Lepagella. The sequence continues at coordinate 12,418 of CAZWVY010000051.1, read as the reverse complement.
CGGTATTGTGCCGAGAATTTCGGGGGAATTCATCATATCGATGTCGTAGGCTATACCGGGGGCATATCCGTTGCGTGTCTTTATGACTGCGATATTCTTAGAGAGATTGAGCGAAATGAATCCTCCGGCACCGTGGGGTGTGAGGTTGCTCTGGCCCATGGCGAGCATTTTGTCGCGCACCTCGTTGGTGTCGGGGAGCATGTACATGTACGTCCCCATGTCGGTGGCGACTTTGGTAGTCTTGAGCATCTTGAGGTCACGTGACAGGGTGGCCTGCGTGACCTTGTAGCCGGCTTCGGCAAGGAGTCCGGCGAGTTGCTCCTGGCTTGAAATGCACTGATTCCGTATCAGGTCTACTATTAGTTCAACGCGTTTGCTGCGATTTTTCATGACGGGATAATAGGTTGTAAAGATAATGATGAAACCTCAGATGACGGGGTTTTGCGGTTTTCAAGGAAGTTCATCAAGAAGTTTTTTGAGGCGGGCTGCCTCTTCGTAATTCTCTTCCTCGGAAGCCTGGCTGATAGCCTCGAGGAGCTCCTCGCGGGTGCGGGGCTCGCTGTCTGCCGGGGCGGCTGCGGCTCCCTGGGCGGCTGCGGAGACGCTGCGCACGGGGCGGTCATCCTCGCTGTATTCAAACCCGGCCTCATCGAGGAGCTCGCGCGTAGTGTATATGGGTGTGTCCGTGCGGATGGCCAGGGCTATGGCATCAGAGGAGCGCGCGTCTATGACGCAGGTGCCTTGCGGGCCTTCAATGGTAAGGTCGGCGGCAAACACTCCGTTGGGGAGCTTGCGTATGAGCACCTTCGAGAGGGTGGCATCCAGGCCTTTGAGTATGGCGGCTGTCATGTCATGGGTCAGGGGGCGCGGAGGCCGTATGTTCTGGAGCTTGCACTCTATGGTCTGGGCCTCGGAGTAGCCTATAATGATGGGTATCCGCCTCCGGGTTCCGACCTCCTGGAGGATCAGGGCATAGACACCTGACTCAATCTGATTGTAGGTGATGCCTATGAGTTCGAGACGTATTTCATTCATGATATAGAAATTTTTTGAAGTGAGGGAAGAGGATGTTATACGATCATGCCCGAGCCCAAGCAGATGCTGCGGTCGGGAGTGTAGACTATGGCGAACTGTCCCGGAGCTATTCCCTGGACATCGGCATCGGCCGCAATTCTCCAGAGGTCGGGAGAGGGGTGGCTCAATGTGCCGGTGATGAACTCCGGCGTGTGCCGGGTCTTGAAGGAGATGCGGATCTCGGCCTTCGGGGTGGGGAGGGGATTCTCTGTGATCCAGTCCGGCTCGGTAAATTCTATGACGCGTCCGTACTGGCGGGGAGTGTCATAGCCGTGCGAGACATAGAGCACGTTGTCGCGGACATTCTTGCGCACCACAAACCAGGGGCCACCTCCCAGCCCCAGCCCTTTGCGCTGGCCTATGGTGTGGAACCAGTACCCCTTGTGCTCGCCTATCTTTCGGCCCGTCTCAAGCTCGATGACCGGGCCGGGGCGCGTGCCGAGATGACGCTCCAAAAAGTCGTTATAATTGATTTTGCCCAGGAAGCAGATGCCCTGCGAGTCCTTGCGGCGTGCGTTCGGAAGTCCGGCATCGGCAGCTATGGCGCGCACCTCATCCTTTGTCAGGTCCCCTAAGGGGAACATGATGTGGCTGAGCTGGGAGTAGGAAATCTGAGCGAGAAAGTCGGTCTGATCTTTGACGGGATCAACGGCCGTGCCGAGCCAGTAGCGCCCGTCGCGCTCAATGACGCGCGCATAGTGTCCGGTAGCCGTCTTATCAAACTCATGCCCCCAGCGCTCCTCGAAGAATCCGAATTTAATGATCTTGTTGCACATCATGTCGGGGTGTGGCGTCCGCCCCTCCTTGACTGTGCGCAGGGTGTAGGCCATCACATGTTCCCAGTACTCCTCATGCAGGGACACTACTTTGAATGGCAGCCCGTACTTGCGGGCGATAAGGGTGCACATCTCAATGTCTTCATCTGCCGAGCAATCCCCCTCGCCGTTGTCCATGCCTATGCGGATATAGAACAGGTGCAGGTCATGGCCCTCGCCGTACAGCTTATGGACCACGACTGCGCTGTCTACTCCTCCGGAAATTAGAACTGCGATTTTCATGCTTTTATGCGTTTATACCTCCTCCAGCTCATCCTCCTCGTGATCGGCCGTATGGAGAAGATGCAGGGACAGGAAATAGTCTACCGAAATCTTTCCCGGCCCTACGATCATGATGAAGAAGTAAATTCCGAGGAACATCATCGGGAGATAGCCCTGCTGCGACCAATGCAGGAGGTAGGGCGACTCGCTGACCACGTCATGCAGCAGGTAGTATTCAGCTATGGCCATTCCCGCGAATAAGGGGAGGGTCATGACACGTGTCAGGAATCCGGCCATTACCGAGAGGGAGCATATGAACTCTATCACGATCCATACGACCAGGCTTGTCTCGCCACCCATGCCGAGGACCGGGGGGAAGGTGAGGGCGATGCTGTCAAACATATATATCTGGCGCACGGCAAACTGAATGAGCATTATCCCTACGAAGAGGCGCAGGAACAGACGCCCGAGATTGGTATAGGAGTATCCGGTCGTGCGTATATAAGCCGTCTTGATGAAATTCAGTGCTTTCATGCTGATTTTATGAAATCGGGTCTTAATTTACTAATTTCCCCAGAGTTATCACTGCGGTGTCGATGTCGAGATTTTTCTCAGCGATCCTGCCATCGGAGTCTATCACGTAGCAGGCCGGGTCCATCTTCAGGTCGTATGCCTCAGCCGCTTCGGCCGAGGCCCCGAGTGTCATCTTGGCGGGAAATCCCTCGCCGGATTGGGTCCAGTTTTCGCCCGGGGTTTCGGGGAGGATGAAGAGCACGTTCACCTTCCCGTCATCCAGGAGCTTGGAAAAGGTCATGTTAGTTTCCATTCTCAGGCGTGTCAGGCGCATGTCGGGTGTGTCGGGATTACCGAAGACGATAAGCGTGGGGGTGGCCATCGGGAAATATCGCCCCTCCGAGCCGTCGGGCTTGACGAACCGGAACGAGGGGGCTGCGTGGCCCTTGGCTGACGATTCTATCCGCTTCAGCTTAGCGGCATATTTCTCGCGGCGCGACTTGTCAATCTTCTTGTTGCCGGAGGCAGCCCGGAGGAAGTTGGCGTAGATGTCATCTCCCCAGAGGGCGGCCCGCGGGCCGTAAAGGTTCTCTTCGGCGGCTTTTGTGAACTGCACCGTCAGCGCAGGATTTTTCGACAGCTTCTTAAGCAGGGAGCCCACGGAATTGTCAATGGCCGCGGGGGAGGCCCACTGCATAGCCAGCGCATAGATGCCGAAGGCATGGTTGAGCGCATTCTGGTCTACTGTCTGCTTGCTTTTGAGATCCATCTTGTCCCAGAAGTGCTCGAGAACCCATTCGCTGCGCTGCTGAAGATTTTCCATCTCCTCGGGGGGAGCCGGATAGTCGAAGAGGGGCTCGACGACAATCTGCGATGATGCCGCCGGAGCCTGCGCCGCGACGGGGCAGGCGCAGCCGAGCATCATTGCGAGCGCCAGCAAGCCGGCGGAGATATGCAGGCAGGGCCTCATGCCGGTGAAATATTCAGAAATGGCTCTTGGGTTCATTCGATCTTGTTTTTAAGGGGGAGCAAAGTCTCTTCAGCGGGACGGCTGCCATCTTCGTCCGTACTGTCGGGCTGCGCGATAGGGAGGTCTGACTCGGCTGATTTGACGTACGGCCTTATTGCCTCAGCCCAGGCCTGGTAGCCGGGGCCGGTGAGGTGCAGCCCGTCGTTGGTGAAATTGCGGTCCATTTTCTTGCCGTCCGCTCCGGTCAGCGAGGGCCACAGGTCGATATATATGGCTCCGTTGTCCCGGGCGATGCCCTCGAGGAGAGCGTTCAACTCGGGGATGACGTTTTCGCGCCCTATGAGGTTCTTGTAGCGCTTGAAGTCATTGTTGATGGGCATGACCGACTGCACGTAAAGCTGCGTCTCGGGGGAGGCCTCGCGAATCTCCTTGACAAGCTGCTCATAGTTGGCCGCTATTTTTTGCGCAGAATGGCCGTGGCTGACATCATTGATGCCGATAAGGAGGAAAATTTTCTTGGGGTGCCCGCTCACCACCTGGTGCAGGCGCTTGCGCACCCCGTTGATTACATCCGAGCGGATGCCGCGGTTGAGACAGTTGTCCATCTCGAAAATCTCGGCAAACTCGCCGCCGTCCGTGATGGAGTTGCCCAGGAACACAATATCGCCCGGTGTCACGGCAAGGCGGTCGAAGAGGCTCACCCGCTGCTGCCAGTACGCATCCTGGCCGTTAGCCTGGACGGCAGCTCCGATGAGGGAGCAGGCCACACAGGCGCACTTCAGGAGCCGGCCGGCTGCGGCCGGAGCCGACAATGCGGCGCTCAATGTCTTTTGTGTCTTGCGGGTATTATGTGGGGTCATGTGAGGATTTGGTGTTAAGAGGGGTCAGAGAGATTTGTCTGTGTAATACCTGATGATTCCGGGCATCGGATCGGCCTCGATGGTGCCGATGTTGCTCAGGCCGAGCGAGGAGGCCGTCTCACGCAATTGCTTCTCGAAAGCCTTGGCGATGGAGCCGGTGAAGCAGACCTCAGTCGCGGGGCTGTCCATTAGGGGCATCACATCGCGTGTAAGGAATTTGCGAAACTCATCTGTCACGAGCGAGTCTATGTAGGGGTGGGGATGAGAGGAGGCGAAGGGGGCGAAAGAGGCCAGGTATCTGTTAGGGAAGGGGCGGCGGTAGATATTCTCCAAGGCATCTTCGAGAGTGAGCCCGTATTGGGCATGCATCTTCTCACGCAGCTCCGCGGGCATGATACCCTTCAGATAGTCAGCTATGAGCCGCTTGCCGATTTCCGAGCCGGCGCCGTTATCGCCGAGAATAAACCCGAGCCCTGCGCCGTTTCTGGAGATTTCGCCACCGTCGGAGAGGACCGCGTTGGAGCCGGTGCCCAGAATGCAAGCCACTCCACGGCGGTCGCCGAGGAGGCTCCGGGCGGCGAGGAGCATATCCCCCTCGACTTCGGCAGAAGCCTCCGGCCATGCCTCGCGAAGACATGCGGCGATGCGGGCGCAGGCCTCCGGAGTGGAGCACCCTGTGCCGTAGTAATACACATTGCGCACCATCCCGGCAGAGCCGAGGAGGCGGGCCGCCTCCTTGAAGTTTGCCGAGGCATCCTCGCGGGAAGCCAAGAGGGCGTTCAGGCCCGGAGTGCGGGCCTGTCTGACAGGAGCGCCCGGGGAAACGAGGCTCCACGAAATTTTAGTCGCGCCGGCATCGGCTATCACAAACGCAGTCATGATACAAAATTACTAAAAAATAATCATATATCAGCATTTCTGCATGAAAAAATTATTTTTATAGAAATTCGAGGATTGTTGGATCGGGTGACAAAAAATGAGGGAGCCGGGCTGCGCCATCAGGCGCCCGGCTCCCTCGGTTTCTATAAAATCTTAGGGGTTTGACGGGATATTCTCCTCAGTCTATATTCTTTCAGTTTGCTACTGACCTGTTTTTACCATTCGAGGCCGATGGGGTCGCCTACGAGCTGCTGGAGGTTGTTGTCGCCGGTGAGGCGGAGGTCATTGAGCATGTTGTTGTTAGTAACGTTGACGTACTGCAGCATCGAGTCGAAGGAGAGGTCGAGGGTGATGAGCTGGTTGTTGGCTACGTTGACGCGCTGCAGGAAGTTCTGGCTTGACAGATTGAGCGTTGTCAGGTCGTTCCATTCGAGCTGCACGAAAGCCAAGTTGGGGACGTTGTTGACGCTCACCGTGGTGAGGTCGTTGTAGGGGGCGTAAAGGTCGTTGAGGACGTTGCAGTCATTGATGGCCAGCTCGGTCATGTGGTTGTCTGACACGTAGAGGCTGGAGAGTGCGGGCAGCCCCTGGATGTAGAGCTTGGATATGCGGTTGGAGCCGAGGTTGAGGTTCTGAAGGGAGGTAAGGCCCGACAGCTCGATGCCTGTGAGCTCGTTGAATCCTGCGTAAAGGGACTTGAGGGCAGTGCAGTTGGTCAATGAGAGTTCCTCAAGACGGTTGGATGTCACGTTGAGGTATGCCAGGACAGGAGTCTGGGAAACCTCAAGAGCGGTGAGGAAGTTGCCGGCGAGGTTGATGCGGCGCAGCAGGGGGGTGCCGTTGAGTTCGATGTCTCCGATTCTGTTGCGGTTGAGGCGGAGCACCTGGAGCTGGGGGGTATTGTTGATTACTATATCCTTGATATGATTGTGGCTCGCGTTGACTTCAATCAGGGCCGGGTCACTTGAGAGGGTGAAGCCGATGAGGCGGTTTCCGGATACGTCCACTTTTTCGAGGGCTGTGAAACCTGAGAGGCTGAGAGTGCCGGCGAGGTCCTTGTTTTTCCAGTCGATTTCGGTCACGCGGCCGTTTGAGACGGTCACGCCGGGGGCGATTGATACATCGTTGCCGTTCAGCCCGAGCACCTGTGCGTTGGTGAGGCCCTCTTTGGCTGAGGGGGCGCTAAGGAAGGTGCGGAGGGCGTTGGCTTCGTTTTTCTGGAGCTTCTGGGCATAAGCGGCTCCGGTGGAGAGCAGGGCTGCTGTGAGCAGGATAAGTGTCTTTTTCATAGGTTTGCGCGTCATTGATGATTTGAAAAAATATGAATTTTGGTGTAATTTATTTAAATAACGCGCAGGATTATTGAAAGGTTTTAATTAGGGGGATGCTTTCGCCCGGGGGCATCGGGTGGCGAGCCTCGCGGCGATGGGGATCGGGAGGCGAGCCTCCCGGCGATGGCAAAAGGGGAGGGCTGGGGGCTTGCGGCTGGCCGGGGCTTTCGCTTGTCTGGGGAGGGGGGGATGTTGCGAAAGTGTTGCAGGGCGGTTAAAATATTGTTAAAGGTGCTTTTCGGGGGATTGAGGGTGTAAACAGGGAGGGGGGAGGGCTTGTTAGGAGTGCATGATTACAGCATTAATACCCATAGTTAAGTTTCTGATCGTGGCCGTGCTTCTGGTCGCAATGGTTATGGTCCTCATGGGCATCAGCCATCTCTCTCATGTGTATGAGGAGAGCGATGACGCCGAGACGGCCGACTTCAAGCGCGAGGTCGATGAGGATGCTAATGTGGTGGGTATTCATTCGCTGTTCCGCTGTTTTCTTGCGCGCGATTCACGCCGCTCCTCTTCCCGCAGATAACCCCCTCACTACATAGATTTATTCTCCAAAAATCTCTCTTATACCACTACCCCGGAAAGGTAGCACTACCGATTCATGTGCCACCCCTCCGGGGTGGTGGTATATTATATCTATAGTCACCCCGGGTTACACCCGGGGATAACGCGGTATGGTCCCTCCGGGACCGAATTTCTGCAGCAGGGATGCTGTGCTGTCCCTCCGGGACCATAAAGGGGCAGGGCCGCACAAATCATGCGCGGCCCTGCCGGGGTTTGGAAATGGGTGATTTTCAGAATTTGTATTTGACACCTACCTGGAGGAGGCCCTGTGCGCCGAAGCCGAGTTCACCGTACACGGCAAAGGCGTTTGAGAGGGAGTACTGCGCTCCTACGGGGTTAGCCTGGAATGCGAAATAGGCTTTGTTTTTGGTTGCGTCACCGTCATTCCAGGAGAGGTGAGTGATGTCGACGCCCACGGCTGCCTTGGCATACATGGTAAAGGCTCCCTTGCGGTAGTACTGATACTTGCCGTTGAGCATGATGACGTGGTAGTATGCGTGTGAGTCATCTGCGTGTTTAGCATCCTGGCTGGAGAATGTGTAGGATGGGCCGAGCCAGAGATTGGGAGCAACTTTGAAGTTCACGCCTACGTTCAGAGCTCCCCAGGCGTTGTCGGTCTTCATGCCTTTAGACATGTTCATAGCGTCCATCTGGGTGTAGCCGCCATAGGATACGTATGCCTCATTCTGTGCCTGAGCTGCGGTGGCGGCAGCTGCGCAAAGGCCTAATGCGAGTAAAAGCTTTTTCATAGTCTTGCGTGTTTATAGATTAAGTATATCGTAAAAACACTCCGGATGAATTTTTGGTTCATCCGGAGTTCTTTTTAGGGGGTTGGTCGAGGTGTCTATGATAATTATATGAGGCGGGGTCCCGGTCTTTCATTTCTCAGAGAGGGCCATCGCCTTCCATTTCCTGTAACCGAAACATGCGATGACGGTGTAGATCAGATAGAGGGTTGCATAGAGGTAGATGCCTTTGTATATGTACAGGCCCACGCACACAGCATCCACGATGATCCAGGCTATCCACTGCTCTATATATTTTTTTGCCAGGAGCCACATGCCCACTATGCTGAGCGCCGTGGTAAAGGAATCGGCAAGAGGCACGGTGCTGTCAGTCAGGTAATGCAATATGGCGTATAGGATAATCCACAGCAGCAGGCAGGCGGCAGCTGAGGCTGCAATCAGTTTCGGGGGCAGATGGCGTATGCGAAGACCTTGGGCTTTTTGGCCGGCGTTGTCCTCGGAGGCTTTTGTTCGGTCCGGATGTCGTGTCCAGGTGATGTAGCCATACACCGCGATAAGGAAGTAGTAGATATTGATGCCGAAATCGGCATAGAGGCCTTTGCGGTAATAGAGCCATAATGAAATCATGGGCATTATGACCGACACGAGCCACAGCTTAGGGTTGGCGTGATATTCCCACCAGATGTAGAGCAGCCCGGTGGAGAATCCTAAGATCTCGAGAATGAGGTCCCAGGGGAGGAGGGTGACGGAATTCCAGTCCATGCTTCAGAATGTGAGCGACACGGTGGCGAGGACGTTGGCAGTGGCCTGAGCGGCATATCCCGCATATCGGTAGATGACCGGTCTGCCATCCTCAAGATAGTAGCCTGCGCCCGTGTAGCCGTTGTTGAAGTATTTCTCGTTGAAGATGTTGTAGACAGTCACTCCCAGGCGCAGTTTCTTGATGCCGGGGATGGATTTGAACGTGTAACCCAGCGACAGGTCGGTAACGAAATAGGCATCGAGCCTGGCTTCTGCAGACCGGGCATTGTTCATGTATTGCGACGACACATATTTGCTTATGATGTTGGCTTCAAATCCTTTCCAATTGAAATTAAAGGCGTTGTGAAGCGTGAAATCGGGGGAGAATGCTATGGGGGTGGCGCCGCAGTTGATTGTGATAGGGTCAGCCCACTCGTCAAGGTATATGTATTCCACAAAATCCTTGATGCGGTTTCGGGAGAGTGTGGCGTTGATCTGCCAGTCAAACCATTTCACGGGGCGCAGGGCGCCCTGGAGCTCTATGCCCATGCGGTAGGAATCGGGGACATTGACGCTGAGAGGGTTTCCGGTGTCAGAGAGCTGACCGGTGACTACGAGCTGGTCCTTATAGTCCATATAATAGAGAGTTGCCCCGGCAGAGAAGAGGGCGTCAGAATATGAGTAGCCCAGTTCGTAGTCGAAGAGCCTTTCGGCTTCGGGATATTGCGAGGGGTCTCCGTCGGTGAAATTGTCGCGTGTCGGCTCCTTGTGGGCTACGCTCCAGGAGGCGAAGGCGCGATGTCCTCCGCTGTTGTAGGCCACTCCTAATTTGGGGTTGAAGAAATTCCAGTCGCGGTGCACGTCAAGGGGCTCGAGGGAGCTGAGCGCGTAGCTGTAATTGTCGCTTATGCCGCGGATGGTGTAGTGGATATGTCGGAACTGCAGGTCGGCGTAGGCTGAAAATGCCTCAGTGATGTCATAGTCGCCGCGCAGGTAGATGTTGGAGTCGAACTTGCGTCCGGTGTTGTCGTAATATCTCTGGAGCGGATTGATCGGGCCCATGTAATTGCGCACCCACGCCACTTCTCCGTAATGGTCGCCTAAGAACCAGTTGGCCGCCCCTCCGAGGGTAAGCGCAAGGGGGCCGTCGGAATAGCGTGCTGAGACCATTCCTCCGCCGAAATCGTTCTCATTATACTTTTTGCGGATAAGGTCGGATTTCTTCACCTCGGCTCCCTGGGCATCCATAAAGGGGCGCAGGCCATATTCCTTGAGGGTGCGGGAGGTTTTGTATTGTTCGTAATATCCGTCGCCGCGAGTGTAATGGAGCGCCGCGTTGAGCGAGATGTTTTCTCCTATGCCCTGGTTGAGAAGGAGCTGGAAATGATGCTGGATGAAATTGTCGCACTGGTCGGGATAGAAGGCTGTCTTGCCATCAGAGTCAGTGTACTTGCCGCAGGGATTGTAGCGGCGCCCGTAAAGCTCCATCTCCTCCTTGGAGGCATAATCCCAGGCCATGTAGGTGCGCTCCTTGCCGCCGAAAGCGAGCAATCGTAGAAGGGTATTGTCAGACTTGAACGCTAACTGTCCCATATAGCTCCACAGCTTGGAGAAAGCGCGGTCGATGTAGCCGTCGGAGCCGATGTGGCTGATTCTTGCATCCACCATCCAGTGGTCTCCGAAGAGTCCGGAGGAGACTTTGACAGTTTGGCGGTTGGAATTGTATGAGCCGTAGGAGGCCGTCACGAAGGCCGAGCGCTCGTAGGAGGGGGCATCGGTGATCATGTTGATCGAGGCCCCGAAGGCTCCGGCGCCATTGGTTGAGGTGCCGGCTCCGCGCTGTATCTGGATGTCGCGCAGGGATGATGCTAAATCGGGCATGTTGACCCAATAGACGCGGTGTGACTCGGAATCGTTGATAGGCACGCCGTTGGCCGTGACGTTGATTCTCGAAGCATCGGACCCGCGCACCCGTATTCCGGAATATCCGATGCCACAGCCTGCATCGCCGGTTGTGATGACCGAAGGGGTCGCCTCGAGAAGAAAGGGAATGTCGCGGCCGTCATTTGACTTCTCGATCTGGCGGGCCGTAAGGTTGGTGTAAGCCACGGGAGTCTTAGAATCGGCGCGGTTGGCCGTTATCTCGATATTCTGGAGAGTATAGCCGATTGTGTCGGCCCAAGCGCCGTCTGAGGTGGAGAGCCCGGGAGCTTCGGAGGTGGAAGACGAGTCGGCTCCCGTCTGCGCGGGGGCCGCGATAGCAACGATGGGCAGCCCGGCCATGAAAAGGGCCAGTGCTCCCGATGAAAGGATTGGTTTCATCAGATTTTTTTCTCTACGCCGGTACTAACCGGATCAGGTTCAAAGGGTTTGATCTCAGCCCGCCAATGTGTTGTCACGTCTTGGCGTGCACCCCTAAAAATGTTAATGATCTCTTTGACCCCTGGGACATAAATTTTTATGAGACAGGGTCTTTGCAAACCGTCTGCGTCACTAGACAACTGCCATGCACGGGCCATGAGCGTGAGCCCCTTCAAAAAGAGGGGCCACGCGGACAAAGCGCGTGGCCGCATTTTTTAAATGATTAGCGTGCGGGAAGGTGAGACTTGGCCACCTCCGGCACGATGCGTCGCGGTTTACTGTCGGCAAAGTTACGCCTTTTTTTTGAAACGGCAAAGAATTACCGGAAAAATTGTTTCGGGAACCGCGCGGGTATGCCTCCGTAAGCACGGAGGATGGCGGACACAGCGCGGGTCGTGGCATACTTGTCAAGGAGGGCCTGGATGTCGCGGATAAAGTTTCGCGAAGTTGTGACGGAAACTCTGCGCAGGAGATAGCGGAGCACGCGGATGACTCCCATCAGGTTGTGGTATTCTTCAGGCGAGGCAAGCTCGGCCGGCCCTTTGACGAGGCGTGTCTGAGGTGAGAAATCATACACGGAGCCGTTGTGCGCGCAGGAATTGCGAAGCAGACGCACCACCTCCATATAGTTTTCGAAGACGGTGGTGAACCGCACGCCGTAGCTCTGGGCAATCTCGCGCTTCAGATTCTGGTCGAGCATGGACTTGTAGAGGGTCAACACCTCGCCCATGGTCATGAGCTCGATAGTCTTCCAGGCCGGCGCATATCTGTCCTTGGTGTGCTTGCGGTGATGTGCGAGTATGGTGGGGTTCTTGCGGAACGCGTTGGTGTAGATGACGCGGTCGAATTTCTTGACATAATCGGCCGCCATGTTTGAGGCATTGACGAACCACCACGGGTCGTTGGAGTATCTGATTGAGCCGTAATAGACCACTGCGGTCCTGAAATTCACCTCCAGACGGAGAGTGTAATGCAGGAGGATGCTGCGGAGCTGGAAATCGAAGTGATAGAGGGTGACTGCATCCTCGAATGTGGCCCCTTCAAAAAAGGGGTCATCGCCGGAGCGGGCGCGGGGTGCCTTGGCAGACTGCTCGAAAGGGTAGAGGTAAAAGCCGAGCCGGTAATAGCCGATGTCAAGAAGCGACTCCTTGGCCCGTTTGAGGTCAAGGATGCGGAGGCCGCGGCGGCGGAGCATGTTAAGCTGCTGGTTGATATGGAGTACGTACATCGCTGAAAGAAAGAAAAAAGCGCTCCGCAGTCTGCTGATGCCAGCAGGCTGCGGAGCGCTTGATGGTGTCCGAAATGAGACTCGAACTCACACGACATTTCTGTCACTACCCCC
>CAZWVY010000050.1:0-18860 GCA_964637105.1 uncultured Sangeribacter sp. | reverse complement strand
GGGCAACGGCGCAACAAGAAAAATCATCAAAAGATAACTCAAGATAACTCAAGATAAATCATGAATAATCATGATAAATCATGAATAATCATGACAAATCATGAATAATCATGACTTATCCCAAACTCTAACCAGCATTATTATGAAAAGACTAATCATCTGCACAGCCGCCGCGGCAGCGGTGGCTGCCGGGACGGCCTCAGGAGCGAAGCGTGTGCCCTCCCGGGTGCAGGGCACTGACTACGCCGCGACCCTGCGCCACGAGAAGAAGAGTGTGTCACCCGCGTGGGAATGGGATCCCAATCCCGATTCTCCCGCTCTGCCTGACGGGGAATTCTCGATGGACGACATCCAGAACTGGACCGGCGAGGGAAGCAACCGCGCAGCCCTCGTGATCCAGTGGAACGACCCGCGCGAGCAGTACGCGCTCGTCTTCGGCTACCGCTGGGACGGCCTGGCCACCGGCGCTGACATGATCAAGGCCGTGGTCAAGAACAACCCGCGCCTCTACACCCTAATGCAGTACACCAACGTCAGCTCCCCCACGGATCCGCTCGGTGGCTACACCATCAACGGCTTCGGCTGGGACGTTGACAACGACGGCGACAACGCCCTTTACGACGAGGAGAACAATGATTACTATGGACCCGAATATTCCGACAATGGATTTTTCGAGCATCCCCGTGGATATAATCCGGAAGTCGGAGGATCATCCGACTATGACTACGACAACTGGAAAGCGGTAGACGCGGACGACTTCTGGCAGGCTGGCTGGTATATCGGCTACTGGAGCTATTGGGTGAAAGGGTCGGCCGACAGCAATTTCGGCTATTCCGGCTGGGGTGCCTCGGGGCGCGTACTCGATGATGGCAGCTGGGACGGCTGGAACTATGCCGTGGATATGTTAGCCAGTGACTGGAAGGAGTTCAAGTCAGCTCCTCCGACAGTGCCTGACGGTGCCAAGACCGAGTTTGCCGCAGGCGACTTCTTCTACAAGCTCGCAGACTACGCCAACGGCACAGTGACGTTGGTCCATCCCTCCGATATCGAGGGAATCGAGGGGGCGACTTACCGCGAGTTCACCGGCGAGGCCCTCGTTATACCGACCTCCTTCTATGATGAAGGGGAGGACAAGACTTACACCGTCATTGCAATCGGCGACAACGCTTTTGAGGGAGTGGAGGGCATCACTTCGGTGACGCTTCCCGCCACGGTCAAGAAGATCGGCAACGCCGCCTTCATGGGATGCCTTGATCTCGAGGAGGTGAAGTATGCCGACGGCTCTGACCCTGCCGCCGTGCTGACATCCATCGGAACTGAGGCCTTCAGCAGCTGCCCTCGATTCAAAACTGTAATATTCCCCCTCGCCATGAAGGCAATGCCGGCAGGAATATACTCCGGATGTCTGCTGACAGAAGAGATCGCCATTCCTGAGCATGTGGAGGAGATTGGCGACAATGCTTTCGCATACACCGGTCTCAAGTCCCTGGAAATACCGGCCAACGTGAAGAAAATCGGCAGCAAGGCCTTTGCTGCCACGGGCCTTAACGCTGTCCGCTCAGAGAGCCTCTATCCTGCTGAGGCCGCTGACGACGCCTTCGGCGAGGCAGCCGCCTCGGCCACGTTGACCGTGCCTGCAGGCTTCAAAGAGAAGTATGCCGAATCGGCCGGCTGGCAGAAGTTCGGCACAATCGAAGAATTTTTCTCGGCGGTGAATGTCGGGGATGTGTTTGAAGCCGGGGGTATCACCTACACTGTGACGGATGCCTCAGAGGATACTCCCTCTCTGCGCGTGCGCTATGCCAAGGTAGAGGGCAAGGCTGACCGCGCTTCCATCACTGCGGCCAATAAAGCCGCCTACACCGGCGACCTCACAATTCCGGCCAAGGTCAGCTTCATGGGCCGCGAGTTTAACGTCACCGCAATGAACGACTCCGCCTTCTACGGCGCCTCTGAGCTGATTTCTGTCAAAATCGAGGCTCCTATAGAAGCAGTAGGCAAGCATGCCTTCTACGAATGCAAGAACCTCGCCGAGGTGACTCTGCCCGAGGGTCTGAAGACCATCGGCACCTATGCATTCTCGTATGCCGGCCTGACCTCGGTCAAGCTCCCTGACAGCGTGGAGGCAATGGAGGAGCGTGTTTTCTTCCAGTGCAACAAGCTCACTGATGTCAAGCTCTCCGCTTCGCTCACGTCTCTGCCCCGATATGCCTTCGCCTACTGCACGTCTCTCGAGTCTATCGAGTTTGGTGACAACATCCTGGAGCTTGGCACCAACCTGATGCAGAACTGCACCGCCCTCAAGAGCGTAGTCCTGCCGAAAAATCTGAAGACCATACCCTCCTATGCTTTCTCCTCATGCGGCAGTCTTGAGACGCTCGTGATTCCCGAATCCGTGACTGAGATTGCTGCTTCAGCTTTTGCCAACGACTCCAAACTGGTTGTGAATCTGCCCGCAAGCGTGACCACTCTCGGCGCGAGCGCCTTCCAGGGGTGCGCCAATGAGACCTTCAGCGTGCCGGCGACTGTCACCGCCATACCCAACACCCTCTTCAGCGGGTGCAAGAACCTGCGCGAGGTGGAGATGAGCGACACTGTCGCCACTTTCGGCACAAATGTCTTCTACAACTGCTCCGCTCTCACGACCCTGAAGATTTCCGGCAAGGACTCGCCGGAGGGAGTTATCAGCTTCCCCTCCGCGCTGACAGGCATCGGCAATTACTCCTTCTCCGGCTGCTCGGCTTTGAAGAGGGTCGAGATTCCCGAAGGCGTGAAGACTATCGGCTCCTATATGTTCCAGAATTGCACATCGCTCGAGGAGGCTGTCCTGCCTAACTCCTGCACGGCTATGACCGCCAACATGTTCTATGGCTGCGGCTCGCTGCGCAAGGTGACACTCGGAGGTGCCATCACATCGGTTGCCAACAGCATGTTCCGCGACTGCGGCTCGCTTGAGATCATCACTTTCAAGGGCGATGACGCTGAGCCGGAGGCCGGAGTGTTCCGTTTCCCCGATACAGTCACCACATTCGGATCGTGGATTTTCGCAAACTGCAAGAAGCTCCGCTCCGTCGCCATCCCCGACAAGGTGACCAGCATCCCAATGAACACCTTTGACGGCTGCTCCGCCCTGAGCGAAGTGACTCTCCCTGCCGGTCTGAAGACTCTTGGCAACTACGTATTCCGCAACACCGCCCTCAAGGAGCTGCTGCTCACTTCTGACGTGATGGGCTCGCATGCCTACGCATCGGATATAGTCTACGGCTGTGACGATGTCAAGGTGTATGTATGCTCGGCCGCTGCTCCCTTCTCATGCGGCGCAAACACCTGGCGTATCGCCGCGGGCAAGTATGCCGAGGTCGTAGTGCCCCACGGCATGTCGCAAAGCTATGCAGCCGCAAACGGCTGGAAAAACTGCGCTATCTCCGAGCCTGAGATTGCAGGCATCGAAGTCGAGATTGAAGTGGAAGACCTTGACGATGACCTGGTGCTTGTGAATGTGGACTGCGACCTGGCATACGCCGGAGAGCATCCCGCTGCTTTCCTCCAGGCTAATGACGCTGAGGTATTCACCGGCAAGTCTTCTGAGTTCCGCCTGGAATACCGTCCCGTGACCACTGAGAGCGGCCGTCCCTCCATCGCAGTGTGTGACGAGGGGGATGAAGAGGCCCTGACTGAAGCCATAGCCCTTGATAAGGAGGGCAAAGGATCGGCCGTCCTGGAACGACCCGAATCATCTGCCTCATATGCCGTAAAGCTCGCCGGCACCCATTCCGGCATTGACCTCGCCTCGGAAGAGCAGGCTATGACCGTGACAGGCAAGGATGTCTCGACCGCCGTTGACATGGTCTTCGGCGCCATCGAAGGCGACACTGAAATCTACACCCTCGGCGGTCTGCGTGTCAACAATGACGCGCAGCTCGAGCCGGGCATGTATATCGTGCGCAAGGGCGGCAAGAGCTGCAAGGTTAAAATCACCCGCCGATGAAGATGAATAAGCTTCTGTTTCTAACCTTGGTCCCGGCTCTCATGTTTCCCGTGAGAGCCGGGGCTGACACCGACTATTCCGGCGGTGTCTTCATAGTGAATGAGGACTGGTACGGCCATCAGAATTCCACCGTCAACTACCTCGACCCTGACAATGCCGATGGCGACTTCTGGCATTACAGAGTGATACAGCAGGAGAATCCGGGCGTGGAATTAGGATGCACCAACCAGTATGGCGCGATATGGCGGGGACGGTTCTATCTTATAGCAAAGCAGGACAAGGACCCCGGGGCAGACGTAGCCGGAGGGCGCATCACCGTGGCCGATGCCGCCACGATGAAGGTGCTCCACCAGCAGGCGCTGATCGACCCTTCGGGGGCGCAGTGCGACGGGCGCGGGTTCGTGGGTGTGGATGACCATAAGGGATATATCTCCACGAGCAACGGCATCTGGGTGTTTGACCTCGATACATACACCGTCAAAGGTCAGATCGAGGGGACTGCCAACCCCAACACCGGAGATGACAAACCCAATACCGACCCCACGGGTTCGCTCTATCACGGGCAGTCAGGCTCTATGGTATTGGCTGGCGACAAGGTCTTCGCGGCCCACCAGCAGGCGGGTCTTCTTATAATTGACACCGCCGAAGACAAGGTGATACAGACCCTGCCGATGGATTTCGTGCAGGAGAAGGCAGGGATAGGATCTGTGGTCAAGGCCAAGGACGGCTCGGTGTGGCTGAGTGTGGCCCGCAACGTGCAGGGTACGGGCACAACGCTCCCCTATATCGTGAGGGTGGACGCGGAGACTTTTGAGACGGAGATTGTGACAATTCCCGAGGGGATGTATCCCCCCTCCAACTCCTGGTATGCCTGGACGCCGGATGCCTTCTGCGCCTCGGCGCAGAAGAACGTCCTCTATTGGAAAGGGGGCGCAAACACATGGTTTTCGGGCACTAAGATATACCGGTTTGATGTCGGCAGCCGCAGCGTGGAGCAGATAATCGACCTGGCCGCTGACGGCGAGGGATGGAAGCTCTACGGCTGCTCGATGCGCGTGCATCCGGTGACCGATGAACTTTACATGTCGCTCTATCATGAATTCAGCATACCGACCTATATCACGCGGCGTTACACAGCCGCCGGAGTGAAGATACGCGACTACGAGATGATCAGCAACTACTGGTTTCCCTCTCTTCCGGTCTTTCCGCAGGATCCGGACGCTCAAGCCTCGGCAGTCATCGCTCCCGAAGCTGATCTGACACTGCCTGGCGATCTGTATACCCCAGGCGGCCTGCTCGTGGCGCGGGGCCGCGCATACGACGAAATAGAGGGGCTCAGCCCCGGACTCTACATCTGGAAATCGCGCGCAGGCGTAAGGAAGCTCCTGGTGCGGTAAGGACGTATCAACGCCCCTTGCCCCTCAAATCAAGGCCGGCGTGGCACTGTGCGTTAGCAGTGCCATACCCGCCTTGATTTTTTGTTATGAAGCCAACATTTTGCTGTTCTTGTACATTTTAGGGGTAAAACATTTTGCTGTTCTTGTACATTTTAGGGGCAAAACATTTTGCTGTTCTTGCCAAAATGCAATTATTGTTATTTGTAGTAGTTTATAAATTAAAAGGTTATGCCAACAATGAGTAAAAGTAAGCGTGCGGGAGTAAAGAGGGGTGTTTTTGCGGCGTTGATCAATGTGGCTATTTCGGGCGCATGGGCTGTCAGCAGGGTTGCGTCTGAGGGCGCGGCGCCTGATGGCGGGAGTGTGGGGTGTGCCACGCTTCAGGATTCGATAGCGGCCGCTCTGGATTACCAGATCGCCCGGTATCCGGCATCGCAATACCGGGATGTCTATAAGAATTTCATGCAGGATTTCTTTGGTCCGGGGCATATCCTCGCAGATACCGCTGCCTCCGGGCGGTATCTGAGGCATGAGCTTGCGGAAACGGGTCCGTTTGAAGGGCCCCTGTACGAAAAGACGGGCTATAAGGGCAACTTCTACCGGGTCAATCTATCACTGATACGTGACGGAGTGGTGCCGTACGATGTCTTCTTCGGTGCATTTGTGGAGAGTGTGCAAGGGATTGTGCCACCCGCTGCCGAAGAGTGGATGAAAACGTGGGGAGAGATAGACAGCGTAATTGCCTCCAAGGGGTTGCATTTCCCCGATGAGGAAAAAGACCGGGAGGAACTCTCGGCCCTATTTGAACGTGGAGACTACGTGGTGCACCACAGCCAAAGATACAATGACTCGGTGCATTTCCACTACCGCATAATCTCGCGAGACAATTTCGAAAATATCCTGCTGCCGCTCCTCCCTGCCTGGGAATAAATGGGGGGGATATAATGTGCCCAGGAGAATATTTACGCTATCTCCAGTGACCGCCTTTTGAGAGTGGAATTCGGAATTGTATGCCCTTGTTATTAGTGTCCATGCTGTTTATAAAGGGGGTTAACGTAATTATCTAAGGAGGAAGCATGGAAGCAAAAAATTTTGAAAAAAATTCCTTTA
Organism: uncultured Sangeribacter sp.; assembly: GCA_964637105.1. Classification (GTDB taxonomy): domain Bacteria; phylum Bacteroidota; class Bacteroidia; order Bacteroidales; family Muribaculaceae; genus Lepagella. The sequence continues at coordinate 12,365 of CAZWVY010000050.1, read as the reverse complement.
TATAGTTGACATTTAAAAAATATTTTGTAATTTTGTCGCATGTTAACTTACAACAATAAGAATTAATATGAAGGAATTGTTCGCAAAGAGACTGAAACAAGCCCGCCAAAAAGCTGGACTGTCAATGGATGCCTTATCTATGAAAACTGGTAAGGAAGTGTCCAAACAGACTATATCTAAATATGAAGCCGGCAAAACCATGGCCGGAAGTTCAGTTTTAATAAAACTTTCCAAGGCATTGGATGTCCCTGTCGATTATTTTTTCAGGCCGTACACCTTCGATGTTTCTGAAACAGAGATATCGTTTAGAAAGAAATCAAGTGTCGGTGTAAAAGAGCAGACCATATTGAAAATCAAAATTCAAGATGAGGTTGAGAGATTTATTGAAATCGAGAGTGTGCTCGGTCTCAATCATATCAGACCAGTGGTCAACGTCCCACCAAATATTTGTTACCCTATGCAGATGATAATGCTTGCGAAGGAGGTGCGTCAGACATGGGGCCTCGGTATCTCTCCTATACCGAGCGTGAAGAATCTGCTCATGCAACAAGGAATAAAAATATTTGAGATTGATGGTCCCGATGGTTTTGATGGAATTAGCGGACATGCAAATGGAGATATCCCTTTGATGGTCATCAATTCGAATATGACTAACACAGAGAGGCGACGATTCACTCATATGCATGAATTGGCTCACCTGCTGGCAAATCAATCGTTTGATGCTGGTTTGTCAAATCATGACAGAGAAAAACTCTGTGATGCCTTTGCATCAGAAATGTTGCTGCCTTCGGAAGTTATAAACTCTGAATTTGGCAGGAAGACCAGAATTTCTTTCCAAGGACTTGAGAGAATACAGAAAGTATACGGTATATCAATTGATGCAATAGTGTACTCTCTGAAGCGTCTTGGCATATTTAATGATAGCCGTTATCGAAGTTATTGTATCAAAAAAAATTCTATTCCAAGATTTAAATCTTTGGTAGAAAAGTCAAGGTATACGGAACCCGCTGCAGAAAAAAAGTACAATGATGAATTGTATGAGGTATTAGTGTACAGTGCGTTGGCCCAGGACTTAATTTCCTTCTCCAAGGCCGCGCAAATGCTCGGTACTTCAATCTTGGAGGTCGAATCTAAATCATATATTATCTGACGGTATGGAAAATTTGTATTTAATAGTTGGTAAAGATTGCATGGAATCATCACAGATTATTCTCTTTCTAAGTGCCAAGTATAGCCTGCTCACTACGGAGTTCGCAGCTGAGGAGAGCGTATGCCTACATCACTCCCTCATTGAGAATATTGTTTTCTCGCCGGAAGAAATGATGGAGTTCGCGAGATTTCTTTCAGAGAACAAGTGTTTGCAGCAGATAGGATTTGCAGAGAGCAGTATGCTGTTTATTGCTCGACGGCGCAGCATAAAGATAGCGGTGACTGATGTCGTTACCCAACGTGTATGCAGTGAATTGGGAGTCGAAACAATCAATATCAAGAGGGCTGATACTAAATTATCTAATACTATATCGTCGTTTGAGAATTCGCATGTAGAACGCCTAAACATATTTAAGATTGCAGCTTGTTTGTAATGGCAAATATGGAACGGAATAATTGAACAAATACCTAAAAAAAGTTTACACATATGTATAATTATTATCAGAATGTCCGACCCTCATTCTATGAGGCCTGGCATCCGGAAACACAACGGAACATATTCCCCTCAATACCTATTGGGACTTCGCCATTTTTAGGCGGATTGTTCGAGCCTAAGGAGGCATATATCCAATCTTGCACCTCATCTGGCAAGCTCTATGCAATGATGCAACTAACCTCCAAAGCAAGAGCCAAGGCAGAATTTAATAACCTTCATCTAATAAACGGGATGCAGGTCACACAACGCTATGGGTTTCCTATCTTGGCTCCATGTGTAGAGTGGCCTGAGTTATCTTGCGTTCCATATTCAAGTAGAAATGAGCGAGGAAACCAGGGTTGTGGAATCCACTTTTTTGAGGATGATTACAAATTCAGTCAGCCCATATGGAATCGTCTGGATCAGACCACCTATGCATTTCGCAATCGACCCTATCTTTTCACTCCTGATTATAGCCTATATGTTGGGCCGCTTATATCTTTGAACATTACTTCAATCTTTAAGTCTCGATTTGCAGGGGCTTTTTGGAATCTCTGCGGCTATAAAGTCATCCCTACCGCAAGTTGGGGAGATGCAGATTCTTTTGAGTACTGTTTTGATGGTTTGCCAATGCGTAGCATCATTGCAGTCTGTGGTACTGGCATATGTGGACATAATGGCTCCATTGAGCTATGGCATACAGGATTAAAAGAATTAGAAACAAGATTAAATCCCATATTAATAATCATATATGGCGAAACGCGTGAAGTGCCGGGTATAAATACTCCGGTTAAGTTCATAAAGCCATACTCTAAAGCGAAATTTAATAATAAAGCATGACACACGAAAATGATCTTTGGCCTCAAGATGAGACTCTGTTCTCACATATTGAGAAGGAGGGAATCTCACCTTCCGAGAAACACTTCTTGCAGAAGATGCGAACAAAACTGCTTGATGAAAATGCTCCTTGGCCTGAAACATTGGTATGGGAGCATGATAACCCGGACCATCTATATCTTCTTCGCCAGGGATATGACGAATTCATGTTAGGTAAAGGCACTTGTCGTGAGGAATGGCAGGAAAGCGAGATACATACCATGAATCTGTCAGAAGTGCTGGCAGTCAATCTTAAGGAGGCCGGATTGCTCGATAGGGACTTGTCTCTTCTGGAATGGCTCCAAGAACAAAACTTCTCATGCGTAAGATATAATCACGAGAATGACGGAAATAAAGTAGGGTAAACAATGGGCGATCAACGAGATTATACCAGAGGAAAATCAGATTTTTACTCGTATACCTACACCACACTTTCTCCCCGGGTTACTATAAATGGTGTAACTGGAAAGATGATAGAAAAGAAGGAGGCTTTCAAGTCAAAGCATGCAGATCTCCCGGCCTATGCCAAGACATCTGATATGTATTTTGCTCCCGGGCCGGACGGCAAAGCTACGCAAGCCAAGCTATATAGCAAAGATAAAAAGATGATGCTTGATTTTGACTGGAACCATGCACATACGAATCCGGATGGAACCCATTTCCCTAAAGGAACTGTGCACATTCAAGAGTATAAAATTTCGCGTGTGAAGAATAAACAGGGGCGCTGGGTTGATAAGTTCACACGAATAAGTAAAAAAGCCAGGAGAATGACTCCTGCTGAAATTAAAAAATATGGTCCGATTCTTCACTATTTCAACCCTGACCTAATTTTTTGAAAAACGGGAATGGCATGATATAACATCAAGTCCATCCTCTTGGAATAAAGAAGATGGGCTTGATTGTCAATACTGCGGTAATTTATAGTGGGTGGCTGTGGGACGCGGCTGCCTCCGCTGCTTTGGGGGCCAGAGGGCGTGGAAGTGGTGGACGGGGCCGTGGCCGCGCCCTATGCGGTAGCGGGCGCCTGAGGCTATGGCTGCGGCTATGTAGGCGCGGGCGAAGCGGGCGGATTCATCCAGGCCGTGGCCGAGGGCCAGGGCGGAGGCGAAGGCCGATGACAAGGTGCAGCCGGTGCCGTGGGTGTTGGGGGTGTCCACTCGCGGCGAAATCAGTTCCGTCAGTTGGCCGGTCTCACGGTTGTAGAATACATCCTTGACTTCCGGAGTATCCAGATGTCCGCCTTTGAGCATGACCGAGGCCCCCAATTCCGCGAGCTCCCGGGCGGCCTCGGGCAGGTCGGCCTGACCGGTTATCCTGCGGCTGAGCAATATCTCGGCTTCCGGGATATTGGGCGTGATCACGCGGCAACGGGGTATCAGCACGTCGCGCAGGCAGCCGACTGCCTCGGCTTGCAGCAGAGGGTCGCCGGAGGTGGCCACCATTACGGGGTCGAGCACTATGTCGGTCAGCTCGGGATAGAGGTCGAGGGTCTCGCGCACGGCCTTTATCAGTTCAGCCGAGTGGAGCATGCCAATCTTGACTGAGTCGGTACCAATGTCGTCCAGGATGGAGCGCATCTGTCCGCGCACAAACTCAGGGGGGATGGGATGCACGCCGTACACTCCGACAGTGTTCTCATCGACCACGGCCACCACGGCCGAAGTCGCGAAGCAGCCGCATGCTGATATGGTCTTGATGTCGGCTTGAAGGCCGGCCCCGCCGCTCGGGTCGCTGCCGGCTACGGTCATCACTCGTCGGTAGGTCTTCATATCTTCCATGTTTCCTTGCGATATGCGCTGTCCCAGAACATCCATTCCATCTTAGTGGCCATAACGAAGGCCTCGGTCATTTCGCGCCGTATCTCCGGTGTGGCTGCCTCTGCGAGTTCATCGCATATCTCGATGGCGCGGCGGTTTGACTCGGCGAAAGTCTGGTCGGCGTAGGTCTCTATCCAGCGGGAGTAGGGGTTATCGGAGGCGGATTTCTTTATTATCTCCTCGCCCACGCGCTTGTAGACCCAGAAGCAGGGGAGTACGCAGGCCGCCTCGACCTCGACCGGGCCGAGACCCTTGGCACGCTCATAGGAATTGTAGAGGAGTGTCGTGGGGGTGGGGAGGGCGCCGTTGTCATGCCCCTGTCCCTTTAGATATGACTCATGCAGAGCGCGCTCGACCAGTATGCCGTCGTGGGCGAACTTGAGGAAGTCGAGGGTCTGCTCCGTGCGGGGCAGGCGCGAGGCTATGTGGGCGAGCACACGGGTGTAGTTTTCAAGATATATGGAATCCTGGCGCAGGTAGAAGAGGAACCTGTCGCGCGAGAGGGTGCCTGCCGCGAGTTCCTTGACGAATGGCAGGTCGAGTATGTCGTCATAAACGGGCCTGGCTTGTTCCCATGCCCAATCGCTCCATTTCATAGGTCGATAATGTTGAAGGTTAAAGTTGAAAGTTCGGCGAGCAGCATGCGTCCGGCCAGAGTGTCGCCGAAGCCGCAGATGAGTTTCATGGCTTCGGAGGCCTGGAGAGTGCCAATGAGGCCGGGTAGGGGTGTGAACACGCCTCCGGCTGCTTTAGGCATCGTGGAGGTGTCCGGAAATATTTCCGGGTAGCGGGGCGAGGCGGGGGTGAATGTAGCCACGCGCCCGGTGAAATTGCCGATGGCCCCGTGCACCCAGGTTTTGCCTTGGCGCAGGCAGGCGGCGTCAATCAGATGGCGCGCCGCATGATTGTCGGTGCAGTCTATCACCAGGTCATACTGCGCGATAAGGGCATCCGCGTTGGCATCATTGAGGCCTTCGCTGATAAGGTCGAAGCGGGTATGCGAGGAGATGGCGGAGAGGCGGTCTCGGGCAGCCTCCGCTTTGGGTTCTCCTAACGAATGTTCGTCATATAGGAGCTGCCGGTGGAGGTTGGTAAGTGACACAGTGTCACTGTCGCACAGGCCCATGCGGCCCACCCCTGCGCCCGTGAGATAGAGGCACACCGGGCAGCCGAGACCTCCAAGTCCGACCACGAGCACCGAAGCATTGGCCAGTCTGCGCTGGCCCTCCTCCCCGATTTCGGGGAGGAGCATCTGGCGTGAATATCGGTTATCCATATTTCAGGACTTATTAGCGGTCAAACACCTTGTCCCAGTCTTTCCATACCGGTTCGTATCCGGCGCGGCGGATAGCCCCGGCTACTTCGGCGGGGGTGCGCTCGTCGCTCACGGCAAACTGCTCGAGTGACTGCGGATATGTGGCATAGCCTCCCGGATCTGTCTTGGACCCGGCGCTCATGGAGGTCACCCCGAGTGTTATCATATTGTCGCGCAGGGAGACGGACTCGCGCGTGGACCATGATATGTCGACATCATGGTCGAAGATGCGGAAGGCGAAAGTGAGCTGCACGAGTTCGCGGTCGGAGATGACTACATTGGGCTGAAAACCTCCCTCAGCGGGGCGCATACGGGGGAAATTGACGCTGAAACGCGTGCGCCAGTAACGGCGTCTGAGATATTGCAGATGGCGTGCCATCATGGTGACATCCGTGCGCCAGTCTTCGAGTCCGATCAGCACGCCGAGGCCGATTTTGTGGAGGCCGGCAGTGCCCATGCGGTCGAATCCGTTGACGCGCCATTCGAAATCGGACTTCATGCCGGCGGGGTGATATATCTTGTAGCGGTCGCGGTTGTAGGTCTCCTGAAAGCAGACCACGCCGTTGAGCCCGGCGCTTGCCAGCCGCGCGTAATCTTCGGTTTTGAGGGGCATGACCTCCATAGTGAGATTGTTGAACCACGGGCGGCACACCCTCAGAGCCTCCTCCAGATAGTCGGGGCCGGCCGCACGGGGATTCTCGCCCGTGACAATCAGGAGATTGTCGAAGGGGGCGAGCTCTTTGATGGCCCTGCACTCTGCCTCAATCTGCTCCGGAGTGAGGATGACGCGCTCAAACTTGTTGTGGCGGTTGAAGCCGCAGTAAACGCAGGAGTTGGTGCAGGAATTGGTGATGTACATGGGGATGTACATCGAAATGGTCTTGCCGAAACGTTCGCGGGTGAGGTGTCGGCTCAGAGCGGCCATCTGTTCGAGATAGGGGAGAGCTGCCGGAGAGATGAGAGCCATGAAATCATGGTCGTCAAGGCGGCGTTTAGAGAGAGCGCGCTCCACGTCCGCCCCGGTCATGGCCATTATCTGAGAGGCAGTCTCCTGCCAGTCGTATTTCTTAAGTTCTTCAGAAAACATAAGGTGCGATTTGAATAATCAGCCGAGGAATGATATGAGGGGACTGCTGGCAATGGCTGCGGCTGACTGCGCGCCTAATCCGGCAAGGAAAGCCTCGCGTCCGGCCTTGACGGCCCCGGCGAAAGCGCGGGCCATGGCCGCCGGGTCGCCGGCGACGGCGATAGCCGTATTTACCAGAACCGCGTCGGCCCCCATCTCCATAGCGAGGGCGGCGTGGGAGGGGGCGCCCAGGCCGGCGTCAACCACCACCGGCACGTTGCTTTGGTCGATTATTATTTCCAGAAGATCGCGCACCACGATGCCCTTGTTGGTGCCGATCGGGGCAGCCAGGGGCATGACAGCTGCCGTGCCGGCCTCCTCGAGACGCTTGCACAGGACGGGGTCAGGCTGGATATAGGGGAGCACGATGAATCCCTCGCGAGCGAGAATCTCGGTGGCGCGCAGCGTCTCCACAGGGTCGGGAAGCAGATGGCGCGGGTCGGGATGAATCTCCAGTTTGATGAAGTCGGTGCCGAAAGCCTCGCGGGCCAATTGCGCGGCGAGCACCGCCTCCTCGGCGTTGCGCACGCCCGAAGTGTTGGGCAGGAGCTGTATTCCGGGGCTGAGGATATGGCGCAGCATGTCATCCTCCTGATTATCGGTATCTATGCGCTTGAGCGCGACTGTGACCATCTGTGTGCCGGAGGCCTTGACGGCTTCGGCCATGACGGTATTTGAGCTGAATTTGCCGGTGCCGACAAAGAGACGGCTGGTAAATTCACGTGGGCCTATTTTGAGTGTGTCCATGTTTCAAAGATGGGGTTATGAGATGGGTCTTAAAGAAGGGTTATGATGTTTTGGATGGTGAGAAAGGGGTCATGCGAATTGAGAATCAGGCCGGAGACTGCTATGCCGTCCACTCCGGTGGTGCGGAGGTGGGGAATATCTTCAAGAGTGATACCGCCTATGGCCACTACCGGGATGGTCACTCCGTTGCGTTGCAGGGTATCCATGATACGGCGGTAGCCCTCGAGACCTAAGATGGGAGCAAGGTTTTTCTTGGTGGCGGTAAACCGGAACGGGCCGATGCCGAGATAGTCGGCTCCCTCCCGGAAGGCCTTCATGGCCTCGGCCTCCGTATTGGCGGTCGCGCCGATAATCTTTGCCGGGCCGAGCAGCGCGCGTGCCTCCGGCAGCGGCATGTCGTTTTTGCCTAAATGCACGCCGTCGGCTCTGAGCGGGGCGACAAGGTGGGCTCGGTCATCGAGTATGAGCCGGGCTCCATATTTCCGGCATAGGGGAAGAATAGTGCGGGCCATGTCGGCGAACTCCTCATCCGAGGCCTCTTTCATGCGGAGCTGGACCCAGCGGCATCCGCCGCGCAGGGCCTCTTCAAGGCCCCGGTCGGTGTGAGTGATAAATTGAAGCATAGGTGCGTTTTGCGGTATCAAAGGATTATCGCGCCAAGCCTCGGAGAGCATGGCTGCCCCGCCGAATCCGGCCTCTCCCAACTCGTGGAGGCGGCTGAAAGTCACGCCTCCGAGGGCGAAGACATTTTCGAGGTTTTCCTCTCTGAGCGCAGGAAGTGAGAAGCGGGAGGCGTAGCCGGGTTTGGAGATGCTGTCGAAAATCGGGCTCAGCGTCACATAGTCCAACCTCCGGTTGGCTCGCATCTCCTCAAGGGAGTGGCAGCTCAGGCTCACAAGGCCTTTCCAGACCGCGGGGACTGAGGGATTGCGGCTGTTGAGATGGATGCCTCCGAGACCATATTCTTCAGCGAGGGGGAAGTGGTCATGTATCGAGAGGCGGCTCCGGAAATGTTGCGGAATCAGAGAGAGCAGCTGCCGCAAAGCATCGGCAGGGAGGCCCGGCTTGCGTATGTGCACGCGCCACCATCCGCGGCGCAGCAGACGGCATATAGCTTCGGCCTCGGCGCGCAGCGGGTCGGCGTGGTCCCGGCGGAAACAGGCGGGGACGAGTTCGGGATATGTGACAGCGATAAGCCTCATCAGCCTCCGCAGACAGCAGTGATGACAATTACGCTGTCGCCCTCGGCGAGTTCGGCTGAGGCCCATTCGGCCTTGCGGACCACCTTGTTATTGAGAGCGACCGCGATTCCTGCGGTCTGGAAGTGATGAACAGCGAGCAGCTCCGCCACTGTGAGGCGCGGAGCATCGGTGTGGAAATCCTTATTGTTGAGCTTTATCTTCATGATGCTATCCTTTCGTCGGTATTACCCGAATCAAGTTCTGAGGGTCTGATCTCAGCCCGGAGGCCCGTGAGGCGAAAGCCGTCACGCAACCATCGGACACCCCTTGCAGGCAGCGTTCACATCATGTCGGTTAAAGATGTGGAGCCGCTTGCTGCCGCAAAATTAATACAAAATATTGGCGGCAGCAAAAATTCCGGCAAAAATTTTTTCAAGCTTTGACAATCCAGTTTTCTATGGTACGCGTCTTTGAAGAGAAGTTTACACCTATTTCAAACACTTTTCGGGTTCCCTCGCCAAATTGGAGAGCGTACCGTTTGTCTTCAATCTGGCGAAGGGCCTCCCGGGCCGAGCGGTCATATTTCAACTCTATTATATAGACGAACCTGTCGGTCATGATGAGTATGTCGATGCTGCCGTCGGAAGTGTGGGCTTCCGCTTTCACATTCAGACCTAAGAAATCCATCATTAGGAAGAATGCGTTATGGAAATTATTCTCATTGTCCATCTGCAGCTTATAGTCAACTCCCGCGAAGTAGGCCTGGACAGCTTTCATTGCATCTTCAGGATGGCCTAACTCAAAACTAAGCTGGAGGTCTGAAAGAAGCTGCGTGGTAGTGCCGCGTCTCACACGGACGTAGTAGGGCAGCAGCACTGTAAGGAGGCCTGTGCGGACTTCGGTGTTCGGGATACCGAGGCGCACCTTTCTCATCCCCGGGTAATACTCCTTTATGGTCAGGTATCCTGTCTGGTAGAGAAGGGCGACGGGGTCAGGGTTCATAAGATCAAGGCCCTTAAGATCCCTGACGGGGCAGATGGTGTCAAATGTCTTTTCCAGATTGGAATTAACGCGTTTCAGGGATTCAGCAATGACTGTCGGCATTCCGGTTTCATTCCAGTAATCATCTATTTCGCTGTCGTCAAGACAGTTCAGCACTGACCATGGATTGTAGATGTCGCTTCCGTCGGCCGAAAAACGGTAGCCGTCATAGTTTTTCTTCATGGCGGCAATGGTGTCGTCATAAGAGAGTCCCTGTTTGTCAGCAAGTTTCTTCAAGCCGGGCTCGAAATAACTTGTGAGCTCCCGGTCCGTGATGCCGCAAATGTCAGCATACTCGTCTGTGAAAGAAATATCTTTGAGATTATTAAGGTCGGAAAACACGCTTAGCTTGCTTAACCGGCTCACTCCCGTTAGAAAAACTAATCCGATATGTTCGGCAGAACTCTTGAAATTTGAGTAGAGTGATGCAAGGCGAGTGCGGTAATGGTCAAACATCACGGGCGTGTTGAGATTGCCTACGAGAGGTTTGTCGTACTCATCCACAAGTATGATGACAGGAAGCCCGGTCTTTTCATGGGCGGCGCGGATGACTGTTTTGAAACGTTGCGATGGTGTCGAATCCTTCACGGACACATCATAACGCTCCTCCCATTGCCTGAGCGCATTGTCAAGAACGCTGTCGAGCATGCCAGGATCTTGATACCGGTCGGTATTGAGGTCAAGATGCAGCACCGGATAAGCCTGCCACTGCCAGTCTGTGGACTCAATGTAAAGACCTTTGAAGAGATCGCGGCGCCCCTCGAAAAAATACTGCAGAGTGGAAAGAAACAGGCTTTTGCCGAACCTGCGCGGGCGGGCAAGAAAGAAATACTGACCGCCGCTTTTAACCAGCTTATGGATATACATGGTCTTATCCACGTACACGCAATTGTTTTCGCGCAGCATCTTGAAATCCTGCTGCCCGATAGGATATTTCGGCATGTCGGTCATAGGCGCGTGTCTCTCTTTCATCCTTGCGGGGTTTTAGGGACACTAAGTTAGCAATAATAGTTGAATTGTGCAAACTATCGGTTGATTAATCCGTGCAGAAAAAGTCATATCAGGTGGGTGACGTGGATTTTTTTGTATTTGCTCCCCAGGCCGAGAGCAAACGCCATCTGGTCTTTGATGATGAGCTCTCCCTTTTGGAGTCCGGCTATGGCGGTTCGGATTTCCTGGAGTTCTGCGCCGCTGACCCCGAAAAGGTCTTTGATGACCTTGTCGTCGATGGTCTGCTGCTTCATGATCAGCGGATACTGGGCATTGGCGTAGAAGTCGAAGCCTTTATTCTTGAAGTCGCTCATGTTCTGCGTGGCGAGAATAATGCTCAGCCCCTTGTTACGGCCTACCGCGATAAGGTTGCGGAGCGGCCTGTTGTCAAAACTCAGCATGTAGTGCGCCTCGTCGATTATTGAGAAGTGGCGTATCTGCACCACTTCGTCATTGACTGCCTGCTTGTCAAGCTGCTCATATACATTGTTGAGTTTCGACATAAGGAAGTACACGATTGCTTTGGCAATCGGGCCATCCTTGGGGTAGCCGTCCATCTTGACGATGAAGCTTTCGCCGACAAGGTCGGCTTTGTCTTCGGTGTCGAAGATATGGGCCCGGTCGAGCTGTTTGAGGATTGATGAAATGGAATCATCCTTGTCGGGGTCTTTCATCCGCGACTGATACTCCTTGAGCATGTCGGTGAATGTGATCGGGACGCCCCCGGTGCGATTGTAACATTCCACGATTGCCTCGCTCAACCGGTTGCTCATGTTCGAGCTGGGCGACAGTCGGTCGAGCGAAGCGAGAGCCGAAGCCATTTCGGTCGAATAGAGGTTGATTTCGTTGATGGGGCGCCCGGTGAAGTCCTTGAACGGCGTGAAGGGCAGAGGTCGCTCGATAGGGTCAAGGATGCAGGAGCGGTCCACATCGAAAAGCCCCAGCCAGTGATTATTTTGAATGTCGCTGAACTCCCCCTTGTAGTCAAACAAGAGGAAGTTGACCGGGTAAGCGCTCTCCGAGGATATTGAGCGTATCTGCTGCATGAGCACAGCGAGAAGATTGGTCTTGCCCGAGCCGGTGGCTCCGGCTATTATTATCTGAGCATTGGTGATGGCGCGGCTGTTAATGTCGAGGGTCGCTTCCATTTCGGCGTCGCCGTAATCTCCGATAAGGAGATTGAGGGCCGGAATATCCTTGGCCAGAGCCGCCCTGCCTCCACCCTGCGAAAAGAGATAGTTTTCGAGGTTGTTATCAGATAGCAGCAGGTCGCGTCCGCGATACATCTCAGCTCCGATAATCCGGGAAAGCACACGGTTGTTTGACAAGTCAAGCGAACTGTCGTGATAGCGCAATTTGATCAGAGCCGAGTATAGGGGCGATAATTCCTGATGCGTAAAGAAGCTCGGCACAAAGCGGTTGCCCGCTTGCAGCTTCATAGTCTCGACGATGGCTTCATCTCGTTTGCCGGGAGTCGACAAGCCGGCGAGCAGACAGATGCGCATCAGCTTATTGTTAGGAATCGCATAGCGGCGTTCAGTGCCCGCGCTGCGCGAAAGATTTATAAGCGATTCAATCTTCTCCTTGAGCGGCGCAAATTCCGTATTGAAGTTTTCGGGAACGTATATATCTCCAAACTGCAGTGGCA